>QBMN01000114.1 GCA_003241845.1 Shackletoniella antarctica | reverse complement strand
CCCCTTAACCAAACAGCGCTGGAAATCGATGGCGAAACCTACCCCCTGCGCCCCCACCTAGGCTTCTACACCCAGCCGCTCTCGTTTATTGGCCTGCCCGTGCTGTCTGTCCCCAGCCATCGCTCGGGAAATCTTCCCGTCGGCATTCAGCTGATCGCCGCACCGTACCAAGAGGCCAAGTTGTTTCGAGTAGCCGCGAGGTTGGAGAGTGTGGGTGGGTAGGTAGACACCCACATCACCCCCTCACCCACATCTCTTCACTCACTCTCCAACATCACCCGTGCCTCCTGCAGCCGCTCTAAATGGTTGTCCTCCAGCTCGGGGTAGGTGAGGTCTAGCGATGCCAGCTTTTGTTCGATCAGACTGGCTACCGCCAGGCGGGTAAACCACTTGTGGTCGGCCGGAATTACGTGCCAGGGTGCCCAGTCGGTGCTGGTGTCGGTGAGGGCGGCTTCGTAGGCGATGCGGTAGTCGTTCCAGTAGCCCCGCTCTTTGGCGTCGGCGACCGAAAATTTCCAGTTTTTCTCGGGGCGATCAATCCGATCAAGAAAGCGTTGTTTCTGCTCCTCCTTTGACACATTGAGAAAGAACTTCATCACCACAATGCCGTTGTTGGTCAAGTATTTTTCAAAGTTGTTGATGTCTTCAAACCGCTGCTTCCAGATATGTTCACCTCTGGCGCTGGCGGGCAGCTGCTGCTGGTCAAGGATGGCAGGATGCACCCGCACGATCAGCACCTCTTCGTAGTAGGAGCGGTTGAAGACGCCAAGCTTGCCCCGCTCGGGCAGGGCTTGGCTAGCTCGCCTCAGGTAGTCGTGGTCGAGTTCTTCGCTGGAGGGCTGCTTAAAGCTCACCACATGGCACCCCTGGGGGTTGACGCCCGACAGCACGTTTTTGATGGTGCTGTCTTTGCCCGCCGCATCCATCGCCTGAAAGATCAGCAGCAGGGCGTAGGTATTTTGGGCGTAGAGCACGTCCTGGTGGCGGGCCATCTGTTTTACGGTCTTCTTCAGCAGTTTTTTGGCTTTCTTTTTTTGAAAATCGCCGGTAAAGTCGGGGTCAAAGGTGGCGAGGTTGGCCTTGGTGCCAGGCTCCACCCGCATAGCATCTGGATTCAGGGATTCCAGAAGAGATTCAAAGTCCATAGGATAGTTAGGTAGGGCGTCCCTTTCAGGTAAACGCGTTTTAGGGTGAGTTAACCGAGACTTAATAAACGTTTAGGGTGAATGGGTCTGTTGTTTCGTGGGGCTGAGGGTGCATGGCGGGGGCTTACTTTACCGGGTGTGCGGTGTGGGCGTTTAGGGAGTGGGTGGGGGAGTTTTACCCCAAAGGCAGCAAGGCGGGGGATTTTTTGCGGCTGTACTGCGATCGCATGACCACCGTCGAGGGCAACACCACCTTCTACTCCATGCCCGACGCCAAAACCATTGATCGCTGGGCCGCCACCATGGCAACCGGGTTCCGCTTTTGCCCCAAGCTGCCCCGCGCTTTTTCTCACCAGGGCAAACTGGTGCCTTTGATCGAAGCGGCTCACCGATTTTTGCAAACCCTGACGCCCCTGGGTGAAAACCTGGGGCCACTGTTCATTCAGCTGCCGCCCACCTACAGCCCCGAGCAGATCGGCGACCTGCGAGAATTTCTCGCCCGCTGGCCCCGGCAGCAGCAGCCGATTGCGGTAGAAGTGCGCCACCTGGGCTGGTTTGCCGAACCCCACGCCGCCCGCCTCAACCAGATGCTCACCAGCCTGGGCGTAGGCCGGGTGCTGCTCGACACCCGCCCGATCTACGACTGCATCGACACCCCCGACGATGACCCCCAGATCGGCTCAGAGCGCAAAAAGCCCAGGGTGCCCCTCCAGCCCGAGGTGACGGCGGCCTTCACGATCATTCGCTACATCAGCCACCCTGACCTGGCCTACAACCAGCCCTATTTTGATGAATGGGTGCCCCGGCTGCGCCAGTGGTTGACGGCGGGCACCGACGTGTATTTTTTTGCCCACTGCCCCCAGGAGGCCAAGTCGCCCGCGATCGTCCGCGAGGTCTACCACCGGCTTCAGCAGGCCGGGGCCGATCTGCCCGAGCTGCTGTGGGACATAGCCGAAAAACAAAGGGCCGAGGAAGATGATTCCTCAGCCCAGCTCAGTTTGTTTGGATAATTGAAAACCATTAGGCCAGATTGCTTACCGGAGATACCAAGTCAAGCTCGGGAGCTGTAGCTGTCCCGCAGTCAGAACTGCACTGCTGAACCTGGATGGAGCTGATCTCAGGCCAAATGCCTAGTCATTTTCCCAGTCTTCGCGGCCCATCAGGTCGCCGACGCGATCGCGCAGCAAAAAATCCGATGCCTCTAACTCACCTTCTACCAAGGCCCACTCTCGGGCAGGAATATGACGACAGAGCGTGTAGATGGGCTGCTGGCGGCTGACAACACCCTTTTGAATCAGCTGTCGAGCTTCATCACGGATGATGTCAATGGAGTAATGGAGGGACTGAAGCATGCCTAAAACCCAGTAACGACGAGGAGCTGCCCATGACAATTACGTCAAATAAGCCAGACAAGAATCTTTAGATTCTGTATCCTAGTTTACTGATAGCTTTTAGGGTTTGGCTAGCAGCTCTCGCTTATTTTCACCTTAATGTTGGGGCGATGCCGTTAACAAATGCTGTAATTTCCTGGAGCAGCACTCACCAGATTGTTACGTGAGCTACATATTGACAGAGGAGAGCCTGTCAGAAC
Organism: Shackletoniella antarctica; assembly: GCA_003241845.1. Lineage (GTDB taxonomy): Bacteria > Cyanobacteriota > Cyanobacteriia > Phormidesmidales > Phormidesmidaceae > Nodosilinea > Nodosilinea antarctica. The sequence continues at coordinate 13,066 of QBMN01000114.1, read as the reverse complement.
GAGCGGCCTCACTGCCGACAGGTTTTTTGAGATCCACTCAGGCATCCCAGGCTGATCGCCCTGTCTCCGCTGACCTATCTGGCTTGTCCTAAAATATGAAGGTAACTGCTGTGGACTCTGACGACACGGGTCTAAGGCGACTTCTGGAAAATAGTTTCCCAACGGTGGGCAGTGCCCACCCTACAGCGGCTACAGTCGCTGAATTAAAGCTGATATCTGCTTTCCTGGAAATCTCCTAACTTGTAGAACAGTGCTCTTATCAAAGCCATGAAAGCCAAAGACATGAAAGTGTCTATAGCCGAATGGCACTGACATAAGCTGAAATTAACCCTCGCAGATCGCCAGAAGCCTTGGTCTGCCGTAGGGTGGGCACTGCCCACCAGCCTTAATTCGGTGACATTCGTCTATAGCAGTTCCCGATTTAGTTTAGCTCTCTACCCACTCCCTCACCCCATGCCCTCTATTCAAGACATCGCCGCCTACGCCGAGTCGAGCGCCAAGCAGCTCGGCATTTCTAAATACGACCTGTATGGGTCTTCTGTAGATGAGACCAGCGTGCAGGTCGATAAGGGCGACCCCAAGCAGGTCAAGGCCTCGAACCGCTCCAGCGTGATCGTGCGAGTGTGGAACTCCGACGGCAAGGTGGGGGTGACCTCCACCAGCGATGTCGATCCGCTGGGGATGGATCTGGCGCTGCAAACCGCTCAGGAGGCCAGTGCCTTCGGAGTCAGCGACAACATCCCTGACTTTAGCCCAGAGTCGGTGGCCCCCACCGCCGATGTGCAGGTGGAGACGGTGCCAGCGGCCCCGGTGGGCGACTTGATCAGCACCCTGGTGGCGGCGGAGAAGCAGCTGCTGGAGGCGCATCCGGCGATCGCCAGCGTGCCCTACAACGGTCTGGCCCAGCGCAGCATTGATCGGTTTTACCTCAACAGTGCCGGGGCACTACGCCAGGAGGCCCGCTCCTACACCTCGCTCTACCTCTACAGCAAGACCGAGCAGGAGGGCCGCAAGCCTCGCTCTGCCGGGGCTATGCGCGTCAATCGGGGGCTGCCGCTGTTAGATATCGAGGGCTGTCTGAAAGAAGCCACCGAAAAAACCATTAGCCACCTTGACTACAACAAGGTGGCCTCGGGCAAGTATCGGGTGGTGTTTTCGGGTGAGGCGTTTTTGAGCCTGCTGGGGGCCTTCTCAAATATGTACAACGCCCAGAGCGTGCTCGATAACCGCAGCCTTTCGACGGTGGAGTCGCTCGGTACGGTGGTGGCGTCGCCGCTGCTGTCGGTCTACGACGATGCCCTGCACCCCAAAAACGTCAGCGCCGAGACCTTTGACGGCGAGGGTACCCCCACCCGTCGGGTGCCCATTATTGAAAAAGGCGTGCTCACCCAGTTTCTCCACAGCGCGGGCACAGCGAAGCGCCTGGGGGCGACGCCTACGGGCCACGCCAGCATTGGGGCCAAGATCTCGATTAGCCCCAGCTATTACGAGGTGCTGCCGGGGGCCGAGGCCAGCGGTGAGTTTTCCCTAGAGCAGGCTGAGAACGTGATCTTGATTGACGATGTGCAGGCGCTGCACGCTGGGGTGAATGCGCTTCAGGGTTCGTTCTCGCTGCCCTTTGACGGCTGGCTGGTGAACCACGGCGATCGCACCAGCATTGAGTCGGCCACCGTAGCGGGCGACTTTAGAGACTTGCTGAAGGCGATCATCCACGTCGAGCCTGAGGCCGAAATTACCCCCGGCGGCCTCTGTCCCCGCATCTGGGTTGATTCGTTATCGATTACTGGAGAAGGGTAAAGCAGCCGAAACCGGGTTTCTTTTGGTGCATTCCAGGTCAGGGGGCGATCGCAGCCCAGAAACCCGGTTTCTCTGCCTGGTTAAGCCGCTACCCAGTTTTGCACCCCCGTTTGCACCAGGCCGATCGCCACCTGCACCAGGGTAAAGCCCACCCCGGCCAGCAGCGCGGCTTTGGCTAGGCCAATATTTAGCCCGGCGCGCACGGCGGCGATCGCCCCCAGCAGCGTCCACCCCGCCAGCGCCAGGGTAATCGGTCGGCCAAACAGCGGTATCACCGTCAGCAGGTTGAGCACCTGGGGCGTGTAGGCAAACCCCACCGGAATCAGCAATTCCCGGTAAGGGGGCACGGGCGGAGCCATGTAGGTATCGAGCTTCCAGATGGCGTAGGTCCACAGGTAGTAGCCGGCGATCACGCTGGCGATGTTGATCAGCACCCCTAGCCCGAGCTGAAGCAGCGAGGGCTGGTAGAGCAGCAAAATCAGGCCGCTGCCCAGCCCGTGGGAGACTGCCGCCAGCGCCACAATTCCCAGGGCATAGCCCTTGGCGGCGGGGTAGCGATGGCTGTGCTCATAGAAATCTTGGTTGAGGGTGAGGGCATCTAGCAAAACCTGCCTCAACCACCTGATAGAATGCCGCTGACCCATGCGATGTCGTCTTAATCACCTGGCTCAGTCTACCCCTGGGGCGGTCAACCATGAAATCTCTCTTCTCAAACCTGTCCACGCGAGCAGCGGGAGATACCAGTAAGCTGCTCACCGCCCTGGGGCTATTCTTTTTGGCCTGGGGGACGATCGCCCCGATCAGCACCCTGTCGTGGTGGTTGCAGGATGGCAAGGGCCTGGCCACCGAGCGGCCCGATCTGCCCGATGATGCCGTCGCCCAAGGCCAAGGCCCTACCTGCTATCTGGTGTTTTTAACCGGCGTGGGCGACGTGTCAAACGAGGCGCTGGCCGACGGCGAAGCCGCCTTCTTAGATGCCATGGAGACCGCTATCCCCAGCTGTGTGGTGGTGCGAGATGTATTCCCCTACTCCGCTGCTAGCGACAATGTGGGCGGGCAGCCCTTTTTTCGCTGGCTGTGGGAGGTTAGCGAACGTCTTGGTAGCGATGATAACCCAGCCCGCATGGTGCTCCAGGCGAGAAACCTCTGGCGGGTAGCGCTCTCGGCAGACAATCGCTACGGTCAGGCCTACAACCGGGGCACTGCCGCCGTCATCGTCGAGCGCATGGCGGCGGCGGCGGCGATCAATCTAGAAGCTAACCCGCCCTTACGGCTGGTGATGGCGGGCACCAGCGGCGGTGCCCAGGTGGCTTTAGGGGCCGCCCCTTACCTAAACCAGTGGCTGCCGGTGGAGATCACCGTGATCTCTGTGGGGGGCGTCTTTGACGGCCAAGCAGGGTTTGATGCCGCTGAGCAGGTCTACCACCTCCACGGCGACGGCGACTGGGTCGACAATGTGGGGTCGGCGCTGTTCCCGTCGCGCTGGCGGTGGACCTGGGGGTCGCCCTTTAACCGGGCGCGGCGGTCGGGAAAATATCAGCCGATCGCCAGCGGCCCCCACGAACACGACGGCGATCGCGGCTACTTTGGCCAAGATCATGTAGAGGGTGAAGAATCGGCAAGCGTTACCTATCTGGATCTCACGTTGGAACAAGTCAAAAATCTACCGATCTGGGATTGGATTAAATAAATAGGGCGGGAGAAACATGAAAAAATGCCGCCAATACTTTAGCTTGGGTTTTACTAATCGCTCGCTTACCATTTACAATTTCAGAAACCAAGCCCCTAGAGCCTACCAGCGGTATTAAATCAGCCTGTCTTAGATCTCTTACTTCCATTAGATGACATAGCATTTCGCAAGGTAAAACGACATCTGGAGGCATCTGGTCGATCTGCTGATCTTCGTAAGCCTCAAGCAGCGTTGCCAACAGTGTGGCAACAGCTGACTCCTCAGCAGTGAGTTCTTCTCCCTTACTTAGCAAGGTTTCCAACGCAGCTAAAGCCTCTTTATAAGTTGCCTCAGACTGAATCACTTGGGGTTGATAGGCCGCCAGTAGTGCACCATAGAATTCGCGATCAAGGGTGAGCATCATCCCCTCCATTTACCTTTGTCGTACTCTTGGTGGGTCAACAGGAAACGGTAGTAAATAATCTGAGCCTTAAAGTTGCAAATTACAATGAGTCGATAGCTCTTGATGTTGAAAACCAAAAATTTTCCAACTTGGTCTACCGAGCGATCGTAGGTCTTTCTGATATCGTCTAAGCTAGCCCATTCAGCCTGCTTCACCACTTTGCACCAAGCTAAAACACGTTTCTGAATGTCAGCAGGATAAGCCTGAGCGTCTTGGATAACATTGGTCTTTTTGATTAACCTCATCCATTCCAACTCCGGGCCTGCAAAATAATCACGGCTTTAGCTGATCTTTCCAGGTCAAGCGCAAATAACAGTCAGCTACGCTTACCATCAAAACCTACTTTGATTAGACTGCAAGCGGCTAGCCTGTAAACACAGAAGTACCCCTTGGAAAAGTTCTCGTTCTGAGAGCAGATGTTTCAATTCTATCGCACGGTTGGCCGATGCCGAATGCTCCAGCTTCTCTACCGCGCTCTGGCTATACGCTGCCGGTGTTTGCCTGTGCTGGGGCGATCGCTGCCCTCAGGCAGCTGATAGACGCGGGCGATCGCCCCCCTTCAATCACCCTCGACCTGCTCAACCCGCCCCAGCCAGCCGAAATTCCGATCAATCAGCTGGCGCCATTGCCCGATGGCTCGGTGCTGGCGATCACCCACAGCGACCCCGGCGACAATCTCGACCTCACCCGCCACACGCCGCTGTGGTCGGTGGTGGCCTGGGGCAGCGGCGATCAGATTGACGCTATTCAGATTGACGGCGGCGAGGGCATTGGGCGACAGATCACCCAGGGCAATGCTCCGGCGATCTACCGCTACGCCAGAGAACTCATGGCGCATAACCTAACGCCTCTAATTCCCTCGGGCAAAACCCTGCGGGTGACGATCATTTTGCCAGAGGGCAGGGCGCTGGGCGATCGCACCTCCAACGCCGCCTTTGGGGTGGTCGAGGGGCTATCGCTGCTGGGCACCTCTGGCATTTCAGCACCGCTGAGCGCCCCCGGACAGCTTGATCAGTCCCGCGAAATTCTGCGGGTCAAGGCCGCCAGATATCCCTACCTAGTCTTCTGTCTGGGCGAAAACGGCTTAGATTTAGCCATCAAGCTGGGGATCAACCCCGACTGCCGAGTCAAGACCGCCAACTGGCTGGGGCCAATGCTGGTGGAGGCGGGCCAGCTGGGGGTAAAGGGTGTGCTGCTGCTGGGCTACCACGGCAAGCTGATCAAGCTGGCCGGGGGCATCTTTCACACCCACCACCACGTCGCCGACGGTCGCCAAGAAATTCTCGCCGCCTGCTGTGCGGCTGAGGGCCTGCCGCTGGCCATCGTTCAGGCCATGCTTCAGGCTGAAACCGTCGAGGCGGGGTTGAAAATTTTGCGGGATCACGACGGAGCCGCCGTCCAGCGGGTCTACCAATATATAGTCGAGCGCATTGATCGGCGGGCTACCGCCTACGTCCACGCCCACACGGGCCAGCCGCTGGCCATCGGGACGATGGTATTTGACCGCCAGAGACAGGTGATCGCGAGCAGTCATCTCGCCGAGGGTCTGTTCGATCAAGTTTTGGTAGACTAGAGGGGATATTTTTTTACAAATTCCCATAAAAGCCGCCTATTTCACCCTTTTTGCCTGCTGTTCTACGGTCAGCAGGGTCTGCCCCATAGCTGTCTTACCGTTGCGGAATCGATTAAGCCGGGCCTTGATTTAGACTTGGCATCTAGGAGATAGAAGTTATCACCATGGCCGGTTAGGGCATCCAGAAGCCCTGAAAACGTTCATCCGGGACATGTCTCAATCAGACTGACTACAGCTATAAGAGAAAACCCAGGGCCAAGGTCTAGCTGCTGATTTCCTAGCTGCTTCACTCTCCTCAACCCGCCGATGTAGAATCGCCTCCATCCTCATCTCCGAGCCCCGCCCCTATCCACCTATCACCCGCAGGATCTAACCCGTGACCCTTCAAACCGAACCCACCACCACCCTTGGCGACGTCTCACTGCCACCGCTTAACCGCCAAATGCTGGTGATTTTAGACTTTGGCTCCCAATATTCTGAGCTGATTGCCCGCCGCATTCGCGAGACCGAAGTGTATTCAGAGGTGCTCTCCTATCGCACCACCGCTGAGCAGCTCAAACAGCTTAACCCCAGGGGCATCATTCTCTCTGGCGGGCCTAGCTCGGTCTATGACAAGGGTGCGCCCCACTGCGACTCGGCCATTTGGGATCTGGGCATTCCGGTGCTGGGGGTGTGCTACGGCATGCATCTGATGGTGCAGCAGCTGGGCGGCCAGGTTGACCGCGCCGACCGGGGTGAGTACGGCAAGGCCGGCCTCCATATTGATAACCCCACTGACCTGCTCACCAACGTCGAAGACGGCACCACCATGTGGATGAGCCACGGTGACTCGGTGACCCGGCTGCCCGATGGGTTTGAGGTGCTGGCCCACACCGACAACACCTCCAGCGCCGCCGTCGCCGACCACGCCCGCAAGCTCTACGGGGTGCAGTTTCACCCCGAGGTGGTGCATTCCCAGGGGGGCACAGCGCTGATTCGCAATTTTGTCTACCACATCTGCGAGTGCCAACCCACCTGGACCACCGAAGCCTTTGTAGAAGAGGCCATTCGGGAAGTGCGGGCGCGGGTGGGCGACCGGCGGGTGCTGCTGGCCCTATCCGGCGGGGTAGATTCTTCGACCCTGGCCTTTTTGCTGCACCAGGCGATTGGCGACCAGCTCACCTGCATGTTCATCGACCAGGGCTTTATGCGCAAAGATGAGCCTGAACGCCTAGTGAAGCTATTTGCCGAGCAGTTCCACATTCCGGTGATTCATGTCAAAGCGCGCGATCGCTTTCTCGCCCAGGTCGAAGGCGTCACCGACCCCGAAGTCAAGCGCAAGCGCATCGGCCACGAGTTTATTCGCGTGTTTGAAGAAGAGTCTAAGCGCCTTGGCCCCTTCGACTACCTTGCCCAGGGCACCCTCTACCCCGACGTGATCGAGTCAGCCGACACCAATGTTGACCCCAAAACCGGCGATCGGGTGGCGGTAAAAATCAAGAGCCACCACAACGTCGGCGGCCTGCCCAAAGATCTACAGTTTAAGCTGATCGAACCCCTGCGCAAGCTGTTTAAAGACGAAGTGCGCAAGGTGGGCCGCTCCATCGGCCTGCCCGAAGAGATCGTGCGCCGCCAGCCTTTCCCCGGCCCCGGCCTGGCCATTCGCATCATTGGCGAAATCACCAAAGAGCGACTGAAAATTCTCCGCAACGCCGACTTTGTGGTGCGCGACGAGATTGCCAAGCAGGGCATGTACCACGATTTTTGGCAGGCCTTTGCGGTGCTGCTGCCCGTGCGCAGCGTGGGCGTCATGGGCGACCAGCGCACCTACGCCTACCCGATTGTGCTGCGCCTGGTCAGCAGCGAAGACGGCATGACCGCCGACTGGTCGCGGGTGCCCTACGACCTGCTAGAGACGATTTCAAACCGCATCGTCAACGAGGTGGAGGGGGTGAACCGGGTGGTCTACGACATTACCTCTAAGCCGCCTGGCACCATCGAGTGGGAGTAAACCCTTCTATGTATTGCAGGCTAAGGGGTATTGCAGGCTGAGGGCAGAGTATGATTGAGCTATAGCTAATATTGACCTATGGCTATAGGAGTAAGATCATGGCACAACAACTAAAACGGTGGGAGTCGCCCCGCCAGCCGGGCCGCAACCACAAGGGGCGCGGCGGTGCGGCCCGTCAGCGACAGCTGCGAAAGCGAAACCAAGCCCTGCGCCAGCGCCTCAGCGCCCCAGCCCAGGACAAGCCAGATTCTTCAGGGGAGCAAACTGCTCCCTTTTTTATGGCCTAGGATTAGTTGTGCGGGCTGATTTCCATCGTCCGGGCCTCGTTACCCAATCAGCAGCTCTTCCTCGGGGTACTGAACCGCCGAGGGCTTAGGGTCGCCCAGCAGGGCACCCATAAACAGCAAAATGCCCACCCGGCCCAGGTACATGGTGACGATAATCACGTATTTACCAAAGTCAGACAGCTCCCCCGTGATGCCGGTGGAAAGACCAACGGTGGCAAAGGCGGAAACCGACTCAAACAAAATTTTGATAAAGCTCAGATTGGGGTTGCTGACGGCCAGCAGCGCCGTCGCGCTCACCACGGCCAGGCCCGACCCGACCACCACGGCGATCGCCTTAAGCACGCGGCTGGTGGGAATCTGCCGCCGAAAGCAGAGCACCTGCTCTTTACCCTGAAGCGCCATGCGGGTGCAGGCCAGCAAAATGCGAATGGTGGTGGTTTTGATGCCGCCGCCAGTGCTGCCGGGGCTGGCCCCGATAAACATCAGGGCAATCATGATAAACAGCGAGGCGTTGCCCATGCCGCCGATGTCGATGCTGTTGAACCCGGCGGTGCGGGCAATAACTGACTGAAACCAGGCCAGCAGTAGCTTGAGGGGTGGAGTGGCTGAACCTAGGGTGGCCGGGTTGTTGAACTCAGTGACAAAAAAGGCGGCGGTGCCGAGGGCCAGCAGGGCCGCGGTGGTACTGGTCACAACTTTAAAGTTGAGGGAAAACAGGCCGCGACTGCGGTTGCCGGCCAGGCGATTCCGCAGCCAGATGAGCACTTCCATAATTACCTGATAGCCAATGCCGCCAAGAATCACGAGGGCCGTGATCACAGCATTGACCCAGGGGTTGAGGGCATAGCGCACGATGCTGTCTTCAAACAGGCTAAACCCGGCGTTGTTGAAGGCGCTGATGCTGTGAAACACCGACAGCCAGAGGCCATAGCCGGGGCCGTAGTCTTGGCTAAAGACGGGGTAGAGGCAAAACAGACCCGTCAGCTCAAACACCAGGGTCATGGCAATGATGGAGAGAACCAGCGGTTTGCCTCCGGCCAGGCCTGAGTTATCCATTGACTGCTGAATGGCCAGCCGCTCTTTGAGGCCCAGCCGTCGGCCCACCAGCAGCACCAGAAAGGTGTTGGCGGTCATGTAGCCCAGCCCCCCCACCTGGATCAGGGCAAGAATTATGGCTTCGCCAAAGGTTGAAAAGTAGGTGCCGGTATCGACCACAATCAAGCCGGTGACGCAGACGGCGGAGGTGGCTGTAAACAGCGACACCAGCGGATCTCCCCACCCTTTGTCGGTGGTGGATATAGGCAATAGCAACAGCACTGTGCCGACGGTAATGAGTACTAAAAAACCAAGGCATATGGTGCGCGGAACCGTCATCTGCATGGGCTGGGCATCCTGCCGTGGGCTAGGTATAGAGGCCACCCTATATTTCCATGAGTTGACGCTCTCGGCCAATATGCCGCAAGATTTAACCGATTAAGCCCTGCATTAGGGCGCTGTTCTTTGGATTTAAGCTGCCATGGCCAATGCGCTGTACAAGAAAATTCAGACCTTTTATGACGACTCGTCTGGTCTGTGGGAGCAGATCTGGGGCGAGCATATGCACCATGGTTATTACGGGGCCGATGGCCGTCAGCGCAAAGACCGTCGCCAGGCTCAGATTGACCTGATCGATGAGTGTTTAACCTGGGCAGGGGTAACCCAGGCGGAAGATATTCTAGACTGCGGCTGCGGCATTGGCGGTAGCTCCCTCGAACTGGCCAATCGCTATGGAGCTAGGGTGGTGGGCATTACCCTTAGCCCGGTGCAGGCCCAGCGGGCTACTGAGCGGGCTGAGGCGGCTAACCTGGCGGGGGATGCGTCGCCCTCTGCCCGGTTTCAGGTGGCGGATGCTTTGGCTATGCCCTTTGACGATCAGAGTTTTGACCTGGTGTGGTCAATGGAGAGTGGCGAGCATATGCCCGACAAGGTGGCGTTTTTGCAGGAGTGCTACCGGGTGCTGAAGCCCGGTGGCAAACTGCTGATGGCCACCTGGTGCCACCGCCCGACTGATTCGTTGGCGGGGCCGCTGACCTGGCTAGAGCAGCAGCAGCTCAGCTGGATTTATCAGGTCTATGGGTTGCCCTACGTGATTGCGTTGCCCGATTACGAAGCGATCGCCCACAACTGCGGCTTCAACCACCTCACCTCGGCTGACTGGTCGCTGGCGGTGGCCCCGTTTTGGGATGAGGTGATTGCCTCGGCTTTCACCCCTGAGGGCATAGCCGGGTTGATTAAGGCCGGGCCAGGCACCCTACAGGGGGCGCTGGCCCTGGGGCCGATGCGCCAGGGGTTGCACAGCGGCCTGATTCGCTATGGGCTGCTCTGCGCGGTGCGCTAGCGCTCAGACGATGCGCTAGCACTCAAAAAAAAGGAGGGTTCACTGAACCCTCCTTTAAGCATCTAGAGTATGCCAACTAACTAAAGTATCCAGCTATGCCCTCATCCCCCAACCCCTTCTCCCCAAGGGAGAAGGGGAGCCAGATTCAGAACCCCTCGCCCCTAGGGAGAGGGGCAGGGGTGAGGGCGGAGGCCATGGCAGATGGGTAGTTATTTTCATGAAGTACTCGAGAAATTCACCAGCGAGCCATCTACCAGCTTTACTGGGGCCGCGCGGCGGGGCAGTCGATCGCCCGCACGGCGGCGGCGGCGGTGTAGTCGCGCAGAGCGTTGGTGTTGGGGGCGAAGCTGGTGCCAGTTTCGTTCAGGGGAGTGGCGATCGCACAGTAGGCCGCCATCTGCCTGATCGGGTTTTGCCCCCAGTGGCCGGCGATATCAGAAAACGCCGGGGGGTTGCTAACGTTAGGAATCAGACCACCGGTGGCGGGGTCGAGCACTGGCACAGGCGTACCGCTGGTGGTGTCGCCAGCGCCCGCGTTGGCCCGCACCAGCTGCAGCTTATACATCATCGCCATCAGCTCAGCCCGAGAGACATTGTCGGTAGGGCGGAAATTGCCGGTACCGGCATCGCCGGTAACAATGCCCAACTGCTGGGCCTGACGAATTTTCACCGCGCTCCAGCGGTTGGCCGCCACATCGGGGAAGGGCGAGCTAAAGACCTGCTGATCGCGTCCTGCAATGACTGAGCTAGGTAAAATTTTGCCAGCGGTCTCAATCACCACCGAGACCGCCTGCTCACGGGTCAGGGGCGCAATGGGCCTAAAGGTGCCATCTTCAGGGAACCCAGAGATTACCCCAAGGCTGGCGGCGCGGGTGATTTCGTTGGCGTAGCGGTTGCCCCGAATGTCGTTAAAGGCCAGGGCGGGCGGCGTTACCGGCGGGGTCACCGGAGGCGTGGTGCCGCCGGTCTCACCACCCTGGATCTGGGCTAGGGTGAGGTCGTTGGTGAAATACACCAGGTTAGAGCTGACGATTTGCCCGTTGAAGGTGCGCTTGGTGAGCGACCAGCCCGGATTGAGCTGGATCTGGGCAAAGCCGGTGGGGCTAATGCCGTTGGTGCGGCCAATGGTGATGCGATTGCGCGAAATGGTGCCGGGGGCAAACTGAAGCAGCAGATCACCGTCGCGCTGGTTGACCTCAAAGCGCGCCCCGGCCACATCTTGACCGTTGAGGCGCACGGCATAGCCGTTGCTGTCGCGCTGGAGGCGGCAAACCCCCGAGAAGTCAAAGGTGTTCCACAGCGCGTTGATTTGCGTCAGTCCACCCGTGGTGTTGGCGACAGTCCAGCAGGGGCGGCTAGGCTGAATTTGCTCAACCACAAAGAGCCGGTGAGGCTGAGCTACGCTGCCAGGCACTGAGACCACCAAAAAATTGGCCTCGTTAATGGCAATGGCGTCAAAGGCTTGGGCCAGCAGGGTGCCGGTCTGGCGAACCGCAGGCTCTGAAGAAGCGTGGTTGTGAGCAACGGCCCGCCCCGCCCCGCCCAGCAATCCAAGGGTGGCTGCCGTAAGCGCAGCCGCTTTGAGAATTGACGTAAATTTCATTGTCACCCGTCCTAAATAGTGATTTGTGATGTGGGGATGGTTTATACCAAGTCCAGTTCGAGATCTGTAGTTTGCCCACAGGCAAAATTCCACGTCTGGACTTGGATGAGGTTTATTTACCCTAGGCCCTGGCAAGCAGGGATAGACCCTGACCTCAACCACTTACCAGACCGGCTGAGCAACAGGCTGAACAACAGATTGATGGATCAACATCAGATGTTCAGGCTGATTTGCTCTGACTGAACTACCTGCTTTAGCCGGTGTTTGAATAACCATCGCCCGAAGGCAACGACCAGCAGTTTCAGAAGCTGGACTAGACCGCTCAATCGGTGAGCTGGTTAGTTTAGTCCACCTGGAAAAGCCGCATTAATTGTAGGGGCATCCTCGGTATAAGACCCTACTTTTTGCGGTATTTACTTAAGATTCGTTGCAAAACCTCAAGGTTCTTTTGCTGCTGCCATCTGGCCGACAAGCATCAGGCTTTGGGCAGAATATCTAGAGCTAAAACTCATCATCTAGGGCCGACGGCGGCAGCCCAGCGGGGGTAATGGCGCGGCTGACAGAGGTTTTGTAGCTCTCCTGCTGGGTCACCATGTCGATGGCGATCGCCTCAAACCAGGCCTCTAAGCAGCCTAGGGGCACCGTCAGCTGAAGGCTACCCTCTAGCTGCCCCTGGCCGTTGGGCAGCAGGTTGAGCAGCTGGCGAGGCTCATCGGCCAGGGTGCGAGTTTGGGGGTCAGTAATCCAAACCTTGATGTACAGCCGGTTGAGGTGAAACGGTACTCGCAGGGTCGCGACCACTGGCTCCCCGGCGGTCAGATCGCCCTCGGGCAGCTCTAGATTGGGCATCGGTGGGGTCACCACCTCGGGGGGCGTTTCGGCCTCGGGGGGCGGCACTGCCACTGGCAGAGCCATGTCTCTGAGGGTAGGGTCTTCATCGGCGTAGATGACGACTTCTCCGGCAAAGGGGATGAACCCAGGCTCAGCCTCAGCCTCAGCCTCTTGCTGCTCACCTGGGGCGGTGGTTGGGGCAGGGCCTGCCTGGGCGCGATTTTCGAGGGCCTCCTGCTGAAGGCCAACGGCCAGATCGTTGAGTCGGTTCCAAAAGCGGTCTTGCAGGTTGAGGTCTCTAAACCCCATGGCCTCGTGGGAGATCAGCTGTGGCTTTGGGCGGCGGGGCTGGCGGCCTGGGGCGGTCGGTGCCCGCCCGGTGAGCACGGCGATCGGGTCGTCGGCCTGAGGGGACGACGATACCGGGGGTAGACTTAACCCTTTGGTGGGTTCTGGGCTGGGGGGTCGGGCGCTGG
>QBMN01000113.1 GCA_003241845.1 Shackletoniella antarctica | reverse complement strand
GTAGCCCGATAGGGTGGGCGGGCTGCCCAGCTGCGCCGGGGGCACATCGGCCAGCTCAGGCACCCAGCGCTTAATAAACTCGCCTTCGGGGTCGCAGCGGTATACGGCTGTCTGTCCAGGGTGATAAATGCGGGTCCAGCTTTTGTTGACGCAGTGGGTCACCCCCGCCTGCATGGCCCACTGGTAGTGGTCGATGGGGCAGTCGCCGTCGATCAGGTGGCGCATAAAGTGCAGCGCCCCGTAGCGCCAGTCGATGCCCCCCAGGTTGCTCAAAAAGCTGGCGTAGATGGCGCGGGTGCGAAAGTTGAGGGCCAGATATCCGCCAGTTGCCTGCAAATAGCGGGCGGCGGCATCGACAATCGGGAAGCCCGTATGCCCTGTCTGCCAAGCTTCGTAGAGGTCAGCGTCAAAGGCCCAGCCGTCGTCGTCGAAGGTGCGGTAGAGCGATCGCAGCTCTAGCTGGGGCAGGTAGCGAAATCGCTGGGTAAAGCCATTGCCCCACCGCAGCCGCGAGATCAGCTGCTGGTGGCTGCGGCGCACCCGGTTGTCGCCGCCGTCGGGGGCCTGGCGAATGGTCTGCACGCACTCCCGCACCGAGATTACCCCAAACTTAATGTGGGGGCTGAGGCCGGTGGTGGCTTCGGCGCTGGGGTACGACAGCTGCCAATAGTAGCGCTCGGCCTTGTCGGACAGAAAGTCTTGCAGCAGGGCACGGGCAGCGGCGGTGCTGGCCGGGGGGATGAGCTTGCCGTCGGCCCTGTGCCCCAGGGCACCTAGATCGGGCAGCGGATCGCTCGGGATCTCTGGGGGCACTGACACCCGCGCAGGCGTAGGCACCAGAGGTTGCCCAATCTCCCGATACCACAGCTCGCGGTACTGGGGATAGAGCATCAGCTCGGTGGCGGTGGCGGCGGGTTCAAACCAGCGAATTTTCATGCTCCGTTGGGCCAGAGCCTGGTTGAGCCGGGCATCGCGCAGGCGACCATAGATTCGTTCCACATCGGTGTGAGCATAGATGCCGTCGGCCCCGATCTCTTGCACCAGCTTGGGCAGCACCTGCACCGGGTCGCCCGATCGCACAATCAGCCGACCGCCCAGCGCCCTGAGGTCACCGTCTAAAGCGTGCAGCGCCGCCAGCAAGAATTCCACCCGCGCCGACCCGGTTTCGGGGTGGTGCAGCAGGGCGCGGTCAAACACAAACACGGGCACCACCAGGCCCCGCTGAGCAGCCCGCAGCAGCGGCTCGTGGTCAGAGACCCGCAGATCGCGCCGAAACCAGACAACGGTTTTGTTCATAGCGTGGGGAAACAGCCTTGACCGCCAGGCCTCAGGAGCGGCGGTTCTCTTTAAGCCGCAACAAGAAACCGCAACAAGAAACCGCAACAAGAAACCGCAACAAGAAACCGCAACAAAAAACCGCAACAAAAAACCGCAACAAAAAACCGCAACAAGAAACCGCAACAAGAAACCGCAACAAAAAACCGCAGGGCAAGTGTCTTGCCGAATAGTATTTTTGTACTATACTTGTACTCAGTAATTCCGCCTGCTCTCTACGCTGTCTCTGCCCGTTTCCGTCATGGGTGGATGGCGGGAGTGTTGGCCCCTCCACTAAGCAAGGCCGGGAGGCGCTTGATTTCTTTCAAAGCGTTTCTTTCGGAACGGTAGATCTAGAACGGTAGACAGCAGGTCAACGCCATGGTTCAACGTCCCCCCTATCCAGTTTCATCCTACTATCAGCGGCCCCAGCAGCCCGGCCCGGCTCCGGTGCCGCCTGGGCTGCCCCAGCCCTACCCAGGGGCGACTAACCGGCCCCGGCCCGCCGATGGCGACCCTCAGGCCAAGCCTCGCCAGATGCTGATGGCGGGAGGGTCGATGCTGGCCCTGGCGGCGCTGCTGATCACCCCCAACCTGGGCAAAGACCAAGGGCAGGAGAGCAGCCCGTTTACCTGTGTCAAGCTTGAGCAGAGCCAGTCTCTGGTGTCGCGCGATCGCCTCAAGGCTCTGCTAGAAACCGATCTGCAAGCGCCCAAAGCCACCGTGCAAGAGCTGCTGAAGCAGCCCTACTGCGTCATGTCGCCAGGCAAAACCGAAGGTGGGCAGCCCGCCGATCGCGAAGCCTACCCGCTGGAGTTTGACCCCCAAACCTGGCTGGTGGTGCTCTACGAGGGCGATCGCTACGCCGGGTACGACTTCCGCTTTCGCTAGGCTGCTCTTTGCCTCGGTCTCCTTTCTTGGATAGTAAAGGAATAGATGGCCCAGGAATGCTTGGTTCGTTGCCGAAGTTCTTTGCTAGAGTGGCAGGGCAAATTTGCCTCGGCCCCCTGGTATTGACCCTATGGTATTGCCCAACAAGCTGCTGCCGAAGAGGCCTCCGCTGCCGTTGATTATCGCTGCTGCTGTGCTCTTCACTGCCGGCGGGGCGCTCAGCATTTGGGTTGCAACCCGGCGCGGGCAGCTGGCCCGCACCCTGCCCGCCGGGTCTAACGCCATCCCCGCCGACGCCCTGGTGGTGCTGGCCCTGAGCAGCGACGAGACCGAGTGGCGCAGGCTGCGACAGTTTGGTACTGAGGCTACCCAGGCGCAGTTTGACCAGCTGCTGGTGCAGTGGCGCGATCGCCTGTTGGCTAACCAAGATCTCAACTTTGCCCAAGATATTCAGCCCTGGGTCGGCCCCGAAATCACCCTGGCGCTGCTGCCCACCGAGGCGGAGGCCAGCGGCCTGCCTCCCTCTATTCCTGCGCCAGAGCTAGCGCTCAGCTCAAACATTGTGGCGGTGGTGCCGATCGCCGATGCCAACCGCGCCCAGAGCGATCTGGGCGATCGCCTAGGCGCGGCAGAACTAGCCGAAGACGCCCCCTACCGGGGCATTACCCTTCAGCAAATTGATGGTCAGGGCGAAGCGCCGCTCTACGCCGCTGTCCTCGATGGCTCTACCGCCGTGCTCAGCCCTCAGCTGCCCCTGCTCAAGCGATCCATTGACGCCTACCGGGGGCAAGATTCCCTGGTCAGCCGCCCCGAGGTGGGCCGCGCCTTTGGGCAAATCACCGAAACCCAACCCCTGGTGCGTTTTTATATAGATGTCCCCGCCCTAGCTCAAACCGTGGCCGAGGCCGCTGACCCACCCATTGACCCAATTCGACTGCGGGCGTTTCAGACCCAGCGGGGTCTAGTAGGGGCGATCGCCGTCAAGAATCGCGGTGTAGCCCTGCAAGGGGTGAGCTGGCTAGAGCCAGGTTCCTCGACCTTCGCCACGGGCCACCGCGCCGACCAAATGCCCCAGCGATTGCCCACCAGTGCCCTGGTGGCGCTCTCCGGTGGCGACTTTCAGCAGTTTTGGGAAGACTTTCAGGCCGGGGAGCAGTTCTCGGCTCTGCTGCCGGTGCAGGCCGCAGACCTGGCCCTGGGGCTGCAATCGGCCACTGGCCTCAGTCTCGACGAAAACTTTCTGCCCTGGATGGCGGGAGAATTTGCCCTGGGGGTGTTGACGCCCCCTGACGCCCCTGATGGCGCCCCCGATAACACTACTGGCGGGGCCGAGACCCTGCCGTTGCCCAACCCGGCCCTGGTGCTGATGGTCAAAGCCAGCGATCGCGAGGCCGCCACCGCCACCTTTGAGCAGCTCGACGCGGTGATGGCAAGCCGCTACCGCTTTGCCGTTGATGCCGTTGACCTGGGCGGCGTACCCGTCACCCGCTGGACGGCTCCCTTCGGCTCGCTGGTGATGACCTACGGCTTGCTAGAGGGCGATGTTGCGTTTTTCACCGTCGGCGAGGGCATAGCAGAGCTAGTGGCCCCGGCTCCGGGCCGCGCCCTGGGGGTCAATGCTCTGTTTCAGACCACCACCGGAGAGGCCCCTCGGCCCAACAATGGCCATTTCTTTGTCAACTTGGAGGCCCTGACCGACGTAGAAAACAACCTGCTGCTGCCGCCTTTGCCCCAGGCAGGGTTGCTGAGCACCGAGGCGATCGAGGCGATTGGGGTGACCGCTACGGTGCTGAGCGATCGCCAGGTGCGCTACGACATTACCGCTGTGCTCAAGCGGGGCGATCGCCCCGGCCCGCTGCCAGCCCCCGACTCAGCATCCCCCGCTGCCCCAGGGCCAGAGGCCGAGGCCGAGCCATCCCCCGAGTCAGAGGTCGCCCCGCCCGCTACAGGGGAATAATCATCGTCGCGCCCAGGTCAGTAGCGATGGGCACAACAAAAGTCGGTAGGATAGAAAAGACCCCTCACAGCTACCGAACCTATGGATTTGATTGCGCTCCAGGGCTGGCTCGACAACGCATCCTTTGCGGTGCTGTTTATGGCCATGCTCCTCTATTGGTGCGGCGTCGCGTTCCCTAAAGCCCTGGTGTTGCCGTCTCTGGGCACCGGGGCCATGGCCGTGGGCAACCTCACCATTGCGGCTCTGCTCGGTGCCCGGTGGCTAGAGGGGGGCTACTTCCCCATGAGCAACCTCTACGAGTCGCTGTTTGCCCTGGCCTGGGGCATCACCGCCATGCACCTGGTGGCCGAGCGCATGAGCCGCAGCGCCCTGGTGGGCACAGTGACGGCCCCCATCGCCATGGCCATTGCCGCCTTTGCTACCCTGACGCTGCCCGGCACCATGCAGGGGTCTGAGCCCCTGGTGCCCGCCCTCAAATCTAACTGGCTGATGATGCACGTCAGCGTCATGCTGCTGAGCTACGCGGCCCTGCTGGTGGGGTCACTGCTGGCGATCACCTTCCTGCTCGTCACCCAGGGCCAGGCGGTTGAGCTCAAGGGCAGCTCCGTCGGCACCGGCGGCTTCCGCAACGTCAAACTGCACCGAGCCGAGGCCCAGGCCTCAAACCCCCAAGCCTCATCCCAGGTGCTGGCCATGTCCGGCGGCGGTGCTGCCGTACTGGAGAAAACCGCCCCCGCCGTCAAGCTCTCGCCCCAGCGCCTCACCCTGGCCGACACCCTCGACAACATCAGCTACCGCATGATTGGCCTGGGCTTTCCGCTGCTCACCATTGGCATCATTGCTGGGGCCGTGTGGGCCAACGAAGCCTGGGGCTCCTACTGGAGCTGGGATCCCAAAGAGACCTGGGCCTTAATTACCTGGCTAGTGTTTGCGGCCTACCTCCACGCCCGCATCACCAAGGGCTGGCAGGGTCGTCGCCCTGCTATTCTGGCCGCCACCGGGTTTGTGGTGGTGTGGGTCTGCTACCTGGGGGTCAATATTCTGGGCAAGGGGCTACACAGCTACGGCTGGTTTTTTTAGATCCCCAGCGCGCTGCTGTAGAGGCAATCCGTGGGATGCATCGTGACCAGGGCAGAACCAGAGCCGCAGCCATTGTCTAGACTAGGCTGTGCCACTGGGGGCGGCGGAATGCTAAAACAACCCAGGGGCAGAATGTCTCACGCCGTTGTGATCGCGCCACCTTATGCCCAGCTCCCCATTTCTGCTAAACACTAGGTCTCGCCGCTGCCCCCGGTGGGCGCGATGGGCGCAGACCGGCCTAGGGCGATCGCTGCTGGCTCTGCTGCTAGGGGTTTTCCTCACCCTGGGCTGGGGCTGGGTAGCCTCTCCAGGGGTCGCCCAAATTGCCAACCCCCTCAGCCCTGGCAATAACACCCTGCCCCCCTCAGGAGTGCAGCGGGTTGGCCAGATAGAGGTCACAGCCGTCACCCTCGACGGCACCGCTCTGTTTGACATCGCTTCCCCGGCAGTGTTTAACCGCAACGAATCGGGCGCTGCAATGCCTGTCGAGGTAAGGGCTCGGCAAATTGAGAGCAACCTCAACCAGGTGTTCAACCGCTCCCTGGCGCTGATCTATGACGATGACACCATCGATAGGTCTTCCCTGGAGGTCAGCATTGAACCCATTGGCGGTCAGCCAGTGCTATTTGCGGTGGGCACTGGCCTAGCCGAGCCTAGGGTTTTGCTCACCGTCACCGACACCGATGCTCAGTACAGTGGCCTATCTCAAGCCGACCTGGCGGATCGCTGGCAGGAGGTGCTACGAGACTCCCTCCGCCGGGCTATAACCAGTCGTCTCCCCGAGGCTCGCCAGCGCCAAATTCGGCGCACCCTCTGGGTTTTACTGGCCGGTGTATTGCTCACCCTGGCCCTAACCAGCATTTGGCAATTGCTGGGCTGGCGCAAAAACACCCTAGAGCAAAGGCAAACCGCCCAGGAGAGTCTGCCGATCCCCCCCGGAGAAGATTCACCCCGTCAAGAGCTGCAGCAACTGTTCAGCTACCAAATCACGTTGGCCCAGCGGCTCCAGGTGGTGGCTTTTTTTCGCTGGCTAATGTTTTGGGGCGTTGCCTTTGTGTGGATCTCGGGCATTGCTGCGGTGCTCTACATCTTTCCCCAAACTCGTGGCTATGCCTTTGGGCTGTTCTCCATTCCGGTGCTGCTGCTGCTGACCTGGTTTTTTGCCGGGCTACTCAATCGCCTGGCCAACCT
Source organism: Shackletoniella antarctica (assembly GCA_003241845.1). Lineage (GTDB taxonomy): Bacteria > Cyanobacteriota > Cyanobacteriia > Phormidesmidales > Phormidesmidaceae > Nodosilinea > Nodosilinea antarctica. Next base: position 9,476 of record QBMN01000113.1, on the reverse strand, counting down.
AGGCATTGAGCGAGTCGCCCAGGCCTGGGGCAAAAACGAGCTGGGCGACCTTGACGATATCCAGCGCAAGTCCATGCGCCTCTCGACCATTACTGGTGCTGTCAAGGGGCTCAAGACAACCGTCATCTACGCCCTAGCCACCCTACTGGTGCTGCAAACCCTCAGAGTGGCCCCGGCCTCGCTGTTGGCCTTTGGGGCGGTGGCCGCCTTGGCCCTTTCCTTTGCGGCCCAGAGCTTGGTTAAAGACCTGGTCAACGGTTTTCTGATCTTGCTCGAAGACCAGTACGCCATTGGCGACCTGGTGACCACCGGTACCACCACGGGCATTGTTGAAAATCTCAACCTGCGGATTACTCAAATACGCGGCGAAGATGGCCGTCTGGTGACCCTGCCCAACAGCCTTATTGCCCAGGTCGAAAACCTCAGCCGCACCTGGTCGCGGGCCAACCTCCTGATTGACGTGGCCTACGGCACCAATGTTGACGAGGCCCTGTGGGTGGTGCACGAAACCGCCCACGTCATGGCCAATGACCCCGAATGGCGTAGCGCCATTCTCAACCCGGTGGAAATGCTGGGAGTCGAGGCCATGAGCCACGCCGGTCTCACCCTGCTAATCTGGATCCGCACCCGGCCCTTAAAGCAGTTTTTGGTGGCTCGGGAGTTTCGTCGCCGCCTGCGGATTGCCTTTGATCAGGCGGGTATTGCCATTGGGGTACCCCATGTGACGTTTAGCGAGCCAGGTAGCGGTTTAGAAACCAACGGCAACGGGGCCACCCCACCTCGCACAGAAAGCGGGGCTGCTGAGCCCCGCTAGGGAGGTCTTCAGGAAAGAAGATACCCCAGGTAGGGGCGCAGAGCCTGCGTCCTTAGGAGGCAGCAAAATCCTTGGATATTTTCGTTGTCAGAATTGCCCTAATGCCTTGGTAATTGAGGTGGGTGAGATGCGATCGCCGGTCGGGCCAGTCTTCGACCATCGCAGCTCCGACACCGCCGCAATTCTCAGCTCTACTTGAGCTTCTGCTTGATGAAAGCCAGCATCTTGCCCAGCTGGCCCTTGAGCTGAGCCACCTCGCCCTGAAGCTGCTTTACCTGAGCCTGTAGCGCCTGGAACTCGGCGGCGCTGACGTCACCGCCCGCCGTTGCCGCCGCCGCCGGAGTCGCCACCGCTGGAGCAGCCACAGGTGTGCGGCGCGGCTTGCGGGCCTTGACCATCGCCCCTTTAATGGCCTCAATGAGTTCTTTTTGCTCAAAGGGCTTTTGAATAAACTCGAAGTACTCAAAGGGTTCGGTAATCTTCTCTGTTACCTCTTCCTTGCGGCCCGACATCAGCACCAAAGGAATGTTTTGCAGCTCTGGGTTAGCTTGAATCTCTTGAAAGACCTCCCAGCCGCTCATGCGGGGCAGCAAGAAGTCGAGCATGATCAGGTTGGGGCGCTGGCTATGAATGGCATCCATGCCCTCTACACCGTCTTGGGCCTCAATGATATCAAAGTTGCCCTGGGGCAGCATGTCGCGGACGCGCATGCGGATGACCCGGCTATCATCGATGACCAAAATCCTATGATTTGTCACTGCTGACTCCTCTCACGGTGTCGAAGGGCTTGGTAGACGTGAAAATAAGTATAGTTCAGGTTGCTAGAAAGTCCCGGTCGGAGCTGAGAATTTGACCGCAGCCGAGCTTCTCCGAAGGAACCCGCCCTAGCCTAACCTAAAACCATTTTTATAATTCCCACAATATCGGTGCGAACTTACAATGGGCCACCAAACTGAGGCGGGACGACTGAGCCATACCAAATCTGCACCCCATGACCCCGATTCCCAAAAGGCCAAATCGTAGGGGCGTTGGCATAGCCAAGCCAGAGGATTCGTAGCATTTGCCCGGTTGAATCGAGGGTAAACAATCCGAATTTGATATAAGCGTTTCCCAGCTAAGGAGATTTCCAGGAAAGAAGATACCAGCTTTAAATCAGCGACTGTAGCCGCCGTAGTGTGGGCACTGCCCACCATTGGGAAACTATTTCCCGGAAGTCGCCTAACCCATCCGAGATCTCACCGCGACCGGCCCAATGGGTCGAGTTTGCGTCCTTGGCAGGGATATTTTTTTAGCTGGCATTACTCTAAGGACAATCCTGGCAGCGAAAATACTCAAGGATTTTGCTGCCTCCTAAGGACGCAGGCTCTGCGCCCCTACCTGAGGGTATCTTCTTTCCTGGAGACATCCTAAGGCTCTGTATCGGGCTGAGGTTCTAGCAGCAGGTGGGCCGCCTGCTTTACCTGGTCAAAGGGGTTGGGGGCCGGAGCCAGGCCCGCGAGGCGCACAATGCACTGGTGGGGAAATAGCTCACTGGGCAGGTCTTGCCCTGGCTGATAGCGATTGTGGACGATATAGCGCTGGGCAATGCTGCGATCGCTCAGGGTGTGGGTGAGTCGGCTGGCCTCGGCTAAAATCGCCGACTGATTTTGCACCACGCCAATAAATTCGGTGTACTGGGGGTCTTTGAGTTTGGTTTGGGCGGCCAGTACCCGCTGGCGCAGGGTGCGCAGGCGACCCATAAACTCGACCCGGCCCACCACGTCTTTATATTTAATCCAGAGCTTGAAGATCCACCCCAGCCAGTCGCCCAGGGCGGTGGGCATTTCGAGAAACCGCAGCAGGTGGCCCGTGGGGGCGGTGTCGAGCACAATCAGCTGCTGCTCGTTGCGCTCTAGCAAATCCATCACGGTGATCAGCGACAGCATTTCGTCGATGCCGGGCAGGGCCTGGGAGACGATTTGCCGCCAGGCGGCGGGGCCATAGGCCATGTGGATGCCGCCCGCGATCTCGCCGTCGCCCGCCATCATGTCGGCTAAATCCCACAGGTAGTCGGTGCGAAACTGGTCGAGCACCACGTCGGCGCTGACCTCCTGGGCCTGGAGGTTGGGCCGCAGCAGGGTGGGTTCGTGGCCGAGGGGTTGACCAAAGGCGTCGGCTAACGAGTGAGCCGGGTCAATGGACATCACCCGCAGGTTGGCTTTGGGGTAGCGCTCGGCTAGACCCCAGCCCAGCGCCGCCGACACGGTGGTTTTGCCCACGCCGCCCTTGCCACCTACGATAATCAGCCGCCGCCCCGCCGCGATCAAGTCTTCTATGCCTGGCGCAATGGGTTGGGGCCACTGTAGAACCGGGTTATCCACGGCGGCTGCGCCAGGCTCCTGGTCTAAAACTAGCGGCTTGGCCTGGGCAATTAGGGCATCGAGGGCAGCGCCGCCCAAGGGTTCACCGGTCTGAATGGGCACCCACAGCACCGGCTGCCCCTGGGCCATGGCCTGAAAGGCTTCTAGCACAGGCGTTTGCATAGCTAAGATGTGTGGCCCCTGGCACAGCACCCGGTTGATCACCAGGCCGCCGAGGGGTACGCCCAGGCGACCGAGGGCCGTGATGAAGCGATCGCTCTCTAGCTGGCTCATGGGTTCTGGTATCCCCACCACCCAGCAGGCAGCGCGATCGCCGTCTTGGATCAGCGCCCTGCCCTGCTCTAGGTCGTGGCACATATCTTGAATGAACTGATCGGCCTGGTCGGGGGTGTAGCGACCGGAGAGGGTTTCGGTCAGGGTGCGGTGCTTTTGCTGAAACTCGTCCAGCGCTTCCAGCAGGGTGTCGAGAAAATCCATCAGGGCGAACAGGCTGAGGGTGTGGCCACTGGGGGCCATGTCGACCACGACCCGGTCGGCCTCGCGATCGCGCAAAATCCGCTGAATCTCTAGCAGCGCCATCAGTTCGTCAAGGCCCGGCCAGCCCATATCCCACACGGGGCTGAGGTCGTCGCCCTCCACAAAGCTGCCGCGCTCGACTAGTAGCTCTAGCACGGTGCCATAGTCGGCCCGAAATTGTTCTAGCAGCGCCGCCGCATCGAGGGCGCGCACCTGCACCTGAGGCCGGTCGGGCAGCGGTGTGGGAATGTTGGTTACCGCCATTTGCAGCACATCCCCCAGGGAGTGGGCCGGGTCAGTGGAGAGCAGCAGCACCCGCTCGTCGGGGTGCCGCTGAGCCAGCTGCCGGGCAAAACCACAGGAGAGCGTCGTTTTACCCACGCCACCTTTACCGCTAAACATAAATAATTGTTGGGGCGATGATGCCAGCATTAGCTAACCCTGCACAGTTCTAAAACCTATGGTGCCCACTGGGCCGGTAGATCGCCAACCCGACCACGAAACTTAATTGCCCAGGTGAGCCTGAATTATTCACTAGAGCAGAAGTCGATGGCTGTCATTCCCGTGAAAACGGGAATCCAGGCGACGCATCATAGTCTCTAGTGGATTGCCGTGGATAAGGTAAGGTGCTCAATGCCAAATTTAAAGCTGCCCCTAAGGATTCATCCACCCACCCACCCACTCTCTACCGCACCGGATTCTCCGGCCCCCGACCCCGATAGGCGTCGATGAAGGTGGCGGCGGCTTCGGGTTCAAACTCCGGCAGCCGCAGTTTGTGGGTCCAGGCGGTGAGCACCACCTCTTGGCCGAGGCCCGGTCGGGGCACTACCACCAGGCCATCCCAAGCGCCGGGAAATTCTCTGACCCAGGCGGTGAGGGTATCGATGGCCACCTGACCGGGCTGGTCAACATAGATCACAATGTTGCCGTGCTCAATGGAGTGCACCAGTTCTTCGAGCCGCTGCTCTTGGGTGTAGACCCCCGGCAACACCGGGTTGGGGTCGTGGGGGCCGGAGGTGGGGAAGTCGCTGTCGTAGTTGACCGGCTGGCCAGGGTTGACGTGCTCTTGCCCCTGGGTGGGGAAGGTTTGGATGGCCGCCATGGCCGCCTCACCCACGGTGGTATTGGGTTCAAAAGCCGCCGACTGGGGGCGGTTGCGGTACCACAGCCCGCCAATTAGGGCGACCATCAGCACAGCAATACCCACTGGCCCCAGCAAAAATGAGAGGGGGTTAGGGGAATCACCCCGGCGGCGGCGCTTGGATCGGCTGGTTTGGGTCATGGCTTTCAATGGGCTAAATGCAATGGGCTAAATAATCTCCTAAGCAACGTTAGCAAATCTCTTCAGCCAGTGGAGCGGTGCGGATTCTCAGCGGGTGATAAAGTTGACTCTACAGTTGGCTGGAAGGTTTAGGATGGAGATGACCTTAGGGAAATGCTGACATGGCGATCGCAGTACAGCTCAAAATTGGCGATGTGGCTAAGCAGACAGGCGTGGCCGTGGGTGCACTGCGCTACTACGAAAGCCTTGGCCTGCTGAATTCTAAGCGGGGCGACAACGGCTATCGCTATTACTCGCCCGAGGCTGTACATCAAGTGCAGTTTATCAAGAAGGCCCAGGCCCTAGGCTTTTCTCTGGAAGACATCGGGGAGGTGCTCACCGTTCACCAGCGGGGCAACGTGCCCTGCGAGTTTGTGCAGTCGCTGCTGCAAGACAAGATTCGGCAGCTAGAAATTCAGATTCAGCAGATGACGGCGTTCAAGGCTGACTTAGAGATCTATCGCGATCGCTGGGCCGAGTCGCAGCCCCGCCCCCAGCCGGGCGATATCTGCCCGCTAATTGAAACAGTGTCGCTGACGGCTTAGTCAAACACCTGCCGGTTGCTTAACGGGCCAGAGGCCGTGAGCTAGAATAGGACATTGGATTAATCTCTTGGTTTTGGGGGTGCGATCGTCCAGCATTCACGAGCCGTTCATTCACCAGCGCCTTAGGCGCAGCATTTTGGCCATGGAAAGAATTGTAGTCGGGCTCTCCGGCGGCGTAGACAGTTCGGTAGCGGCGGCGACCCTGCACCAGCAGGGCTACGATGTCGTGGGCCTCACCCTGTGGCTGATGAAGGGCAAGGGCCAGTGCTGCTCTGAGGGCATGGTTGATGCCGCCCAGCTCTGCGATGACTTGGGCATTCCTTACCACGTGGTCGACAGCCGCGAGGTGTTTGAGCGCGAGATTATCAACTATTTAGTAGAAGGCTACGGCAGCGGCATTACGCCCCTGCCCTGCTCGCAGTGCAACCGGGCGGTGAAGTTTGGGCCGATGTTGCAGTACGCCAAAGAAGAGCTAGGGTGCGATCGCATCGCCACCGGCCACTACGCCCGCATCACCCAAAACCCTGACACAGGACGCTACGAGCTGCGCCGCGCCGTCGACCCCACCAAAGATCAGTCCTATTTTCTCTACGACCTCACCCAGGAGATTTTGGCCAACTGCGATTTTCCCCTAGGCCACCAGACCAAGGTTGAAACCCGCCGCATCGCCGCCGAGCTGGGTCTGCACACGGCCGAGAAACCCGACAGCCAAGACCTGTGTTTGATCGAGCACCACGGCTCGATGCAGACCTTTTTGGATAAATATCTGGCCCCCAAACCCGGCGACATCGTGGATACAGAAGGCCGCATTATCGGCCAACACAACGGCATTCACCACTACACCATTGGCCAGCGCAAAGGGCTGGGCATTGCCGCCGCCAACCCGCTCTACGTGGTGGGTTTTGACATGGCCAAAAATCACGTCATCGTGGCCGATCGCAGCGATGCCCACTGGCCCGACTGCACTGTGCAACGGGTCAACTGGGTGTCGATCGCCGCGCCCACCGAGCCGATCAAAGTCTCGGTACAGATTCGCTACCGCAGCGAGGCCGTCGGGGCGACGTTAATTCCCCTAGGGGCTGAGGGCAAGGACGAACGATTGCGGATTGTCTTCGACGAGCCGCAGTTTGGCGTTACCCCCGGTCAGGCCGCCGTTTGGTACGACGGCGATTCGCGCAGCGATCCCCCTGGGAATCGGGTGCTGGGCGGCGGCCTGATTGAGGCGGCGGTGCCTGAGCTGTCTACCCCCGCTGCCCACACCAGCCTTCTCAGCCACTGAGCCATTAACCGCCCCATTCACCATGCCTGAAAGTTTTAAAGACCAGCAGCACCCCCAGTACAAGAGCGATCGCCAGGTGGTGAGCCAGCTTTTGGCCGGAGAAGCCAGCGACTACAACCTAGTGGAGCTGGCCCGGCTAATGACTCGCTACGATGGCTTCCCCGGTGCCCGCGACATTCAGGCCGATCTCAAGAAAGCCCTGGCTCGGTGGCAGCTCACCGAAGCCGAGCTGTTCGAGAAGACTCGCGCTATCCATCAGCAGGGCGAAGTTTATAAGGGACTGGGCCGAGGCCGCGAAGACTGGAGCTAGGAGGAGAAGGCAGAAGGCAGAAGCAGGGGAAACTCTTTCCCAGAAGTCACCCAAGGCTTTCAATACCAGCTAGTCATGGCAAGATTTAGGCAAAGTGGGGCAATCCTATGGCAATATCCACCACAGCAGCGCCGTTTACTTTCGAAGACTACGTAGCCTACGACGATGGCTCTGAGAATCGCTACGAATTGGTCGATGGAGAACTGGTCGCTATGACTCCGCCGACCTTTCGGCATATGCTGATCGCCAAGTTCGTCGAGCAGTGCCTAGATGCAGAAATTGCCCGCCTCGGGCTGGGGTGGTTTTGTTTTCGAGAAGCGGGCGTGCGAACTGGGGTGAGAAAGTCGCGGCTGACAGATGTTTATGTGTTGACCCCAGAGCAAGTTAGCGGTCTGGTGAATCGGGCGGCGATCGCCCAGACCCCGCCTTTGCTGGCCGTAGAAGTTGTCAGCCCCGACTCGGTTACCCGCGACTACCGCTACAAGCGCACAGAATACGCTGCCCTAGAAATTCCTGAATACTGGATTGTGGATCCGCTGGAGTCTAAGGTGACGGTGCTGGTGTTTAACGAAGGGCTGTATGACGAGGCGGTGTTTGGGGGCAATCAGGCGCTGGTGTCGCCTACATTCTCAGAACTAAATTTGACCGTGGAGCAGATTTTGGCGGCGGGGGAGTTGCCCTAAGGCCAGAAACCGGGTTTCTGCGGTGAGTCTGTTGTTGGTTGGTCAACTGCCGCAAAGAAACCCGGTTTCTCTCCACTGCGCCTGCCCTGTCGCCAGCGGTATACTAGCCAGCTATGAGCAAAGCTAGTTCTATCCAGGGGGCCGTTGCCGCCGGTCATCCCCTCACCGCCGAGGCCGGGGCCGAGATGCTGCGCCAGGGGGGCAACGCCTTTGATGCCGCGATCGCCGCTGCCTTCACCGCCTGCGTCACCGAGAGCGCCCTCACCTCATTGGCGGGGGGCGGCTTTTTGCTGGCCCACACCGCAGCGGGCGAGAATCGGCTGTTCGATTTCTTTTGCCAGACGCCCAGTTCAAAGGAGATTGGCCGATCGCCCGACTTCTACCCTATCCACGCTAACTTTGGCGACACCACCCAGGAGTTTCACATTGGCCTGGGGTCAATGGCGGTGCCGGGGGCGATCGCTGGCTTACTCCAGGTTCACCAAAAGCTGGGGCGGCTGCCCCTAGAGACGGTGGTGGCCCCCGCCCGGCGTTGGGCCACCGAGGGCACTGAGATAGAGCCATTTCGCACCTACAGCTTTCAGATTTTGACCTCGATTCTCACGGCCACCGCCGAGGCTAGGGCGATCTATGCGCCGGGGGGCAGGCTGCTGACCCTGGGCGATCGCTTTTACCTGATCGACTTTGCTGCCTGCTTAGATGACCTGGTGCGCCACGGGGGCAACTGGTTCTATCGAGGGGAGATTGCTAGTGCGATCGCCCAGGTCTGCCAAACCCAGGGCGGCTACCTGAGCCTCGAAGACCTGCAAACCTACCAGGTGATTGAGCGCAAACCTCTGGCGATCGCCTACGGCAGCGCCACCCTGCTGACCAACCCGCCCCCCAGCTCAGGCGGCACGCTGATCGCCTGTGCCCTGCACCTGCTGGCCCAGCTATCTCCGGCGCTAACTGACTACGGCAGCCCTCGCCACGTGGCGGCCCTGCGAGAGGTTATGGGGCTGACCAACTTGGCTCGCCAACGGGGCTACGACGACCACCTCTACCAAGCCGACATCGCGGCAGAATTTCTCAGCCCCGCCCACCTCGCTCCTTACCTGGAGCAGCTGCAAGATTTTCTCACCCAGGGCGGTAGCAAGTGGGGCAGCACCACCCATATCAGCGTGGTCGATGGCGAGGGCAACGCCGCCAGCCTCACCACCTCCAACGGCGAAGGCTCGGCCTACATCATTCCCGGCACCGGCATCATGATGAACAACATGCTGGGCGAAGAAGACCTCAACCCCCAGGGCTTTCACCAGTGGCCGCCCAACCAGCGGATGTCGAGCATGATGGCCCCGACGATGGTGCTGCAAGAGGGCCAGCCCCGCCTCGTTCTCGGTTCAGGCGGGTCAAACCGCATTCGCACCGCGATCTTGCAGGTGGTGTCGAACGTGCTCGATTTTGGCATGGATATCGAAGCCGCCGTCCACGCGCCACGCCTGCACTGGGAGCGGGGGGCGCTGCACCTGGAGCCAGGCTTTGATCGGGCCACGGTTGAGGCTGAAGGTATTGCCCGCGATGACCAATGCACCTGGTGGCAAGATCGCAATATGTTCTTTGGCGGTGTGCATGCCGTAGCGGTTGGCCCAGATGGGGCGCTGTCGGGGGT
>QBMN01000112.1 GCA_003241845.1 Shackletoniella antarctica | reverse complement strand
TCGGTGCTGGTGACCCACTGGCAAAACTGCTCCCACAGGGAAGCGCTTTCGCGCCGCTGTAGAGTTGTGGTCATGATGTATTAGTCCAGTTGTTGTACTAAAGTATGATGCTGAGAATGACTTCAGCTATCTTTACAATAGCACATATACCTAAATAGAGGCCAGGAAAAAATAATCTCCCAGGGGTCGCTTCTTGGGATGCTTCCTCAATAAAGGTTGCATTCCCGTGCAGTTGGTGGTGGAATAGGGGTCTGCTTTGCTCCATGGATTCATGGGGCAGACGTGGGGGCGTGGCGGAATGGTAGACGCTACGGACTTAGAAAACTGAGCCTCAGCGGAGAAACCTGCTGAGTGGAAGCTCTCAAACTCAGGGAAACCTACCTCTAGATCATTAGTTTGGCTAGACATGGCAATCCTGAGCCAAGCCGGCATGTGCCATGCCGGAAGGTGCAGAGGCCCGACGGGAGCTACCCTAACGTGCAGTCGAGGGTAAAGGGAGGGTCCAATCTTCAAAGCCTGGTCTCAAGCATTGCTTGACCCAGGCAGCAGCGAAAGCTGCGGGAGGATGAAAATCCGTTGACCCTAAACGGTCGTGAGGGTTCGAGCCCCTCCGCCCCCATACCAATGATGAGTTAATCGTTGATTTTATTGGCTTTCAGAGCTTGATGTGGCTAAGGCCGATTGAGTCTGCTGCAATCTACTGTAAAGGCGGTAGAATTTTCCCTAGTTTCCTGTAGAGCTATTTCCCGTAGTGCTTGAGTTTAGGGGCAACTTTGCCAGCTACATTCACCGAGGCTAATTCATTGCCGCTAAGCCAGGGTTCCTAGCTGATGTGCTTTCTCGTGCATGCTCGGCATAGAGTTCGCACCTTTAGGGTCGGCACAATGGCCGATCTGGCTAGAGACAAGCCTGAGTTGTGCTACTTTACACAGTTAGTTGGTTAAAACTACCGAGGGTAGACTGCTCACCTTTGTAGCTGTTTTCTATGGGAGTTTTGGCTAACTGCTTGCTTTGATTAATAGTGAAATGAATTATCCATCGGGGCTATTGGAGTTGAATTAGCTTGTTTAAGGCTCTTGGCAATTTGCACTGACTTAATGCCCGCTATTCAACAGGGGCATCACCGCACTGTTATCACAACTAGGTGCAGGCATGATTGAGTTTGCTAGGGCAGTTGAGCTCTGTGGTTGTTGATCTCTGGGAGTAGTGTGTGAAAGGTAGGCTAATTCTCGGGTCGATTAGTTGGCTCGGGGCTGCTTCGGCTATGTCTGAAGTAAGGTGTGGGGCAAATGTCTCAGGAAGCTGTGTCTAGATACCCTTTGATGGAGCCAAACGAGTTTAGGTCTCGACCTGGGTTAAGCCTGGCCCAGGCTCAGCAGGTGCTTTATGATTTTCTATTGGAAATCGTAAAACTTTGGCATCCTCAGGATGTTTTGGAGGAGTTTCGCCATCTTTTTGTTCACCATACTGATTCAGTAAGCTCTCAAACACTGCCGGCGCTTCACGTTATTTTGTTTGCTAACGATGAGCAGGAATTTCGCAATACCATTAAGCGATGCTGCTACATCTTAGTCAATAACTGGGAGGTAGCCCGGCAATTTGAGATGATTCAGGCTCTCGTGGATCTGTTCTCAGATTCTTTAATTCAGCGGCGTACGCTGTCACCCACTCTAAAGCGTTTGCGTCAGTGGCTAATCAGGTTTACCCAAAGTACCGACTTTGAGGAGCTGCGGCTGTTTGCGGCTCGCTATACCGAAGAGCGCACTATCAACCGCCCTGATGAATGGGCTAATCGCTATACGTCTTACCTGGTAGTGCCGCAGTACGTTAATGAGGCTAACCCGGTTGAGCAGCGTCAGGCAGCCCGAGCTCTTTCTAGGCGGCTAAAGGAAAAATTTAAGTTTGATTTGGCCATCTATACGGCCTACGGTCATGCGGGGCAGTTTAACGGACGGGCGGTGCAAAACCCGACGGCTTTGGGAGATAGCACGCTGAGACTGGTCAAGGCAATTGTGGCAAAGCGGGGTGAGTTTAGCTACAAAAACTTGGCTCGGTTGTTTTTGGAGCAAATTAAGGAGAGCACCTACGGTGAATTCAAAAGAAGTTTGCCTCGTTATTTGCTTTACACCGTTAGTGGTAACCCAATCTCTCAGCTAATCCAGGAGCACCTAGATAGACGTTTGCCTGAGGTCTATGCTGAAGATGAATTTCAGCAGCTAAACTCATCGTTGGTATTGCGCACTAGCAACCGGGTAATTGACTATCTGATGACCGAAGACAAAGAGCATCCCTCCGCACTATTTTCGCTGGTGCTGTCCCAGGGAAATGCACTCACGCTGGCGATTATCTTGCTCAAGCTAATCCTGATATCGCGCCAGTCTCTTCCCTATCTGGAGGCCAGAATTGCCAGTTTAATCCGCTATTACGAGCAGTTTCCCCGCAGCGAGTGCCAGTGGGTGATCAACTTTCTGGAGGTATTTCAGATTACCTTTGCCATCTATGGCGAAAACATTGAGTACAACCTGGTCAAAGTAGATTCTAGTGCTGGCGATGTGCCAGATATGTTCTCGTCTGATCAGCAGAACTCCGGGGCATTTCGTATTTTTTCCCAGACCCTTAAACATTCGCCCTTTCACCATTTGGCGGATGAGAATAGGTTGGCGGATGAGAATGAGCCAGAAAACCCAGCGGAAGAGCCTTCTGATGTCTGGACGGAACCAGCTAGCTAGGTTATGGCTGACGGTGGCTGCTGACTGTACCAGATGCTCAGGGCTGTTTGGTGAACTACCTGCCAGGGTATTTGATGGCGGCGGGCGATCGCAGCGCAGTCTTCGTACTCGGGGTGAACGTTGAGGACGGCTTGAGTGACGGGGTGATAGGCCAGTTTAAGGTTGACCGGGCCGTAGGGAGTCTCAAGGGTCTGCATGCGGCGAGGCAGTACCCAACGCTGCTGGGTCTGGCGGCGAATGCCGAGGGTGGGGGTTTCGGCAAACAGAATATCAGCGCAGGAAGGCTCATCGGCGGGGCGACAGAGGACGGTGATCAGCAGCCCAGGTCGCGACTTTTTCATGGCGATAGGCTGGGTAAAGACCTCTAGGGCACCGGCAGCGTAGAGGCGTTCGTAGAGGTAGCCCACGGCCTGGGGCACCATGTCATCGACCTGGGTCTCAAGCAGGGCGATGGTTTCGAGGCCGTAGGGGGTCGCTGGATTTGGCAGTCCCTCTGTCCATTGGCCTAGCGCTGTCCCTTGACCTAGCGCTTGGCCCGATGATTGGGCTGGAGCAGATGCTGCTTGCCCCACCCACAGGCGCAGAATGTTGGCCACGGGCAGGTCTTTGCCCCCGGCCCCTAGCCCAGTGCGGTGTAGTGCCATGGCAGGAGGATCGCCAAAATGATCGGCCAGGGCCGTTGCGATCGCCGCCCCCGTCGGTGTCACCAGTTCACCCTCTAGACCATTGCTGTAGAGCGGTACCTGGCGGTGCTCCATTAGCTTCAGCACCGCCGGAGCGGGTACTGGCAGCCAGCCGTGGGCGGCCCGCACCCGCCCGCGCCCGGTGGGCAGGGGCGAACACACCAGGATATCGATATCTAGGTAGTCGAGGCCGAGGCAGGTGCCGACAATATCGACAATCGCATCGGTGGCCCCCACCTCGTGGAAGTGCACCTGCTCCACGGCAATACCGTGGACCGCCGCTTCGGCCTCGGCCAGACGACGAAACACCAATAGGCTCCACTGACAGGCGCGATCAGGCAGGTTCGCCTGGGCAATCAGGCGTTCGATCTCAGGCAGGTTGCGCGTGGCGGTTGATGGGGGAGGGCTGTGGTCAGAGTTGGGTTCGTGGTCGTGGCCGTGGCTGGAGCCTGGGGCCGAGTGGGAATGGCCGTGACTGGGGGCAACCACTGGGGGAGTGGCTTTGGCTCCCGGGTCCCCCGCTGATGGGGTGAGATTGACCTGGGCGTAGAGGGCGCGCAATCCCCGGCGGTGAAGCGGCGTTACAGAAAGGGTAAATTCATCATCTAGCCCCAGGCGGGTCAGTTTCGTCTGGAGATAGTCGAGGGGCACCCCGGCATCGACCAGGGCGGCTAGGCACATATCGCCTGCGATGCCGGTGGGGCAATCGAGATAAGCTATGGTTTTCAACAGAGCAAAGGAATCGGGGACAGGGGCAATGGCGACGGTTTACAAGCTACATTCTGAGAACCCCCAGGGGCGCAAGATAGAAGCCATTGCGGCGGCGCTGCGACAGGGGTCGGTGGCGCTTTACCCCACCGACACAGTCTACGCCATCGGTTGTGACCTCAACCACAAGGGGGCCGTGCAGCGGGTACGCCAGCTCAAGCAGCTGGCCAACGACAAACCGCTGACGTTTTTGTGCGCCTCTCTCTCTAATATTGCCGACTACGCCGTTGTTAGCGACGGGGCCTATCGCATGATTCGGCGGCTGATTCCGGGGCCGTTTACGTTTTTGCTGCCGGCGACTCGACAGGTGCCGCGCCTGGTGATGAGCCCCAAGCGCCGCACCACGGGCATTCGGGTGCCCAACCACGCCACCTGCTTGGCCCTGGTAGACCAGCTCAATAATCCGGTGATTTCGACCTCAGCGCTGACCCTGCTGCCCGACTCTGGGCCGGGCGAAGCCATAGACAAAATGGTGATGTTTGACACTCTCGAAAAGCTGGTGGATATCATTGTTGATGATGACCAGCCCCTGGCCTATGAGGTCTCAACCATTCTCGATATGGAGGGCGAAGCCCCTCTAATGGTGCGCAAAGGGCTGGGTTGGGAGACGGCTCTAGACTGGGGTGCCCAGCCGGTCTAGCCCGAATTGTTCACGAGAACAGACGTTGAAGGCTGTCATTCCCGCGCAGTGCCTGCCCCCGCGAAGGCGTGGGGCGGGAACCCAGTCGGGAGTAGATTGCTTCGCATAGATTCCTGTGAAAACGAGAATGACAGGCATTTTCTTAGCGTTATAAATAATGCAGGCTAAGCCGTTTAGGAAAAAGCAAAGGGCAGGTCAGCTGGGCAACTGGCACGCTCTGTACAGGGAGCCGCAGCGGCGGTTAGCCCCAGTAAAAGATCGCCGTTTCCAGCACTATTTTAAGGGCGGCGGAGAAGTTTAGATCGCTTACAGGATAAGGATTTCAGGATATCTAGGTGGCGCTTGGTGCCCGCTCGGCGGCTCGGCGCTGGATTACCCTCTAGGTATACGGATGGGCCAGACAGCTTTGATCGCTGGCACATATGCCTAGAAATCGCCCCGACCCAATCGGGATGACACAATAGCCCGGCGAGTTAGACCGACCTGCTGACCAGCTCGGTTGATGACTCGCGATCTCGGTGTCGTTGTTAGGATTGGGTAACTATGAAGACCGCATCTACCTGCTTTGCTATGCCCCCATCGTCCCCTGGGTTTACACCACAGCCGCCAGATTCTGGCCCCGAATTGAGCGGCGGCGCTGCTACCGTTGCCGCCCTCGTGCAAGAGCTGTTTATGGCCCATTTGCAGCGGCGTCTCGCTGGTCTAGATGGCGTGATGCAGCGACTAACGGCAGAAATTGATCGCATCTGTACCATGAGCGATCGCATTCAGGCCTCAGGTGAGGTGGGCCACTGGCAGATGTCTCTGGTGAGTCACCGGGTGGGCAAATGCCTGACCTACTACGACATGGGGTCTACCCGAGGCCGGGTTGAGCTACACAGCAGCCTGAGCGCCATCGTCTACCGCCACGTGGCCCCGCGAGGCAGCAATCTGGGTTTTCAGGGGCGCTACGCGCTGCTCGAAGACTTTATGCAGAACTTTTACATCGAGGTGATCAATGCCTTTCGCCGGGAGCACGAGCTGCCCGAAGACTACACCCCCCGCACCCGGCTAGAGCTGGCAGAGTATATGGCCTTTAGCGAACAATACGCCAAACGCCGAATTTCTCTGCGGGGAAGCCAAAGCCAGCAGCTGATTGTGCTGCGTGCCCAGGCCTTTAGCCGCCGCCAACCCGCCGAAACTTCGGTGGATATGACCCTGGTCAGCGAGGGGGCTAAAACCGAAGCCGCCGAAGCTCACTCTCGCAGCTCGGTGGTGCAGCAGGTGCGCGAAAAAATGATGGCCGATGCCGATGACCCTGGCGATGGGGTAATGCGCGATCGCGTCATCAACACCCTGGTGGAATACCTCAAAGCCCAAAACCAGCCCGACTGCGTCGACTACCTGGCGCTCAAGCTGCAAGACTGCTCGGCGGCAGAAATTGACGATATCCTGGGCCTGTCAGCTCGGGAGCGCGACTACCTCCAGCAGCGCTTTAAGTACCACATCGAAAAATTTTCCCAGCAGCACGAGTGGGAGCTGGTGCACCAGTGGCTCGGGGCCAACCTGGAGGCTCATCTGGGCATGACCCCCACCGAATGGGCTGATTTTTTGGTCACCCTACCCACTGATCACCGCCGGTTTCTAACCCTGAAACAAACCCAGCCCGCTATCAGCGACGAGGCCATTGCTCAAACCCTAGGCTGGACACCGAAAAAGGTACAGCGCAGCTGGACTAAGGTGCTCAAGCAGGCCTGGAACTATCGCAACCAGGCCCGAGGGTCTGAAGCCAGCTGAGCGGTGGCCCGCTAGACCGCCACCGCCTCTTCACCGCTGCCCGGTGGCTCAAACTTGTAGCCCACCCCCCGCACCGTTTGAATTAGCGCCGGCTGGGTGGTGTCTTTCTCAATCTTTTTGCGAATTTGGCCCACGTGCACATCGACTACTCGCTGGTCGCCCACGTAGTCGTAGTCCCACACCTTTTGAATCAGCTCGGCCCGCCGCCAAACTCGGCCTGGGTGGCTGGCCAAGAAATGCAGTAGGTCAAACTCTAGGGCCGTGAGGGGCACCATTTCTTCATTGAGCATCACCTCCCGGCGCACCGGGTCAATGGCCAGGCTGCTAAAGGTGAGACACTGCTGTTCGGCGGCGGTCACCGGGCGCTGGCGCTTGAGAATGGCCCCCACCCGCACCTCTAGCTCGCCCAGGCTAAAGGGCTTGGTCAAGTAGTCGTCGGCCCCTTCGTTAAAGCCGCGAATCTTATCGGACTCGTCGGTGCGGCTGGTGAGCATGAGCACAAACACGCCGGTTCGCGACTGCATCTCTTTGCACAGATCGTAGCCGTTGGTGTCGGGCAAGTTGAGGTCAAGAATAACCAGATCAGGGGTAAATGTCTCGAAGACCGCTAGGGCTTTTTTGCCGTCCTCTGCCGACTCCATTTCATAGTCCTGCTTGGCCAGGAACCGATGAATCAGGTTGCGAATTGCAGGGTCGTCATCGACAACGAGGATCTTGGCTTCCGCCATAGTCGTACCTATCTATAAAGTTGACTGGTCTGGATAAGATTCAGGAACCCCCGGAAGCGCTAACAGAAGCGCTAACCGCAACAGCGTGACTCTAGGCCCACCTAGTGCTTTTCAAGCACTTTTTACAGCATCAGTAATAAAACCACAAATAATTTCCTAGCTTACTCGAGAACTTTATGAAGTTACCACCCCTGGCAGCGCCAGGCACGGCCAACCCACTGTGGCATCGGTAAAGCTACGGGGCAATGTTTTAGGGCCTAGCGCCGGGGCGATCGCGACTTTGAACCCATTAGCCCCAGCAGCGGCCCCAAAATCAGGCCAAACACAAACCCACCGGAGTGCGCCCAGTAGGCCACCCCGCCCGCCCCCAGGTTGACATCGCTGCTGAGGCTGGCCAGGCTAAACAACGCCTGCTGCACAAACCAAAACCCCAAAAAGAAAATCGCCGGAATGCGAATGGTGGTGAAAAAAATAATCAGCGGTATCAGGGTGACAATGGAGGCCCTGGGAAACCGCAAAATGTAGGCTCCCATCACCCCGGCGATCGCCCCGCTGGCCCCGATGGTGGGGATCGCAGAGTAGGGGTCAAACACCCACTGGGTGAGGCCCGCCAGCACCCCGCAGCCCAGGTAAAAAATCAAAAACTTGACGTGACCCAGCTGGTCTTCAATGTTGTTGCCAAACACCCACAGGTAGAGCAGGTTGCCCCCCACGTGAAAAAAGCCGCCGTGGAGAAACTGAGACGATACCAGGGTAATCCACTCGTAGGCTGGGGCCTCTAGCGCTCCCTCAAAGCTCTCGGTGAGCTGGGTGGGCACCAGCGCCCAGGCGTCAAAAAAGCTGTCTAACCCCTGCTGCGACAGGTTGAGCTGAAACACAAATACAGCAATGTTCAGCCCAATCAGCCCGTAGATCACCACGGGGGTAAGGGTAGTGGGGTTGTCGTCATGGAGGGGAACCACGGCCTGTACCTAATGCGTGACCCCATTGTAAAGACGCCTAGCCCTTAAAAGCCTAGGTCTAAGGCAGGATTTCGAGACGACCTGCGTCGCCGTCTAGCCGCGCGACCGCACCCACGGGCAGAGCCGCATTGTCGCCATCGTGGCCAAAGGGCAGACCAGAGACCACCGCAATGCCCAGATTGCCAAGGCGATCGCGCAGCACCTCTGCCACCGTGAAGCTGGGTATGCCTTCAGCGGGTTCACAGCGGCTAAATCGCCCCAGGGCAATGCCCTTGACCGCCGCCAGCTTACCCGCCATGCGCCAGTGGGTCAGCATGCGATCGATGCGGTAGGGGGCCTCGGTGACATCTTCAAAGGCCAGAATGGCTCCGGTTAGGTCAGGTTCATGGACTGTGCCCAGCAGGTGGGTGGCCACGGTCAGGTTGGCGGGCCACAACCGCCCGGTGACCACCCCGCCGCCCCAGCCGTCACCGTGCAGCGGCGGCAGCCGGTGGCCCATCACCAGATCCCTCAGCCGCTGCTGCGACCAGTCAGGTTCCGCCGCCAGGGTCGTAAGCAGCGGCCCGTGAACGCCCACAATGGCTTGCTGGCCCAAGCTCCACAGCAGGCTGGTGATATCTGAGAACCCAATTAGCCACTTGGGCGGCATGGCCTGGGGCCATTGCCACCCTTCCAGCAGGCGCGTGCCTCCATAGCCGCCCCGAGCGCAGAGAATGCCTTTGTAGGTGGGGTCGGCCAGGGCATGGCCGAGCTGCTGGCGGCGGTTATCGTCAGCCCCGGCCAGATAGCCCCACTGGTCGCCCACCCCAGGGCCAACATCCACCCCAAAGCCCCAGCTGCGCCACACCTCTAGACCCTGGTTGAAGCTATCTAGCTCCCGCAGAGCACCGCTGGGGGCAATCACCCGCAGGCGATCGCCCGGCTGCAGCGGTGGCGGATAGCGAAAAGCTCCCCTGTTCTCGAATGGCTCGATGCGGTGCTGACTCAACCTTTTAACCCCTGGGCAAACTCGCTATAATGCTTAATAAAGCGTTACAAAAAAGACCTATGACTAAAGCTCAACCTCAAGCTCAACCCCAATCGGCTCCTCAAGAATGGGGCTTTACCCCCGCTGCCGAGAGCCTCAACGGGCGGCTGGCCATGCTGGGCTTTATCTTCACCATCGTCATTGAGCTACTGAGTGGTGAGGGGGTGCTGCATTTTTTGAATCTGGTCTAGGAGCGGGAGAGTGCAAGGAATTCAAAGAAGTTTAAAAGACTAAGCCCAAAAGGCAAAATTCAAAACCTTACCTCCCTAGTTCTCAGCCCCCACCTACTCACCCCAAAACGCTCGCTAAAAGTGCCTTCTGGGCATGCATTCGGTTTTCTGCCTGACTCCATACTCGCGAGGCTGGGCCTTCGATCGCATCGTTGGTAATTTCTTCGCCCCGGTGGGCGGGCAGGCAGTGGAGCACGATCGCATCAGCACTCGCCTGGGCCAGCAGCGCATCGTTGACCTGGTAGGGCTGGAAGACTGGCAGGCGCTGACCGGCCTCTGACTCTTGGCCCATGCTGGCCCACACGTCGGTGTAGAGCACCTGGGCACCTTTGACCGCCGCCTCCGGGTCGGTGGTGACCAAAACCTTGCCCTGGCCCTGCATGAGTTTCTCGGCCTGTTCGACAATCGCCGGGTCGGGGGCATAGCCCTTGGGGCCAGCGATGTGCACATTCATGCCCACCAGAGCGCAGCCGATTAGCAGCGAATGGGCGACGTTGTTGCCGTCCCCCAGGTAGGTGAGGGTGAGTCCCTCTAGGGTCTTAAATTCTTCTTGAATGGTGAGCAGATCGGCCAAGATCTGGCAGGGGTGCTCTAGGTCGGTCAGGGCGTTGATCACGGGGATAGAGGCGTAGTCGGCAAATTCTTGAATCTCAGCCTGGTCAAAGGTGCGAATGGCCACCACATCGAGGTAGCGATCAAGTACTCGAGCTGTGTCGCTGGTGGGTTCGCCCCGGCTGACCTGGGTTACCCCGGAGTGTAAATCTAATACCTGGCCGCCCAGCTGGTACATGGCTACCGAAAAGCTGACGCGGGTGCGGGTCGAGGCTTTGCGAAACAGCAGCCCCAGCACCTTCTGGGGAAACTGAGGGCTGTGCTTGCCCAGTTTGAGTTCGGCGGCAAAGGCAAGCAGATTGCTTAGCTCAGTAGCATTTAGGTCGCTTAGGCTCAGCAGGTCGCGCCCGCTCAGGGGTGGCATGAACATGGGCAAGCTTGAGTAAAAATAAGACCTTAGCAGATTATGGGGAAGGCTCTGGCGGGTCTGTATCGCCGGGGGCAAAACCCGCGATTTGCCCCCGGCGATATAGATGGGGCTGTGGCTGTCGGCCTAGGCGTGTCGCCTCCCGAAGTCTGCACTATGATTGGGGCATTGCATCTGCCGTGGCGGTTTTGGCCTCTGGAGTTGGCTCTAGAGACATAGTCAAATACATGGCCTAGCCACCCTTCATTTGCTGTCTTGTTACCTCTATACGTTTTATGATTAGCGCGGTTGTTTCTCCCCAGGCGTTGCCCCAGCCGATACCCCAGCCCCCTACGGTGCGCGACCGGGCCGCGGCAGGATACTTCCGCGACCTTGCCCTGTGGCTCAACCAGCCCCTGGCCCCCCACGGCATTTTTGTGCAGGTGCAGGCCGATCGCCCCGGCTGTTTGCGGCTGGTGGTGGAGTTTCAGCGACCGCCGATTAAAGACCACCTGCTGCGGCTTTTGTGTCACCGGATCTGGCTGTTGAACTCAGATCTGATTGAGGGTATTTGTGTGGTGGCGCGGCCCCTGGGCCATCGCCGGGTGTTGTGGGAACAGCGGATTAAGATTGTCACCCCGGCGCTCAAGCGGCGTAAACAGCCCCAGCCGCTGCTGTCTCAGCGGAGCCACGCTTCGCCGATGCCGCCTAAAATTCATGTGCCCCGCCCGGCCCGCGCGGCCAAGGGGCTGTCGCGCCAGCGCTTGCAGACCCTCAGAACCTTTGTGCTGTCGGGGTCGGCGGTGGCGGCCTTTGTGATGGGCTGTTTGCTAGAAGTTATGATCTCGGCTCCGTCGCCAGCGCTGCCCCAGTTCTCGGCTCAGGCTGAGGAGCGATCGCAGCCCCCCACCGTCTCTACAACCAGCCCTCCTGAAACAGCTCCTTCCTTCGATCTAGAGCCTAGGGAGGTGGGGGCTAGGGAGGCGGTACCGGCGATCGCTCTCAATGCCCCGGCCCCCGCCGCCCCCATCGCCAATCGGCCCACGGTGGTAGATACGGCATTAGAGCCGGTGGGTGTGATTACCCACCAAAAACCAACAGCCGTGCCCTCTGACGATGTCACCCTGCTGTTTGGCGGCGATATTTCCCTCGATGACATTACCCCAGCGGCCCTGGAGGCACCGGGCGGCTTCTTTGCGGACGTGGCCGATTACGCTCAGGCCGACCTGGCCCTGGTAAACCTGGCGACCCCCCTCGCCAATGCGGCTACCAACCTACAAGAAGAGTTTCGTCAGCAAACCCGCACCGATGCCGTAGAGCTGCTGGTCAATAGTGGGGTAGACATTGTTAACCTCACCCACAGCCGCCTGATGGACTATGGGGCGGCAGGGCTAGGCGAAACCCTGACCACCCTCGACAGTAAAGGGCTCTACCGGATTGGGGCCGGGCGCAACGCCATGGAGGCCCGTCGGCCCGAAATTCTAGATGTCAAGGGCAAGCGCATTGCCTATCTGAGCTACGCCATGGGGGGCAGTAACGCTGCCCACGACGATACCGTTCTCAACGAGCGGGCCGGGGTCGATAACAAAGCGGTGGCCAAGGAGGTCGAGAACTTCAAAACCGCCACGGCTTTCAAAGATCGAGCCGGGTTTAACGCCCAAAACATGCCCGAAATTGTGGCCGACATTCAGGCCCTTCGCAGTGAGGTGGACTGGATTGTGGTCAACTTTCGCTGGGTTGATCACCTCAGCGAAAGCCCCAACTTTATGCAGACCAACCTGGCTCGCCTAGCCATTGACCAGGGGGCCGATGTGGTGGTGGGCTATCACCCCACGGTGATTCAAGGGGGCGAGATCTACAAGGGGCGACCCATCGCCTACTCCCTCGGCGACTTTGTATTTAGCCCTGACGAACCGGTCGAAAACCAAGACTCGGCGGTGCTGAAGGTATCGATTAAAGACGACCAGATGCAGGTGGAGCTGGTGCCAGTGCGGGTGAGCGACTCGCTCCCTAAGACCCTGACGGGTTCGTCTAGGCAGCAGGTGCTACAGCGCATTGAGCAGGCCTCATCGCAGTTTGACAAGCCGCTCAAGTCACCTGTAGTGCTTGATCTTAAGGCCCCTGAGATACTTCCCGAGACCGTCGATGACCCCAGCAGCCCCTTTGTCTCGCCCGATGCTGAAGACAGGCTGCCGGTAGACCTGACACCTCAGCCGGAAATCCTGCCCGAGGGGCTGGGCGAGCCTGGGGTTCAGGGCGATCAGCCAGCCGAAGTCGTCCCCTCAGCTGAGGAGGCTGAGCCAGCGGTGATGCCAGAGCTAGAGATTGAGTTTGACGACGATTTGCAGCAGTGGGGGCCAAAGGTGTCGCCCCAGCAGCGCGAATTTCAGCCGGTGCCGCCCCAGCGCTCTGGCGGTGAACCTGGCGGCGATTTGCAGCAGCAGCCGGCGGGTGATCGCCCCAGTGCCGAGGCCCCCGCACCCCAGCCCCAGCCTCACCTGGGGAGTGAAGAACCCTTGGCTAAGCTGCTGCCCGTAGCCGCCCCAGGGGCTGAACCCCTGGAAGTCAGTCTTGAAGCCGCCAGCTGGGAAGACACCATACCCGAAAACCCGGTGTCCATGGCCCCTGAACAAGCTCCTTAAATAAGGCCCAAATAAGGTACGGGGCCTGCCGGGGAAAACGCCTGTAAGGTTTAGCCATGGGGTGGTGCCGACGACTCCCCGCTGGAGGAGAGCTGTGGTAACGTCTAGGCATACCGCTGTTGAGGTGCCCTGTGTTTGCCGTTGCCCTAAAAGCAGACCCCGTTGCGACCTACGTACTGTCTGACACCGGTACCGCTCGGCTAGAAATTGTGCCCGATCGCGGTGGTCTGGTCACCCGCTGGCAGGTGGAGGGGCAGGATATCTTTTACTTCGACCGCGATCGCTTTGCCGACCCCACCCTCTCAGTGCGCGGCGGCATCCCGATTCTGTTTCCGATCTGCGGCAATTTGCCCGGCAACCAGTACAGCCTCAGCGGCCAAACCTACAGCCTCAAGCAGCACGGTTTTGCCCGCGACCTGCCCTGGCAGGTCACCCAGCAAGATGTCTCTGAGGCCGCCAGCCTCACCCTCGAACTCACCAGCAATGAGGCCACTCTGGCCCATTATCCCTTTGCCTTCAGGCTGGCCTTTACCTTTAAGCTCAAGGGCCACATTCTGGAGCTACAGCAGACTTTTACCAATCTGGCCGATCAGCCCATGCCCTTTTCCACCGGGCTGCACCCCTACTTTTTGGTCGGAGACAAGTCTCAGCTGGAGTTTGAGATTCCGGCGACGGAGTATCGCAACCACCTGAGCGGCGGCGTGGAGACCTTTGGCGGCAGCTTTGACTTCACTGAGGATGAAATTGACCTGGCCTTTCAGGGGCTGACGGCCCCCGCCGCCACGGTCACCGACCATCACCTAGGACGGCGGCTGACGCT
Organism: Shackletoniella antarctica; assembly: GCA_003241845.1. Taxonomy (GTDB): domain Bacteria; phylum Cyanobacteriota; class Cyanobacteriia; order Phormidesmidales; family Phormidesmidaceae; genus Nodosilinea; species Nodosilinea antarctica. The sequence continues at coordinate 2,069 of QBMN01000112.1, read as the reverse complement.
TTCGTGGAGCGACCACTACACCAAGCTGGTGTTCTGGACGGTCAAGGGCAAAGACTACTACTGTCTAGAACCCTGGACGGCCCCTCGTAACGCGCTCAACACGGGCGAAAACCTGCTGCTGATTGCTCCCCAGCAGACTCTAGAGACCACCGTACGCATGGCGGTGGCTTTTCTCTAAGGGCTGGATCGCCCTGGCCGCTAGCGATCCCCGGTCACCGTCAGGGCGCGGTAAGATCCGCTAAAATGTGCTTCTGCCTGGGGGGTGGCCACCCGCCGGGAAGGTTGCCCTGCACGATGACTGGTTCTATGACCCAACTCAATAACGGCATCACGCTATTTTTTAGCCTGCTGGTGGAGGCGATGCCCTTTCTGCTGCTGGGGGTGATTTTTTCTAGCCTGCTGCTGCTGTTTGTCGACGAGCAAAAGCTGCTGAGGATGATTCCCAAAAACGTGGTGCTGGCGGCCCTGGCGGGCAGTCTGATTGGGTTTATGTTTCCGGTGTGCGAGTGCGGCAATATACCCGTGGCCCGGCGACTGTTGATGAAGGGTGCTCCCACCGCCGTGGCGATTGGTTATTTACTGGCGGCCCCGACGGTGAACCCGATTGTGTTTTGGGCCACCTGGATTGCCTTTCGCGATCAGCCTGAGATTGTGTTTTTGCGGGTGGGCTTTACCCTGATTGTGGCGATCACAATCGCGGTCATTTTTAGCGCCCAGGCCGATATTCGCCCCTTTCTGCAAGACAACCTCACCCGCATGATGGGGGAGCCTGAACCCGCAGCACCGGCATCCCCAGAGCCTGAGGTGTCGCCGCTGCTCAAGTCGGGCACGTTTTTGATGCAGTCGCCGGGGCAGGTGCTACAGCTCGATGCGCCCCCGGCCCAGGTGCTGGCTCAGGTGGCTACCCTACCGCCCATGGCCCAGCGGCTGCGGATGATGGTTGACAACATGGTGCTAGAGCTGCGGGAACTGGGGGCGGTGCTGGTGATTGGCAGTGCGATCGCCGCCTTTGTCCAGGTGGCCGTGCCCCGCGAAGTGATTCTCGGTCTGGGCCAGGGGCCGGTGACCTCGATTTTGGCGATGATGGCCCTGGCCTGGGTGGTGTCGATCTGCTCTACGGTTGACTCATTTTTTGCCCTCTCTTTTGCCTCGACCTTCACCAGCGGGGCGCTGCTGGCGTTTCTGGTGTTTGGCCCGATGATCGACTTGAAGAACATCAGCCTGCTGCTGACGGTATTTAAGGGCCGCACTATTGTCTATCTGTCTTTGCTGGCGGCGCAGCTTACCTTTTTGCTGACCCTGGTGATGAATCTCTACACCGGCTAGGCAGAATGGTTTAGGCCCACCCCGATGTCAGTCAGCCATGGCCATGCCCCGCCTTGCTCGAATGTGTTTCTCTAACCCATACCCATGACCTCGACTCCTCGATCTAACGGTTCTCGCGCCTCTAGGCGGCCTGTGCCCTGGCAGGCCCTGGTGGATGCGGCTATGCTGCTGCTGTGGGGGGCTATGCTGCTGCGCTTTACGGTGACCGGCCAGCTTTACCTGCTGCTGCACCCCGACTACATGTGGTTGGCCCACCTGGCCATGGTGCTGCTGCTGGCCATGGGTGCGGCCCGCATCGTGCAGGTGTGGAGCGGCTATCGCCAGGGTGGGTGGCCAGCCCCCCGCAGCCAGGAGCACGTGGCGCTGATGCCCCGGCAGCTGAGTGTGGGTCTGCTGATTGCGATCGCCGTCTTTGGTCTGATCTACACCCCTCGCCCCTTTGGCAGCGAGACCGCCTTTCAGCGGGGTATTACCGATGTGCTGGGGCAAACGCGATCGCGGCCCCAGCGATTTTCCCTCGGGGGCGACTCCGAAGATCGCACCATTGTCGACTGGGTGCGTACCCTCAACGTCTATCCTGAACCCGATGCCTATGGGGGCCAGGTGGCTAAGGTGAGCGGGTTTGTGGCCCACATTCCCGGCTGGCCCGACGAGTATTTTATGATTTCGCGGTTTGTGCTCACCTGCTGCGCCGCCGATGCCTACCCCGTGGGCCTGCCGGTGGAGCTGCCCCCCGGCACCCC
>QBMN01000111.1 GCA_003241845.1 Shackletoniella antarctica | reverse complement strand
CCCAGCCACAGCCCCCGACCCAGGCCCCAGGGATCGCGCGGCCACACCGTCTGCCACCACACCGCCGAGGACAGCAGCCCGCCCACCAGCCCCAGCCCGACGCTGAGGGCGGTGCCTAGCACGGCGTAGGCCAGGGTGACCAGGGCAGCGCGGCCCATCAGCGCCACAAACTCGGCGCTCAGATCGGGGTGCAGGGCCGCCGCCAAAAACTCGCGCAGCTGGGGCCAGCCGCCCAGGTTGATTAGGTCGACTCCGGGCCGACCGAAGCCCGCCTGGTAGGCCGCCAGGGCCAGGGCGGCTACAACTGCTAGACCCCAGACGGTTTTTGGGTTCCAGAGGCTCGGCCTCGGCGGTATGGTGATAGTCTGTTGGGTGTTAACCATGCTTAGGTCGTCACAGTGCCATGGACGTCATCCCCCCGCTTTCCGGTTCTCTTGTGCAGGGTTCGTTTCAAGCTGTCTCACCGTCTCTTTCTGTAGACACTCTTTCGGTAGACACCATTCTGCGCCCCGTCAGCCTCGGCTATGGGGACGGCTTCAGCGGCTATTTTACCGAAGTTGCGATCGCCGGTGCGCCCGGTACGGCTGGTCTAGCCGTGGCCAACGATGCCCTTTCCCCGGTGCTGGCCCAGCAGTTTGACCAAGACATTCTGGGCGACATAGTCAACGTCTGGAATAATTTTGTCGATTCAGGACAGATCTGGGCGCTGCTCTTCGGTATTGTGCTTGGCTATATGATTCGCAACCTGACCGCCTTTTAAACCCGCCCTGATGGAAACGCCCCCTACCCAAACCTGGAGCCAGCGCTTTGAAACGGCGCTGCACCCTGCGATCGCGCTGTTTAACGCCAGCATTGGCTTTGACATTCAGCTGATCGAGTACGACCTCACCGGCTCTGAGGCCCACGCCAAAATGCTGGTCAAAACCGGCATCATTAGCCCCGCCGAGGGCGAGCAGATCGTCACCGGCCTAGAGACCATTCGCCAGGAGTTTCGCGCTGGTGAGTTTAACCCCGGCGTCGAAGCCGAGGACGTACACTTTGCCGTCGAGCGCCGGCTGACGGAGCTAATGGGCGATGTGGGTAAAAAGCTGCACACCGCCCGCAGCCGCAACGACCAGGTGGGCACCGACCTGCGCCTCTACCTGCGCGCCCAGATCGAGGCCATCCAGTCCCAGCTGCGCCAGTATCAGCAGACCCTACTGGGCATTGCCGAAGCCCATGTGGAAACCCTGATCCCTGGCTATACCCACCTCCAGCGGGCGCAGCCCCTAAGTTTGGCCCACCACCTGCTGGCCTATTTTGACATGGCCCAGCGCGACTGGGAGCGGCTGCACGACCTGCAAAAGCGGGTGAATATTTCGCCCCTGGGCTGCGGTGCCCTGGCGGGGACGACCTTCCCCATCGACCGCCAATATGCGGCTGAGCTGCTGGGGTTTGAGAAGGTGTACGGCAACAGTTTAGATGGGGTGAGCGATCGCGACTTTGCCATTGAGTTTGCCTGCGCCGCCAGCCTGATCATGGTGCACCTGTCGCGCCTGTCTGAAGAAATGATTCTCTGGGCCTCGGAGGAGTTTAGCTTTGTCACCCTCAACGACAGCTGCTCCACCGGCTCCAGCATCATGCCCCAGAAGAAAAACCCCGACGTGCCGGAGCTGGTGCGGGGCAAGACGGGCCGGGTGTTTGGCCACCTGCAAGGCCTGCTGGTGATGATGAAGGGCCTGCCCCTGGCCTACAACAAAGACCTGCAAGAAGACAAAGAGGCGATCTTCGACACGGTTCACACCGTGCGCGGCTGCGTCGAGGCGATGACCATCTTGCTGGCCGAGGGGGTCAACTTCCAGGTGCCGCGCCTGCGCCAGGCGGTGAACGAAGACTACTCCAACGCCACCGATGTGGCCGACTATTTGGCCACCAAGGGGGTGCCCTTCCGCGAGGCCTACAACCTGGTGGGCAAGGTGGTGAAGACATCGCTGGCGGCGGGCAAGCTCTTGCGCGAGCTGACCCTCGAAGAATGGCAGGCGATTCACCCCGCCTTTGAGGACGATATCTATGGCGCGATCGCCCCCCAGCAGGTGGTCTCGGCCCGCAACAGCTACGGCGGCACCGGCTTTAACCAGGTGCGCCAGGCGATCGCGCGGGCACACCTGGCCCTAGGAGAAGGCTGATGATTAGCCTCTGCATGATTGTTAAAGACGAGGCCGCCACCCTGGCCCGCACGCTTGAGACGGTGCAGGGAGTAGTAGGCGAAATCGTGGTGGTCGATACGGGGTCAACGGATGACACCGTGGCGATCGCCCAATCCTACGGGGCCAAGATCCACAGCTTTGCCTGGATGAACGACTTTGCCGCCGCCCGCAACGAGTCGCTGCGCCACGCTACCGGCGAGTGGGTACTGGTGCTGGATGCCGACGAGGTGCTGCTATCAGAGACGGCCCAGGTGCTGCAAAGCCTTGACCAGGGCCAGCCGCTGGGGGATATCGCGGCTGGGGACGTGCTGGCTCTCAACCTGCTGCGCCTGGAGCTGAGCGCACCCCAGGCCCCCTACACGCTGATCACCCGCTGCTTTCGCCGTCGGCCAGAAATCACCTTTAACCGCCCCTACCACGAGACGGTGGACGATAGCGTGGCGGCGCTGCAAGCCCAGGATGCTCGCTGGCAGGTAATTACCCTGGGCGAGGTTGCCCTGCACCACACCGGCTACGACCCCGCCATCGTCGTGCAGCGGGGCAAGTTTGATCGCGCCCGCACCACCATGGAGGGCTACCTGGCGGAGCATCCTGACGACGGCTACCTGCTGAACAAGCTCGCGGCCCTCTACGTCGAGTCTGACCAATCGGCCACTGCCCTACCGCTGCTCAACCGCGCACTAGAGCAGACCCAAACCGACGACCTGACCCGCTACGAGCTGCACTACCACCGCGCCCTAGCCCAGGCCGACCACCCTGACAAAGCGGCCAGCGACTATGAAGCGGCTCTGGCTCAGTCGGTGCCCCCCCGGCTCAAGCTGGGCGCATGGATCAACTACGGCAGTCTGAAGAAAGCCCAGGGCGAACTAGAGGGGGCCATTGACCTGTTTGAGCAGGCGATCGCCGCTGAGCCGAACCTGGCGATCGCCCACTACAACCTGGGGGCCACCCACCGGGCCAGGGGATATTTAGACGAGGCGATCGCGGCCTACGAGCGGGCGATCGCCCTTGACCCCAACTATCCAGAGGCCCACCAAAACCTAGGAGTAGCCCGATTTAAGCTGGGGCAGCTGCCCGAGGCACTGCGATCGTTTCGCCGCGCCATTGATATTTATGAGGCCGTTGACCCCGCAACTGCCGCCAGCCTGAGCCAGGGGGTGATCGCGTTGGGCATCCCGCCAGCGCTGCTGACCCAGGCGGGTTTGATATAGCTCCAAACCCAAAAGGCTAGCTCCACACCTCGGCGCTTCCCTGTCCGCCTCATGCCACAGAGTACTAGGTACAACAGAACAGGCCGCCCTATCAAGGTGGCTAAACTATTCCTGAAACACCCATAGGCTAATGGACTCCGGCCACAACCACCAGAGAGTGAACTCCCTGGCTCACAGAAAAAGTCTGCTAAAACAGACTGGGGAACTCGACCCCCAATCCTCTTCAGAGGATTTCAGCTTTGAGCCTAGGACTAGAAGTCCTAGGCTTAGCGACCACCCCAAGGGATCGCCCCCTAAATCTGCCCCACCTTAACAGGGCTGGACGGAGCAGGCGCAAAACAAATTAAGCGGTTACCGAGAACTATTTCTGGTAGCGAGAATCGTTCCAGTCAAAATTTTCGCCAGAGGTGTCGTGGGTCTTTTGCCACGACACCTCAGCCCCGTAGGTGCCGGGTCGCAGGTGCTGAGCATGGCTATCGTCGCCTCGCTCGGCGCTGGTCATCGCAGAGGCAGAGGCATCTTGATAGCGAGTCCGGTGAGAGCTGCCCGCCGCCCCTGCGTCGGTGGGCATCGGGTTCCGCATGCCCACTACCGACCGCAGACGGTTGATCGCCCCTTCCCAGCTTAGATCGGGCTGCTTGAGCATTTCTCGCAGGGCGTTGAGGGCACCTGCCGCCGCCTCGTCGTGGGGCAAACTCAGGGGTTCGGAGGCACGAATGGGGTCGACCTGCACCGCCGCAAAGGCCTGCTGGACAGAATTTTTGATCTGGTTGTGCAGCTCTCGTTTGGCTTTTTCGTACTGATGCTGCCAGCCTTTCTCGCTGGAGGCATAGAGGGAAGGCAGATGATTGAGGGCAAAGGTCTCGACTTCGACCCGCTTGAGGTATTTCAACACGCGGGGTTGTAGGGTTTTGACCTGTTTATCTACCTCTTCGGCTACCAGGATTTCCATAACGTTCCTGTAGCCGTGCTTTGAGCTATCGTGAGCGATGTTCATAGTCAACCCCATCTCTGTTAAATAAACCTAATCCAAGTCCAAGGGCGGAGTTCTGCCTAGGGGAGAGTGCAAGATCCCCACCTGAACCTGGTACTAATCGACTAAAAACCGGGAACCCGGCCCGCCACTGTGATGTTCCTGATGGGTTGCCCATGACCAAGGCCAGCGGTAGGCGTTAAAACCGAAAAATTATGGGCACTTCATAACAACATCATACCCAAATGAGTTCCGAAATTCTACGGAAAAGCTGTTGAAACTTTGTACCAGCCGTCCCAGTAAAAATGCCTGCCCCCCATTCAGATATGGTGCCAAAGCCTTGTGGTTCCGGCAACTGTAGTCGTTTGAAATGCAATGGCTCGTTTTAAAGGTTCACACTCTAAGAAATTCTGAGGAAAGATGCCCAGGTTTAAAGCCGCATGTTCTGGGGAATGTCTGACCCAATCAAATTCCCCAAAACCCAAGGTCGGGCCGCTACACCGTCAGTACCTCAGCGGGCTGATGCTTGAAGGACAGGCGCTCGTTTTCGACATCCACCACGATGGTGTCGCCCTCGCCAAACTCGCTGCGCAAAATCGCTTTGGCGATCTGTGTTTCTAGCTCTCGCTGGATGGCTCGCTTCAGCGGCCGGGCACCGTAGACTGGGTCATAGCCCACCTCCGCCAAGAAGTCGAGGGCCGGCTCTGACAGGGTAATGGCCATTTTGCGATCGGCCAGGCGTTCTTCGAGGCGCATAATTTGCAGCTTGACGATGTTGCGCAACTGCGACTTGAGCAGCCCGTGGAAGATGATCATCTCATCGACCCGGTTGAGGAACTCGGGCCGGAAGCTGCCCCGCAAAGCCTCCATGACGCGGGCTTTCATCTCTTCGTACTGGGTGTCGTCGCCCGCCACGTCGAGAATGAACTGAGAGCCGATGTTGCTGGTCATGATGATGATGGAGTTTTTGAAGTCGACCGTGCGGCCCTGGGCATCGGTGACGCGGCCATCGTCAAGAATTTGCAGCATGACGTTAAACACGTCGGGGTGGGCCTTCTCAATCTCGTCGAAGAGAATCACCGCAAAGGGGCGGCGGCGAATGGCCTCGGTGAGTTGGCCGCCCTCGTCGTAGCCCACATAGCCCGGAGGCGCACCGATTAGCCGCGAGACGGCGTGCTTCTCCATGTATTCAGACATGTCGATGCGCACCAGGGCCTCTTCGGTGTCAAATAGGTAGGCGGCTAGGGCCTTGGCCAGCTCGGTTTTGCCCACCCCGGTGGGGCCAAGAAAGATAAAGCTGGCGATGGGGCGGTTGGGGTCGGCCAGCCCGGCGCGCGATCGCTGGATCGCATCGGCCACCGCCGTCACCGCCTCGTCTTGGCCGATCACCCGCTCGTGCAGCTCGTCTTCAAGCAGCAGCAGCTTCGTCATTTCTGACTGCACCAGCTTGCTGACGGGGATGCCCGTCCACTTGGAGATGATTTCGGCGATGTCAGATTCAATGACTTCTTCTCTAGTTAGAGAACGGCCAGAGGTTTGCATCTCTGCCAGTTTGGTTTCGGCGGCTTCAAGCTGGCGCTGGAGATCAGTGAGCTTACCGTACTTGAGTTCAGCAGCTTTCTCCAATTCGTAGGCCAGTTCTGCCTGCTGGATCTCAACTTCAACTTGGTCAATTTTGCTTTTAACGGCTTTACGCTGATCTAAAACGTCTTTTTCTGACTGCCAGAGAGCATTCAAGTTCGCCTGATTCTCCTTTAGATCAGCAAGTTCACGATCTAATCGATCTAATCGTTCTTTAGATGCAGGGTCACTCTCTTTTTGCAGTGATAGACGCTCCATCTCAATTTGGAGAATCTTGCGATCTACCTCGTCCAGCTCTTCAGGCTTAGACGTTACTTCCATCTTCAGCTTGGCAGCAGCTTCGTCAACCAGGTCAATGGCTTTGTCAGGTAGAAAGCGATCGCTGATATACCGAGTCGATAAGGTAGCCGCCGCGACTAGCGCTCCGTCAGATATTTTGACGTTATGGTGGGTTTCATAGCGGTCTTTTAGTCCGCGCAAAATCGAAACTGTATCCTCTACCGTGGGCTGGTCGACGTAGACCTGCTGGAAGCGGCGCTCCAGGGCGGCGTCTTTTTCGATGTATTTACGGTATTCGTCAAGTGTGGTCGCGCCAATACAGCGCAGCTCACCACGGGCCAGCATGGGCTTGAGCAGGTTGCCCGCATCCATAGATCCCTGAGTGGCCCCAGCCCCCACGACAGTGTGGATCTCGTCGATAAAGAGAATGATCTGGCCTTCGGAGTCGGTGACTTCTTTGAGCACCGACTTAAGGCGTTCTTCAAACTCGCCGCGATACTTGGCTCCGGCTATCAGTGACCCCATATCCAGAGTAATCAGCTGACGCTTTTGTAAGGATTCTGGTACATCGCCCTTAACGATGCGCTGGGCTAGGCCCTCGGCGATCGCAGTCTTACCCACCCCCGGCTCGCCGATCAGCACCGGGTTATTTTTGGTGCGCCGCGAGAGAATCTGAATCGTGCGGCGAATCTCGTCGTCGCGGCCAATCACCGGGTCGAGCTTGCCCCGGCGGGCGGCGTCAGTGAGGTCGCGCCCGTATTTTTCAAGCGATTGGTATTTGCCCTCGGGGTTTTGATCGGTCACTTTCTGGGTACCTCGAATCTCTTGAATGACTTGCTTGAGCTTGGCTTCGCTGAGCCCGAGGTCTTGAAATAGGCTTTTACCAAAGCGACTGTCGCCGGGGTAGGCCAAGATCAGGTGCTCGATGGAAATATATTCGTCGTCGTAGTCTTTTTTGTACTTATCGGCCCGGTCGAGCAGCGCATCGAGGGATTTGCCCAGGTACACCGACGAGCCTGACCCAGACACCTTAGGCTGGCGATTGATAAAACCCTCGGTGCGATCGCGCAGCTGAGTTCCATTTACTCCCAGCTTGGCAAAAATGCTGCTGGCCAGGCCAGCTTGGTCGAGCAGCGCCAGCAGCAGATGGTCGCTCTCGATCTGCTGCTGCTGGGCCTGCTTGGCGATATCTTGCGATCGCACAATGGCATCCCAAGCTTTTTCGGTAAATAAATTTTGGGTGGGTTGCATGGCTCCGCTCTCCCTGGATCATCTCTAAATCTCTGTATAAGAGCATTGTAGAAAGAGTGGCCGACTGAGCAGGGTCGGTGTTCACGATTGTTCTCAGGCGGGTTGCCGCCTGTGGCCTAATAGCGTCGTTATGCCGTGGGTCGCAGTAGGCGGATGAACCCTGCTTGCTCAAAATGGCGATCGGTCGATAATGCTTTAGAAATGCCGCTACCAGTCAATCGCTGCTTTGACAGCCTCAGTGATCGCGAAGATGTCCTTGAGGCACGCTGCCGCACGCTGCTGTCGGTGCAATCCGAGATTAAAGCCCTGACCAACTATCACTGGTGGCCTGCATGATAAGGCTGATCGTTTTGGGGTGTACTATCTGGGTTTAGTACGAGGCTTCGCAAAAAAAAGCCCCTTCAACCATAGATAGGGGCTTTTAGGTAGAGCTGATATCTTTGCGTTACAGCGATCGCACCCCTGCCAATACCTCCTCCCGCTGCTGCTCAGCAGTGAGAGGCTTGTAGGTGAGCTTCGACACCACCACAAACGCGATTAAACCCAGCAGCGGGCTAATCATTGTGGGGAAGCCGTCAAAATCAATCGTAAACAGATTGTTGGGGAAGTACAGCAGCGTGTTGTCAACGCCAAACATCGTCGGCATCAGGCTAAAAAATGCCAGTCGGGTGAGCGACCCCACCAGAATGCAGGCCAGCGCCCCCTGACGGGTGGCCTGAGGCCAAAACAGACCGCCAATCAGCGGCACCACTAGACCGGCAAAACTCATGTCAAAGGCCAGCAGCAGCAGCACCCCCGTTTGCGGTACCTTTAGTCCCAGCACTACTCCCAAGATGGTGATTACCACCGCCATCAGGCGGGTAACTAGCAGCAGCTTGTCGCCCCCAGCCCCGTGGGCACTCGAGTGACGGATGCCCATGACGTTGTGCGCCAGCACCGACGAGGTGCCCAAAATTGCGCCATCGGCGGTAGACAGAGAGGCCGACAAAATTGCCGCCAGCACCAGCAGCCCCAAAATCGGCGGCACCACCCCCTTGAGCATGGCGAAAAGCACCGGCCCATCGGCCACAATGCCCGCCTGGCTGAGAATGCCCCCCGCCCCCAGGGCAATAATCGAAAACGGGATGCCAATAATCAACGTGCCAGCAGAGGCAATAAAGCAGGCTCTTTGAGCCGTCTCTGGGCTGTCGGCGGCAAAGATACGGGCCATGAAGTCGATCGCCACCATATTGCCAAACCCGAGGGCAATAATGCTGGCCCAGTTAATTGCCGCCCCAGAACTCACAGCGGTGAGTTGGTCGATCGCCCCAGGCCCCATGCCAGGGTCAACGGTTAGGCCAAAGTTGGCCAGCACAAAGGCCAGCAGTGCCCAGGCCCCCACCAGGGCAATCATCACCTGAATAAAATCGGTGTAGGCCACCGCAAACAGCCCGCCCGACACCGTGTAAACCAGCACCAGCAGCGCCAGCAGGGTGATGCCGCCAAAGTAACTGGTGCCCAAAAAGCTCTGGAACATGTAGCCCCCGGCCACCAGGTTGCCCGCCAGCAAAAAAGAGAAACTCACGCACATAATGCAGGCGGCAATCAGCTCTACGGTGCGGCCATACTTGACCCGGTAAAAGTCAGGGATGGTGATTAGCCCCATGCGGTTCATGGGCTTGGCGAGAAACAGACCCGTGAGCAACAGACAGAGAGACAGCCCCAGGGGCAGCGCCGCCCCTGCCCAAAAGCCAAACTCTGAGGCTAAATCGGTGTTGCCCAGGGTGGCGTTGGAGTCCACCGACTGGGCCATCAGCGTTGCCGCCGCCAGGGGCAGCGACAGCCCCCGACCCGCCACCAAAAAGTTGACGCTGTCGCCCTTAATTTGCTGAGAGGCCCACACCCCAACACCTAAAGTGCCGAGCAAAAAGGCAATGATGCCGTAGGAAAATACACTATGTTCCATCGTTCTAGGCTCCTGACCTATGTTCGTGACTACCGAGTGGCTAGGTACTATAAAACCCGAGAGTAAAACGCAGTTCACCTAAGAACTGCATTCTTCCTCCCGGGCTTTTATCCCTCCGTGAACCAGGCTAGAGCGCTGCCGCCTGGCTGCACCTCTCGGACCAGTCACTCAGTTTTTAGAAGCCTTAGCCTCAACCAAGCCGGAACCCTAGGCGCAAATGCTCTCGAATTTTTTCCTTGAGACCAACACCCCAAAAACCGCATTCTGCTCACCGAACGGGTGTTTGATATGAATAGGTGATTGACCTTCTGCATTTACTTTTAGCAGTTGATGTCATGGGCATAGGTATCAGCTAATACGGTTACCCCGGAGGCATGTCAGCGCTCTGTGACCTTCCTTTCACCCCGGCAGAGTATTCCATCTAAATAGACGTCCCCTTTGAGGTTGCAAACTCTGCCCGTGGGGCCTGTTGCCGTAAAACTCTGGATAGGCATTTAGCTAGAACACTCTCAGCAGATAGGATATAAAGCGTTGTGTTCTAAGCCCACCCATGTTTATCGACTACATCACCCTCATGCTGATCAATATGGTGGCTGGGCTAGTGCTGCTGGCCGACTTTGTCTATCGCGGTCTGGATGGGGCCAACCTCAAGCGGTGGATACCGGGCTTTGGGCTGGTGGGGGCGATCGCTCTGATCACTGGCCTGCACATGACCTTGACCTGGCCCGTACCGGGCAGCTTCAACATTTCCTTTGGCGAGACCACGGTGCTGTTTGGCGGGCTGTACGTGGCGGCGGCGATCGCGATCGCCCAGGGCTGGGATCTATTCCCCCTAACGATCTACGCGTTCTTTGCGGGCCTGACATCTATAGTTGTGGGGGCGCGCATGATTGATCTGGGCCAAACTCAACAGCCCCTGGTGGCCGGGCTGGGCTTCATTCTCACTGGGCTAGGCGGCGTGCTGGCTGCCCCCACCCTGGTCTACCTGCGCGGCAACAAAAACTGGCGCACCCTGGGGGCCGGGGTGCTGCTGCTGGCTGCCCTGGTGTGGGCGATCATTGGCTACCGCGCCTACTGGGGCCACATGGAAGGCTTTAGCGACTGGCAGCCGCCGGTGATGCGGGTAGAGCCTCAGGAATAGAGCAGGAGAACAACTAAAAACTCTGCGACTATGCTCTTGTCTCTGGCAAGTCTCTGCTAATATTACGAAGAACCAACAAAGAACTACTCTTTTGGAAGCGTGGCTGAGTGGTCGAAAGCGCCTCCCTGCTAAGGAGGTAGGGGAGTAAACCTTCCCTCGTGGGTTCAAATCCCACCGCTTCCGTATTTTGAGCGGTAGTAAAGGCCAGATGTGACTTAATCACGTCTGGCCTTTGCCTATGGTGGATGGCTATGGTGGATGGCTATGGTGGAAGTAGTTACAGAGACAGCTGTCTTTTTTGAGAATACAGGTGTACTTTAAGTTCGCCTGTACTGTAGGCTTGGGGGAGTGGTGCGAATGTACCGATGATTCCCAAGCACATTCAGCTCAAGAATTTTCTCAGCTACCGCGACGGCAGCCTCGACTTTAGCGGGCTGCATGTGGTCTGCGTGGCCGGGCCAAACGGGGCCGGCAAGTCGTCGCTGCTAGAGGCGATCGCCTGGGCGCTGTGGGGCCAGAGCCGGGTCGCCGCCGATGACGACATCATTCACCAGGGCGAGCTAGAGGCCCGCGTCGCCTTCCAGTTTTACCAGGGCGACCACACCTACCGGGTGATTCGCAGCCGCCACCGCACCCAGGGCACCAGTCTAGAGTTTCAGGTGCAGGCCGAGGCAGGCTGGCGAGTGCTGACCCAGCGCGGGGTGCGGGCCACCCAGCTGATGATCTGCCGTCACCTCAGGCTCGACTACGACACGTTTATCAACTCCGCCTACCTGCGCCAGGGCGGAGCCGACGACTTTATGCTCAAGCGGCCAGGCGATCGCAAGCAGATTCTCGCTGACCTGCTGAAGCTGCACAACTATGACCACCTGGCCGAAAAAGCCAAAGACCAGGCCCGCCAGGCCAAAGCCGAAGCTACCCTGCGCCAAACCCAGCTCGATGAGCTGACCGCCGCGATCGCCAACTACGAGCCCACCATCCACCGCCAGGCCCAGCTACAGCAAGAGCTGCACAGCTTAGATCAACAGCAGGATCGCGATCGCGATCAGCTCCAAGCACTGCACGCCCTAGAGCAGCGCTGCCAAGGCCAGCAGCAGCAGCTAGAAATGCAGGGGCAGCGGCAGCAGCACCTCACCACCCTGCTGCACCAGAGCGAATCTACCCTGGCCAGTCTCACCGCCGAGCAGCAGGAGCGCGATCGCCTGCTGGCTCAGGCCCCCGAGATTGAATCAGGCCTGGCCGAGCTAGCCGCCCTAGAGACCGAAGATGCCCAGCTCAACCAGCAGTTTCAGCGCTATCAGGTCTTGCAAGCTCAGCGCCAGACCCTAGAGGCGGCCTGGCAAGCCGAGTCAGAGCACACCCGCAGCCGCCTGAGCCAAACCCAAATGCGGCTGGCGGCAGTGCAGGCCCAGCTGGCCGACCTGACGGCACTGCTGAGCCAGGGCGAAACGGTGAAAACGGCCCGTCAGCAGTTTTTGAACGCCAAGACCCAGCTCAAGCACCTAGATGCCCTCCAGCTTCAGGCCGAGCCGCTACAGCAGCGGCGACGGCAGCTAGAGTCGGGTCTAGAGCAGGCCCAAACCCGGCTGCAAACCCGCCTAGAAGAACTCACCGCCACGGCCCACCAGCTTCAGCAGCAGCAGGGCGATCGCCCCCAGCTCGCCGTCACCGCCCAGGAAGTCACCGCCACCCTCAGCTACCTGGAGCAGCGCCGCGCCTACCAGGAGCAGGTGCGCGAAAAAGGTCTAGAGCGCCGCAGCTTTATGGAGGTGTTGCAGGCCAACCAGCGCCGCTGCGAGACCCAGATTGCCCAGATTGCCCAAAAGCTGGGGTTTTTGGTGCAGCCCGAGGCGGCCTGCCCCCTGTGCGATCGCCCCCTGGCCGACCACCACCGCACCCTGGTGGCCAACCGCCACCGCCAGCAGCAGCAAGAGCTACAGGAAGAAATCTGGGTCATTCGAGAGCAGCTGGCTGCTTCAGAGCGCGAAATTCAGGTGCTGCGCCAGGAGTACCGCGCCGTAGAAGTCGAGCTAGAGGCCTACGCCCCAGTGCTGCAAAAGCAGGGGCAGCTCACCGCCCAAATGGCCTCCCAGGTGACGATGCAAGCGCAGATCCAGACCCTTGAGACTGAGCAGCAGCGCCTGGGCCAGAGCCTCACCGACCACCAGTACGCCCTCGACCTGCGCACCGAGCTCAACCACATCGACGAAACCCTAGCCCAGCTGGCCTACGACGATCGCGACCACGCCCTGGTGCGCGGCCAGGTCGACCGGCTGCGCTGGGCCGAGATTAAGCACCACGATCTGGCCCAGGGGCGGCGGCGGCAGCAAAAGCTAGCTCAGCAGCAGCAGCAGCTCGAGACCGATCTAGCCCAGCTCAACAGTGAGCTTGACCAGCTCCAGCACGGTGCCCAGGGGCAGGCGCTGGCTGCCGTGCTGGCCGATGTGGCCCAGCTCAATTACGACCTTGACCGCCACCAGGCCGTGCGGCAGGCGCTTCAGGTCGCCCAAACCTGGCGGCAGCGCCACGGCGATCTAGGGCAGGCCCGTCAGCAACAGCCCCAGGCCCAGGCCCACATGGCAGCAGCGCAAAGCCACCGGCAGCAGCAGCGGCAGCAGCTCGATCAGCTCAACGCAGACCTGGCCGCCGTCACCGCCGAGTGGCAAACCCTGGCCTACGACCCCAGCGCCCTAGAGGGTTTAGACCAGGCGATCGCCGCCCGCCAGCACCAGCGCGATGCACTGCTCGCCCAGCTCGGTGCCCTGGGTCAGTCACGCCAGCACCTCGAAGACCTCCGGCAGGGGCTAACCCAAAAGCAGCAAGCGCTAGGGGCCGTACGCCAGCGGCAGCGGGTCTACCACGAGCTAGCCCAGGCCTTTGGTCGCAACGGCATTCAGGCGCTGATGATCGAAAACCTGCTGCCCCAGCTCGAGGCCGAAACCAACCACCTACTGGGTCGTCTCAGCGCCCACCAGCTCCACGTGCAGTTTCTTACCCAGCGGGCCACCAAGCGCGGCCAGGGCGTGATCGACACTTTAGATATTTTGATTGCCGACGCCCGAGGCACCCGCCCCTACGAAACCTACTCCGGCGGCGAGGCCTTTCGGGTCAACTTTGCCCTGCGGCTAGCCCTGGCTCGGCTGCTGGCCCAGAGATCGGGCCTAGCCCTACAGCTGCTGATCATCGACGAGGGCTTTGGCACCCAAGATCAGCAGGGCTGCGATCGCCTGATCGCCGCCATCAATGCGATCTCGGCTGACTTTGCCTGCATTCTCACCGTCACCCACATTCCTCATTTTCGGGCAGCCTTTCAGACTCGCATTGATGTGGCGAAAACCACCCAGGGATCTCAGCTCTCCCTCTCCGCCTGAGAGGCCGGAGAAAATTCATACAAGGGCTACTCCATGTAAATAAATCTCAGACTTTTATTAACATTCTCTTTAGATTCTAAGAATACCTCAGCCAAGATCCCCAAAAATATGTCTTCTGGAATGCAACAAGCGGCCGTCAAGCGCTCTATTCTATTGGAATGCAGGCCCTTAGAGGCAGCAGCAGCTAAGTATTAATCACCATTCACGATCAGCTTAATAAATGTTACAGTTATTCACATAAAGAGCAATAACACCTCATCTACGAATTTTGCCCCATGGATATTATTGGTCCACTCGTCGAAGCTGGTGCTGCCGCAGTAGCAGCAGCATGGTTACTCAAGCGACGTTCCGAGGAAGCGGCGCTCGAGGCTGAGCCAATTCCAGTTCCGGTTCGTTCTCGTCACTAGGGTTGTGGCTGAAGAGGAGTAGTCGGTTAGGGCCAGGCTTTAGCCACGGCTACTCTCATCAGTCTGTCTATACGCAGGCCCCCATACAGGGGTTACAACCTCTGATCATTTCTTCGTTGCTATTCCCTACTTTGCCGATCTATGAGAACTGCGCAAAATTCTACAGACCTGGTTCGCACCTACCTGAAAGAGATTGGTAAAGTGCCTCTACTCACCCACGAAGAAGAGATCGTGCTGGGTAAGCAGGTGCAGAAGCTGACGACCCTAGAGCTAAAGCGCAAAGACCTAGAGGAAGCCGCTGGCCATGGGTTAAACCTAGAAGAGTGGGCTGAAGCGGTAGATCTGCCCCTAGCCGAGCTGAAAAGAACTGTGCGAGATGGCAGCCTGGCCAAGCGCAAAATGGTCGAAGCTAATCTGCGCCTGGTGGTATCGGTGGCCAAAAAATACATTAAGCGCAACGTCGACCTGCTCGACCTGATCCAGGAAGGCACCATTGGCATGCAGCGGGGCGTTGAAAAGTTTGACCCCACCAAGGGCTATCGCTTCTCAACCTACGCCTACTGGTGGATTCGTCAGGCAATCACCCGGGCGATCGCTGAGAAAAGTCGCACCATTCGCCTGCCCATTCACATTACCGAAAAGCTCAACAAGCTCAAGAAGGCCCAGCGCACCCTGTCTCAGCGCCATGGTCGAGCCGCTACCATGGCCGAGCTAGCGATCGAGTGCGATCTAACCGTCAAGCAGGTGCGCGACTATCTCGAAAAGTCTCGTCAACCTCTTTCCCTTGACCTCAAGGTGGGCGACAACCAAGATACCGAACTGGGCGAGCTGCTTGAAGACGACGGCCTTTCTCCAGAAGATTTTGCCACCCAGGTATCTTTGCGCCAAGACCTAGAGCGCCTTATGGGTGATTTGACGCCCCAGCAGCGGGAGGTGCTGGCCCTGCGCTTTGGCCTGGCCGATGGCAAGACCATGACCCTGGCTAAGATCGGCGACATGCTCTCTATAAGCCGCGAGCGGGTACGCCAAATTGAACGCGAAGCCCTGACCAAACTGCGCAAGCGCCAGTCAGATATTCGCGAATACTTGGCCAGCTAGGGATATTTCCTCGTCTAGACGCATAGGGGCCTAGCTCGCCCAACCCCGGTTTCTTGTTCAGAATCCGGGGTTTTTGGTTCTAGGCCACCGAGGAAAGTGAATCTACCTGGAGATTGTGTAAACAGTGACTTGCGGTAGGGCGTGCCACCGCGCCGCGTGACGCACTGCTTACGGTAAAAAGGAATTGATTATGGGTGGGACGGTGGGTTGCGGCTAAGGGGGGAGGCTTAGTGGTACAGAAAACTCCTGAAACCCTTATGGATAAAGGATTTTCGCCGAGACAGCAGATTTGAGTTTTCTCTGAGATATAGTCAAATCTGGTGTATGACAGGAAATCAAGCGGCATCCTGCTGCTGGTCTATTAACTGGGTGTCGTTCTCCACTCGTAGTCCATCTTTGAACGGGACTCCTTTAATCACATCAGAGAGGTATTTGAAGCCTCGGATTCTGCGCCAACTTTTCTGGGCACCCTCGACCAACTTGAAAACCAGGGCAAGGATAGAGTCTTTGGAGACGCAACCTCGGGTTTTATCGGTTCTGAGGCGCACGGTGGCAAAGGTGGACTCGATAGGATTGGCGCTGCGAATATGCGCCCAATGCTCAGCGGGGAAATCAAAGCAGATGAGCAGCACATCTCGGTCTTTGGTTAGGTAGGTGGCCACCTCTGGGTACTTGGCCTGATAGGTCTTACAATACCTTCGCCAAAACGAGAGAGGGCTTCTGAAATAGAGTAGTGGTAACCAAA
>QBMN01000110.1:14630-16207 GCA_003241845.1 Shackletoniella antarctica | reverse complement strand
GCCCCACCTAGCCCCTCTTACCCATCTACTCCCTACCCCTTACCCGTCCACCCACCTACTCTTCACCCATGACCACCGCCCAACTGCCTACCCTCGCCATCGCTCCGGCCCAGGTTGTCCGGGGAGACGGTATTTTAACGGCCCAGGGAGCTGCTATCGCCCGTCTGGGCCAGCGCCCGCTAATTGTGGGCGGCAGCCACAGCCTCAGGCTGACCGCTCCCTTGGTTGACGCTCTCGCACAGGAGAGCCTGACGGCTCAGACTGCGCCCTACGGCAGCGACTGTAGTGAGGCGGCCCTGGCCCGTCTGCGCGCTGCCGCCGCTGACCACCGGGCCGACTTGGTCATCGGTATTGGCGGCGGCAAGGCGCTGGATGCGGCCAAGCTGCTGGCCCACCAGATCCATCGGCCCGTGGTCACGGTGCCCACCTCGGGGGCCACCTGCGCCGCCTGGACAGCCCTCGCTAACGTCTACTCTGACCAGGGAGCTTTTCTCTACGACGTGGCCCTGGATACCTGCCCCAGCCTTTTAATTCTTGATTATGCGCTGATTCGCACCGCCCCTCGGCGCACCCTGGTGGCGGGCATTGGCGACGGCTTGGCCAAGTGGTATGAGGCCGCCATCAGCAGCGGCACCAGCCAGCAGACCCTGATGGTGGCGGCGGTGCAGCAGGCTCGGGTGCTGCGCGATATTCTGTTGCAAAAGACCCCGGCGGCCCTGCGCCAGTGGGGCGGCGCCGAGTGGCAGGAGGTGGTCGATGCCACCGTGCTGCTGGCCGGGGTGGTGGGCGGCATTGGCGGTGCCCAGTGCCGCACCGTAGCGGCCCACGCGGTGCACAACGGTCTCACCCAGCTGCCCGCTAGCCACGGCATTCTCCACGGTGAAAAGGTGGCCTACGGTATTTTGGTGCAGCTGCGCCTCGAAGAAATGGGGGGCAATGCCGCCCTGGCCCGCGCCGCTCGCCAGCAGCTGCTGCCGTTTTACAAGGCCGCTGGGCTGCCCCAAACCCTAACCGACCTGGGCCTGGGGGAAATCACCCTGAGCCAGCTGCACCAGGCGGCGGCATTTGCCTGTCGCGAAGGCTCTGACATTCACCACCTGCCCTTTACGGTGGCCCCCGAGGCGGTGATGGCGGCGATGGTGTCGCCCCTGTGCCCTGAGCTGCGCCCCAGGGCCGCTGCCGTTCGCTCTGCTGCTAGCGTTGCCCCGGAGGTGCAGCCATGACCCTCGACTGGATGCCCACTGCCCACCGCCTTAGCGCCCTGCCCCCCTACGTGTTTGCCCGCCTGGATGAACTCAAGGCCCGCGCCCGCGAACAGGGCCTTGACCTGATCGACCTGGGCATGGGCAACCCCGATGGCCCCACCCCGGCTCCGGTGGTGGAGGCCGCCCGCGCCGCCATTGGTGACGCGGCTAACCACGGCTACCCGCCCTTTGAGGGCACCGCCAGCTTTCGCACCGCCATTACCGACTGGTATGGTCGCCGCTACGGGGTGGCCCTCGACCCCACCGCCGAGGCGCTGCCGCTGCTGGGCAGTAAGGAGGGCATCACCCACCTGGCGATGGCCTTTATCAACC
>QBMN01000110.1:0-14483 GCA_003241845.1 Shackletoniella antarctica | reverse complement strand
GCCATCCCCGGCCTACCCGGCCCATTTTCGGGGGCCGGCGATCGCCGGTGCCGAGATCTACAACCTCTACCTCACCGCCGCCAACAACTGGCTGATCGATTTCGACGCCATTCCGGTTGAGGTAGCCCGGCGGGCCAAGGCGCTGTTCTTTAACTACCCCAATAACCCCACCGCCGCCACCGCCCCCCGCGAGTTTTTTGAGCGCGCCGTGGAGTTTGCCCACCAGTATCAGATTTTGCTGGTGCACGACCTCTGCTACGCCGAGCTGGCCTTCGACGGCTACCAGCCCACAAGCCTGCTGGAGATTCCCGGCGGCAAGGAGGTTGGCGTCGAGTTTCATACCCTCTCTAAGACTTACAACATGGCGGGCTGGCGAGTGGGCTTTGTGGTGGGCAATTCCCACATTATTCAGGGGCTGCGCACCCTCAAGACCAACCTCGACTACGGTATCTTTGCCGCCCTGCAGCAGGCGGCGGAGACGGCGCTTTCACTGCCCGATCGATACCTAGAGGAGGTGCAGCAGCGCTACTCATCGCGCCGCGACTTTCTGATCGACGAGTTTGCCTCGCTGGGCTGGACCGTGGAGAAGCCCCAGGCCACCATGTACCTGTGGGTGCAGTGCCCGCCCGATATGCCCTCTTCCACTGACTTTGCCCTGACGGTGCTGCAAGAGACCGGGGTGGTGGTCACCCCCGGCAATGCCTTTGGCCCCGGCGGCGAGGGCTACATTCGGGTGAGTTTGATTGCTGACTGCGATCGCCTGGCCGTCGCCATGGACCGCATTCGCCAGGCGGGCTTTCGCTTTGCCCCCGAAGCGGCGGCAGTATAGCGGCATAGACCATCGAGCCGGGGCCAGGGGCGACCAGCTCCCCCCGCCATCGCCCCAGGCTGTATAGTTAAGCAAACCTCCACCCCCCCTAACGCCATGTTTAACCTCGGCTGGACTGAAGTTGTGCTCGTCATTGGGGTAGCCGTGCTGATCTTCGGCCCCAAGAAAATTCCTGAGCTGGGCAGCGCCCTGGGCAAGACCCTGCGCGGCTTTAAAGCAGAAATGAAAAACCCTGACGACGCTGCGATCGACACCTACGAAGATGCCGAAGATGCCGACGTATATCGTTAGACTGGCTATACCCATCTCCCAGCGTTAATACCTCCATGCGGCAATTTTTGAAGTACACCCTGGCCAGCCTGACCGGGTCGATTTTGTTCTTTTTGCTGCTGGGCTTTTTGCTCACCCTGGGGGCCGTAGGGCTGGTGGGGGTGCTAGTCGCTGGCCTGTCCCAAGAGAGCGATGCCCCCACCGTCGAAAAAGACACGGTGCTGGTCTACGACCTGTCAACCCTGATCCCCGACTCGCCCGAGGCCCTCGACCCCGGCGCGCTGGTGCTAGGTGGCCAAACCCCCAGCGCTATCACCCTGCGCCAGGCGGTGCTAGCCCTAGAGCAGGCGGCCACGGATGATCGGATCACCGCCCTGTACCTCAAGGGCAGCGGCGCTGGCGTCGGCGCTGGCCTGGCCAGCCAAATAGAAATCCGCCAGGCGCTGGAGACCTTTAGCGCCACCGATAAGCCCATTCTGGCCTACGACATTTCTTGGACCGAGCAGGAGTATGCCCTGGCGTCGCTAGCCGATACGGTGTATCTCAACCCCTTTGGCGAAATTGAGATGAATGGTCTCTACGCTGAGACCATGTTTCAGGCGGAGGCCCTAGAAAAGCTGGGGGTCGGCGTGCAGGTGACGCGGGTGGGCCGCTACAAGTCGGCGGTGGAACCCCTGATCCGCGACACCATGAGCCCCGAAGAGCGGGAGCAAACCCAGCGCCTGCTGGGCGACCTGTGGCAAAACCTGCTGACCAGCACCGCTGCATCGAGAGACCTGTCAGCCCAGCAGCTGCAAACCATCGCCGATACCCAGGGGTTTTTATTTGGGGCCGAGGCTGAGACCCAAAGCCTGGCGGACGAAATTGCCTACGAAGATGAGGTGATTGCCGCCCTGCGGGACATTACCGGCGAGGTTGATGACGACGATGACGACGATGACAGCAGCCTCGACTTTCGCCAGATTGGCCTGGCCCGCTACGCCAAAACCGTAGAAGACCCGCTGCTGAGCCGCCGCGCTGACAACGAAGTGGCCCTGGTCTACGCCGAAGGCCCAATTATTGACGGGGGCGACAGCGGCAGCTTTAGCCCGAGCGGCGTAATTGCGGGCAACGCCCTGGCCGGGCAGCTGCGCCAGCTGCGCCAGGATGACGACGTCAAGGCCGTAGTGCTGCGGGTCAACAGCCCCGGCGGCAGCGCCACCGCCTCGGAGGTGATTTTGCGCGAGATTCAGCTGGTGCGCGAGGCGGGCAAGCCGGTGGTAGTTTCCATGGGCAATGTGGCGGCCTCCGGCGGCTACTGGATCGCCTCCCAGGCCGATATTATTTTGGCCCAGCCCACCACCATCACCGGCTCCATTGGGGTGTACGGTGTCTTTCTCAATCTAGAAGACCTGGGCACCAAGGTGGGGGTCAACTGGGACGGGGTGAAAACCGCTGAGCTGGCGGATATTTTCTCTAGCACTCGCCCTAAGACCGAGGCCGAGCTGGCTATTTTGCAGCGGTCGGTGGATAGTATCTACGACAGTTTTCTCGACCGGGTGGCCGAGGGGCGCGATTTGGCTCGGCCTGCGGTAGCCGAGCTGGCCCAGGGGCGGGTGTGGTCGGGCACTGCCGCCCTAGATCTGGGCCTGGTGGATGAGCTGGGGGGCATCGACCGGGCGATCGCCACCGCCGCCGAACTGGCCGAGCTGGGCGACGACTGGAAGCTGCAAGAATATCCCGAACCCGGTGAGTGGCAGCGGTTCCTGCGAATTTTTCTCAGTCCTGACGCGGCCCGCGCCACCGCCCACGACCCCGTCACCACCCAGGTGCTTCAGTTTGTTGATGACACGCAGATGATCCGCAGCCTCAACGATCCTCGGGGCATCTACTCCATAATGCCCTTTCGCCTGGTCGTGAAGTAAACGACAGTGGGGCCAATTCACCTGCTTTCTGCCCATGGGACTAGCAACCCGAAATTGGGCACTGTAGGGAGGCTACGGTCTTATCATCTACATGGGCATGATTGTTAAAGAGCTGGATCCCCTGGCCCTTAACGCCAGCAAGCAGGCGCAGGCTGGTCGCAGAGCTGAATCACAAATGGCGTTTTACCTGCGCCGTGCATTTGGAGAAGACTCCACGATCAAGGTGCTCAATGGATTGCGGATAGAGCGACAGGGAGAAGTGGCCCAAATTGACCATCTGCTAATCAGCAACCACGGGTTTATTCTGATCGAGAGTAAAAGTGTTACGACGCAAATTCGCGTGAATGCCCAGGCAGAGTGGTCGCGCCAGACTTTTGGGGGTAGCTGGCAGGGCATGTCTTCTCCGCTGTTGCAAGTAGAACGGCAGGCGGAGTTGCTAAAAGCCCTGTTGAACAACCACGTCGATCAATTCTTTCGCAAAGTGCTGACGCTCCAGTTTACCTTCACCTCTGTGCCGTTTGATGGGCTAGTGGCTATTTCTGACAGTGGGGTAATTCAGCGCCCGCCCGGTTTCGCCGCCAGGCAAGTACTCAAAGCCGATCAGATTACCAGCAGAATTCAGGAAATGAACGAGGCCTACCGTCGGGCCAGCGGATTATTCTCCCTCAACTTGAAGAATGCTGGAGCTGAATGGAGCGATAAAACGGTGACGAAGTTAACGGAGTTTTTGCTGCAACAGCACATCCCTCAGCCCGAGTCGCCCAGTTTACCTGTCCCGACAAAATTTTCATCTAGCTCCGAGACCAGCCGCCCCATTCCTCGCGCCAATGCGGCAGTTGCGCCCATGCTTAACCCGCAGCTTCAGCTAGCGCGCTCACCGCAGCTGGGGCCAACTAAGGCCACTCCCAAACTGTCTGCGGCAGCCTGGCTCCACACCTGTCGAGCCTGTGGCAGTGATCAATTAACGATTTTGTACGGGAAATATGGCTACTACTTCAAGTGCTCTGACTGCGATGGCAACACCCCGATTAAGGTAACTGGTGCCAACGGTGAGCAAGCCAAACTTTCTAAGCAAGGGCGGGAGTTCTATGTGGTGTGTTCTGAGGCGTTAGCACCTCAGCTCTTTTACATCAACCCAAAAGACTAAATATCCCAGGGATGAATGGCGCTGATTTACACTCCCTAACCTACCGAATAGCAAGGGTTCCAGCGATTTAGAAATGCTTAAGTAAGGGCCGCGTATCCTTGGGATAGGTAAATCCAGTATGTTAAGACCCTAGTCTGCGATCGTGCCTTCCTCATCCCCTTATCTTCCTCACCTGCTTCCGGCCCGCAATCCCGTGCACCCGCAGCAGATCCGCTAGGGTTGAGCAGTAGGGCTCCATGCCAAAGCTGGCCGGGTTGACCGCGCCATTGTAGACAAAGTGGCGATAGCGCAGGCAAAAATAATCCCAGGGAGCCATCTGCACCCGAAATAGTTTGATCAGCACGTCGGCTAGCCACGGCGACAGGGGAATGCGAAACCAGATGCGCTGGCCGAAGTAGTCGCAGATTTGGGCGATCGCCTGGTTGACCGTCAGCGGCGGGTTGCCGATGACGTACTCGCGATAGCCCTCGGCGGCGGGATGCTCGACCAGATAGTTCACCACTGTGGCAATATCCTGGGCGTGGGCAAAGTGAAACCCTGCATCGGCCCGAAAGAAGCGGGCCAGCCCCACCCAGCGGGTGACATCCCTCAGCCCTGCTGAGATAAACGAGTAGGGCTTGTCTTTGTCGCCGCCAAACACCAGGGTGGGAAACACCGTGGTGATCTTGTCGTAAATCGGCAGGTTGGGCAGGCGGTGGTGGCAGTCGTACTTAGTGCGAATGTAGTCGGTGCCGATTTCCCCGGCCTCGGGCAGGGGGGCGCAGCGCTGATTCAAAATGCTGGCGGTAGAGAAGTAGATCACCTGCTGGCAGCGATCGGGGTTGAGGTAGGCCATTAACCCCAGGTTGGCCTCTACATTGATGGCCTCTACATAGCCGGGGTCACCGCCCCAGGCGGCGGCGGTAAAAATGGCAATGTCAATGGTGCCCAGCAGATCTTTAAAGGGGGCAATATCTTCTAGCCCGCCCTGCAGCAGGTGAACACGGGGGTTATTTTGCACCGGCAGCCGCAGCTTTTCGGGGTGGCGCAGCAGCAAAAACAGCTCGTAGCGATCGCTCTCTAGCAGCAGTTCAAGAATGTAGTGGCCAATACAGCCGCTGGCCCCGGTCATAAACACACGCAGGGTTTCGGAGCTGTGGGAGGTAGAGGGCACGGTGTCCAAATTGCTCTAGGTTCAGGAGGTATAGTCAGACAGTTTAGACCGTTTTGGCCAAGCTAGGGAGCCTCAGTCGGTTTGACGATTCACGGAAAGAAAATCTCAGTTCGCAGATCAATCAACCGATCAATTAAAAGTTAGGTAAAGCCAACCTCTTTTCACCCGGTTTTCTCAGGGAAATTGCGTAGATGGTAGCGCGACTTCTCCTAAAACCTACCCTAAAACTTGCCATCGACTATGGCTGATACCCTTTGCCACAAGCGGGCCAGGCCCTTTACTACCCCCGACCAGCGGGGGTTCACCCTGATAGAACTGCTGGTCGTGATTGTGATTGTTGGCATCTTGGCGGCGATCGCCGTGCCGAGTTTTTTGAGCCAGGTGGCTCGGGCCAAGCAGGCCCGAGCGCTGAACTACATCGGCCTGGTCAACCGTGCCCAGCAGGCTTTTTACATGGAGAACACCCACTTTGCGATCTCTATCGAAGAACTCGGTGTAACAGACGGCATGGCCCCTGACTACATCTACGAGATCATCCCTAGCCCTACTGGACTAAATGTGACTAGCACCCAGGCGAGCCCCGTTGACCCGGCCCTGCGCGGCTATGCCGGGGTTGTCTTTACCACCGTTGACCCCGGCGGCGCGGCGCGCACCTCGATGGTGATTTGCCAGGGTGCTGCGGATACAACGCCCGCGCCCACGCCCGTAAAGGGGGAGGCGGGAGAAGTTCAGATTACCAACTGCAACAATCTTTAGCCCGGCTGAGCTGAATCGAGCCCAGCTGAATCGAACCATGCACTTCGAGCAGTTTTGGTAACTTTGAGCACCCAGATGTAACGAACCCCACGGCATACCGTAGCTGAGGGTAGGCGGCGGCGCTAAAGTAAAGGTTGGTCTTTGTTTACTGCACCGCCGTGGGAATTGCCCAGCCATCACCAACCGCCGCCGATATCCAGGGCCTGTTTGACCGCATTGCCCCGGTCTACGACAGCCTCAACGAGCGCCTTAGCTTTGGCCTCCACCGGGTGTGGAAGCGTATGGCCGTGCGCTGGTGCGGCGCGGCCCCTGGGCACACCGCCCTAGATGTCTGCTGCGGCAGCGGCGATCTGGCGATTATGCTGGCCCGCCAGGTGGGGGAGTCTGGCACGGTGTATGGGGTAGATTTTTCTGCCGAGCTGCTGGGGGTAGCCGAGGGGCGCTGGGCAAAGATCAGCCCTGGGGGGCGATCGCCCAGCCTTTCCAGCGAAGCATCACGCCAGATTTCCCCAACTGCTGCCATTCACTGGGTGCAGGGCGATGCCCTGGCCCTGCCCATGGGCGACAACTCTATCGATGCCGCCACCATGGGCTACGGCCTGCGCAACCTAACCAACATTCCCCAGGGGCTGGCCGAGCTGCGGCGAGTGCTCAAGCCTGGGGCCAGCGCCGCCATTCTCGACTTTCATCGCCCCCAGGGGGCGCTAGCTGAGCAGTTTCAGCGCTGGTACCTCGATGCCCTGGTAGTGCCCACCGCCCAGGGCATGGGCCTGACCGATGAGTATGCCTACATTGGCCCCAGCGTTGACCGCTTCCCCACCGGGCCAGAGCAGGTGGCCCTGGCCCACCAGGTAGGGTTTGAGCGGGCGGTTCACTACCCCATTGCCGCCGGGCTGATGGGGGTGCTGGTGGTGAGTCGCCAATGATTGGGGCTGACCTATGGCTGCTGCTGGCGCCGCCGATTGTCGGCGGCGTGATTGGCTATTTCACCAATGACATCGCCATCAAAATGCTGTTTCGCCCCTACCGCGCCCTGTACCTGGGCAAGCGGCGGCTGCCCTTTACCCCAGGGCTGATACCCAGCAACCAGGAGCGGCTGGCCCAGCGCATTTCCGACACAATTATGGGGTCGCTGCTCACCCCCGAGGAGCTGCAAAACCTGGCGCGGCGGCTGTTGCAGACCGAGCGCATCCAGGCGGCGATCAAGTGGCTGTTGCAGCTGGCCCTCGACCAGGTGCAGAGCCGTGCCCAGGTGCGCACCGCCCAAATTGCCGGGGCCATTCTGCAAGATCTGTTTGGCAAGTCGCTGCCCCGGCTAATTCGGGTGTGGGCGCGGCGCGAAGACTTTTTAGAACCCCAGCTCAACCAGCTGTTTGACCAGGTGCTGCTCGACTTTAGGCTCACCGCTGAGCAGGCTGACCAGATTGCCACCTGGCTGCTGACCGGGGTGTTTCCGCCCGACAAGCTGCGGCAGCTGGTGGTTGACTTTCTCACTGATCGCAATATTCAGGTGATCGACACGATTTTTCGGGAGCGCACCAGCGGCACCTACTGGGTGGTGGCCAACCTGTTTGGGGTGCGCAACGCCCTGGGCCGCCTGCGGGCCTTTTGTCTCGACGAGCGTGAGGTCAGCAACGCCCGCATTGCCGAGCTGGTGCTGGCGCTACAGCTGAAAAAGCGTCTGCAAGATTCGCTCCAGCGGGTATCGCTGCAAAACCTGCCGGTCTCCACCGTGCGCCAGGTGCGCGGCAACCTGCGGGAGGCGGTGCAGGGCTACGTTCGCACCCTGGGGCCAGAGTTTGTGCGCGGCCTGGGCGCTTCGATCAACTGGGAAATGCTGGCCACCCAGCTGCTCAACCGCCTGCAAAATTCGGCGGTGATCACCCAGTCGCTCGACCCGGTCAGTGAGGAGCTGGCGCTGATTTTAGAGCGCTACCTAGAGCGCGATCTAGAGTCGCTGGTGGCCCAGGTGATCCCCATTCTCAATATCGACCAGGTGATTATCGACCGGGTGCGAGGCACGTCGGCTAAGGAGCTGGAGCTGGCGATTCAGGGCATCGTGCGCAACGAATTGCAGGCGATCGTCAACCTGGGGGGCATTTTGGGCTTCACCATCGGCATTGTGCAGGCGGCATTTTTCTTTTGGCAGCGATCGGGCGGGCTGTAAGGGGGGCTACACCTTGACCGGCACACCTGCATAGGATGGCTCGAGGGCGGTGAGCTGGGTGACTAGGGCGGCGATCGCCTCAGGGTTCGCCGCCTTCTGAGAGGTCGCCACTACCTCGCGCCCCACCACGGTGCAGCCCAGGTGCGAGAGCTGCTGCCGCATCGCCAGGGCGACTTTGTTGCCGCCGCCGCCGCTGTGGGTAGCCAAAGCCACCGGGCGACCGTTGAACAGGGCGCGAAAGTCTTCGGTGCTGACGGAGAGCCAGGCGATCGCGTTGGTCACCACTGGGGGAATTGAGCCGTTGTACTCTGGCGCGCAGATCACTAGCCCCTTGTGCTGCTTCAGCGCCTGTTCTAGCGAGGCCAACCCTGGGCCAGCCTCGCTCACCAGCGAGTCGTAGAGGGGCAGTTGCAGCTCGGGCAGGCTCACCACCTCGGCAGATGCACCTTGTTTGGTAGCTTCGGCAGCAAAGGCTTGGGCCAGGTCGAGGTTGGTGCCGTGGGTAGCAGAGAGAATCAGCATTGGAAGTTAAAAACTGTAACGGTTGCGTTTTTAATCTACCACCGATACTTCTTCGGCAACGTCTCACGGTGGATGGTTACCAACTGCCGCCAAAACCCTGCAAAGATTGACAACGCCCTCTCGATTTAGCGACAGTTTGTCTACTCTTGCCCTGCCAGGGGGTGTGATGCCCAGCATCAGGGTTAAATCTTGGCTCCAGGCAACGTGGGCTTGCCGTTGTAGGCGATCGCCCAAGCCCTGACTAAAGCGCGATCGCGCAGTGGGGGTGCGCCGTCTCCATCATCAGCCCGTACTCTAGCCCCTCAGCGACCGCCTGGTAAGACGCCTCAATAATGTTGGTCGAAACCCCCAGGGTCGTCCACCGCTGAGCGCCGTTGCTCGACTCGACTAAGACGCGGGTTTTGGCCGCTGTGCCCGCGCCGCTGTCGATGATGCGCACCTTGTAGTCAGACAGGTGAAAGTGGGCGATCGCCGGGTAAAAATTCAGCAGCGCCTTTCGCAGTGCCGCATCCAGCGCCGCCACCGGCCCATTGCCCTCGGCGGCGGCGAGAATCTCTTCATCGCCCACCATAACTTTGATCGTCGCCAGGGATTGACTGCTGTGCTCCGCGCCGTTGCCCTGGTGCTGGCAGTTGATGTAAAAGCCCTTGAGGTCAAAAAAACGGGGGCGATCGCCCAGCGCCTCCCGCATTAGCAGCTCAAAGCTGGCCTCAGCGGCCTCAAACTGGTAGCCCTCATGCTCTAGGGCTTTGAGCCGGGTGAGCAGCTGGCGAGAGGCAGGATTTTGGCGCTCTAAATGCAGCCCAAAGCTGCGGGCCTTGGCCAGCACATTGCTCAACCCCGCCTGGTCAGACACCACAATGCGGCGGCTGTTGCCCACGGTGGCCGGGTCAATGTGCTCGTAGGTCTTGGGCTCGCGCTCCACGGCGCTGACGTGAATGCCGCCCTTGTGGGCAAAGGCCGATCGCCCTACGTAGGGGGCGTGCTCATCGGGGGCCAGATTCACCACCTCGCTAATAAAGCGGCTGGTTTCCGCCAGGGTCTCTAGCCGGGCCGGGGCAATGCAGCGGTAGCCCAGCTTGAGCTGTAGGTTAGGAATCAGGGTGCAGAGGTTAGCGTTGCCGCAGCGCTCGCCGTAGCCGTTGATCGTGCCCTGCACCATGGTGGCCCCGGCCTCTACCGCCGCCATGGCGTTGGCCACCGCCGTGCCGCTGTCGTTGTGGGTGTGAATGCCCAGCTGGGGCCGGGGTGCTGGGAATGCCTGGAGCCAGGTGTTTACGGTGGCAACGATTTCACCAAGCTCCTGGGGCAGGGTGCCGCCGTTGGTGTCGCAGAGCACCAGCCATTCGGCCCCCGCCTTGACCGCAGATTCTAGGGTTTGCAGGGCGTAGTCGGGGTTGGCCCCATACCCATCAAACCAGTGCTCGGCATCGTAGATCACCCGGCGGCCCTGGCTGCGAAAATAGCCAATGGTGTCGTCGATCATGGCCAGGTTTTCGGCCAGGGTAGTTTGCAGGCTGGTGGTGACATGCAAGTCCCAGGATTTGCCAAACAGCGTAATCCACTCGGTGCCCGCCGCCAGTACCGGCTGGAGCATGGCTTCTTCGGCGGCGACCTGGCCGGGGCGGCGGGTCGAGCAAAAGGCGGTGACGCTGGCCTGGGTCAGGGGCGTTTCTTTCAGCTGCCAGAAAAACTGCACATCCTTGGGGTTGGCCCCCGGCCAGCCGCCCTCGATAAAGGGCACCCCCAGGGCATCGAGCCGCCGCGCAATGCGGATTTTGTCTTCAATGGAAAGGGCTAACCCCTCCCGCTGGGCACCATCCCGCAGGGTGGTGTCGTAGATGTGAATCGTCTTGCGCTGCTGAGCCATGGCCGGTGTGACGTGGGGGGGAAGTATAACTATCCAGTTATCTAGAGTAAGCCCTCGGGCCTGAGTGCTTGAGCCGGGACGGGCGATCGCGTTATAAAACGTACATATTTCCTACCGAGAAGAAAACCCATGCCCACGGTGTCTGCCCAGGGAAAAACCATGCACTGCGAAACCGGGGCCAACCTGCGCCAGGTTTTGCTGGCCAACGGTGTAGATCTCTACAACGGCCAGGCCAAGGTGATCAACTGTCGCAGCCTGGGCACCTGCGGCACCTGCGCCGTCCGCATTGATGGTGATGTGTCTGAGGCCAGCTGGCAAGATCGCACCCGCCGGTCACTGCCGCCCCACAACCGCGATCGCAACCTGCGCCTCGCCTGCCAAACCCAGGTGCTCGGCGATATTACCGTCACCAAGTACGACGGCTTTTGGGGCCAGGGCGAAACCATCACCTGGTAGCATCGCTCACTCAGCTGCTCACCCACATCTCTACTCCTGCTCGATCGCCTCCAGCATTTCTGACTTAGTGCCCTCGACATTGCCCCCCTGAATGCTGACCCGATAGCAAATCGGCGACAAATGCCCCTGAATGCTGTGGCTCTGGCAGGCCAGGTGGAGCTGGCTCAGGGCCACCTCGGCATCGGCGTCAAAGGTGTGCAGATAGTCATCAAAGCCCAAAAATGCCAGTCCGTAGAGCAGCTGCTGGCTAAACTTGCCTTGAAAGTAGCCGCCGTGCACATCGCGCTTGCCCCGAGCGTAGTCGAGGGTGAGCATAAAGTAGTTCCAGGGGGTGAGCACGGCCTTGCCCAGGGCGCGGGTCAAAATGCCGGTGGGCTGAGCCGAGCAGGTGTTGGCGCTGGGGTCGTATTTGATATCGACGTAGTCGGTGCAGTCAAAGTAGGTGAAAAAGTCGGCCACAGTGGCGCGCTGACTGTCGCCATCTGACTGCACTTCAAACAATTCGGCCATGGTCACCACGCCTCGTTTTTGAAACCGTTTGTAGGTTAAAAACAGCTGCTCCATGACGTTGTTATTAGACTGAGCAATGGCTTCGCCAATGGGTAAATCTGGCGAAAAATCTTGATCTAACGAAACTAGGTTAATCAGCCCGTAGTCGTCTACGCTCCCCAGTTTATTTTGCAGGGCCACATTGCCCAGCCGATAGCCCCGCACCTCGGTACGACTGGGGAAGGCGATATAGTTGGCGGTGGTAGAAGCGGTGCGCAGGGCAATGTCGCCCTCACTGCTAAACAGATAAGACTCTGAAAACCGCCGCAGGGAAGAGGCCAAAAAATTGGCCCGGCTCGAGACAATGGTAAGCACCGGAATATCGGGAGACGCGAGCACCAAACGCCCCAGGCTAAACACATCGCCAATGTGGTTGTCGGGGCGCTTTTCGACCGAGGCGGTGTCAAATACATCCGACAAAATGCGCACCACGTTGGTGACCACAAACGCACCCATGCTGTGGCCAATAAAGCTGAGCCTCACCTTACCCTGCGATCGCCGCTGCCAGTAGCCCCGCGCCTGGGTCATGGCCTTGAGATGGTCGGCCTCACCCACGGTATTGGGAAACATTTCGGCGGCGGTGCGTTTGACAATCGCCTGGTCGATCTGGCGCAGCAGCTCTACCAGGTCTAGCACCCCAAAGTTGTCGGCCCGGTAGCTGTCGCGAAAATAAACCACCAGTCGCAGCACCACCAGGGCCAGCATCAGCGTGCCCAGCACAAACAACAGCACGAGCAACAAACTGATCACAAAGCCCCAAAGGCTCTCCCCAAAGGCGGTCAGCTCAAGGATCAGCAGCGCCAGGGCGCAGACCGCGCCCGTCATCAGCACATCGCGGGGCAGCGGGGGCAGCGCCTGCAGGGCCTGGGAAATTTTCTTGGGGCTGCTCAGGGCAACGTTTTCGGAGGGCCAACGGTAGCCAATAAACACTCGGTTGGTCTGGGCTGCGATCGCCGGGTCGTGGCGATTGACGTATTTGAAGATATTTTTGTACCAGGCTTCTACCCCGCCTCGGCTGGTGTTATAGCCGTGGACGGTAATCACCAGCTCGGCGGCCCCATCGGCGGCCCCATCGGCGGTGGCCAGCATTCGGTGCAGGTGATCGGCAATGTCGTCAATGCCCTGGGCCGCCTGCCGCTGAATCGTTTCGTTAGCTTCGACGGCTTCTTCGATATTGGGCGGGGCGCTACTCATGACAAAGTAGCCCGGAATTTTGCCTTCAGCGCCCCTGGCCTCGTCTATATCTACAATGGCGGCCAGGCTCTCTTGCTCAAAGACAAATTTTTGAATAATAAATGGAAGCTGATTCATAGACGCCCTGGGATGCTGCAAAAGCGGGATATCAAGCAGATTACCCGAAAGTCTGGGCGGCAAAGCCCGGCGGTTCATGAAAAGTAGACTACTTGGCCCCGCGACCTGGTTTCTCAGGCTCCCTTGGCCAGCACCGGAGCGGCGTTTAGCAGGGTTTGCGTGTAGGGATGCTGGGGTGACTCAAACAGGGTTTTGGTGGGGGCAATTTCCACAATTTTGCCCTGCTGCATGACGGCGATGCGATCGCACATAAACCTCGCCACCCACAGGTCGTGGGTAATAAACAGGTAGGTGAGATCAAACTCCTGCTTGAGGGCAATCATCAGCTCTAGCACCTGGGTCTGCACCGTGGCGTCGAGCATGCTCACCGGCTCATCGCAGATCACCAGCTTGGGGTGGGTGATCAGGGCGCGGGCGATCGCCACCCGCTGCTGCTGCCCCCCCGACAGATCGCCAGGGAAGCGGTCAAAGAAGTCGGCGGTGGGGTTGAGGCTGACCCTGGCCAGCATGTCGTGGGCCTGCTTTTCGGCCTCGGCCACCGTAGCTAGGCCGTGAATCAGTAGGGGATCGGCGATGCTTTTGCCCACGGTCATCATCGGGTTGAGGCAGGCGTGGGGGTCTTGAAACACCATTTGCAGCTGCCGCCGCTGCCGCCGCATGGCCTCGCGGGAGAGGGTGGTGAGGTCGGTGCCGCCAAACATCACCTGGCCCCCGGTGGGCTTGATCAATTGCAGAATGGTGCGCGACAGGGTGCTCTTGCCGCAGCCCGACTCGCCCACCAGCCCCACCACCTCGCCGGGGAAAATCTCCAGTGAAACCCCATCTACGGCCCTGATCACCTTGGCCGCTTGCCGCCCCAGCAGCCGAGCAATGGGGTTGGCCTCTAGGGTGTAGTGCTGGGTCACATTGGTCAGCCGCAGAATTGGTTCGCCGGGGGCAGCGGTGTAGGCCAGCCCCTCGGCCTGCTGCATTTGCAGGGCCGACTCCACCAGCGATCGCGTGTAGGCATCTTGAGGGTCTTGAAACACCGTGGCGGCGGTGCCATCTTCCACCACCCGGCCCTGGTACATGACCGCGACGCGATCGCAGTACTCGGCTACCAGCGACAGGTCGTGGGAGATCAGCACCAGGGCGGTGCCCAGCTCGTCGCACAGGCGGGTCAGCTCATCGAGAATCTGAGCTGAAATCGTGACATCCAAACTCGTCGTCGGCTCGTCGGCCACGATCATCTGGGGCTCTAAGATCATCGCCAGGGCGATCGCCACCCGCTGGCGCATGCCGCCGCTAAACTCGTGGGGGTACTGGCCAAACCGGCTGGCGGGAATGTTGACCTTCTCTAGCACGGCGATCGCCCGCTTCTTGGCCGCCGCCGCCGACATCTCCGAACGATGGGCACGCAGGGTCTCAGTGCAGTGGTCGCCAATGGTCATCAGCGGGTTCAGCCGGGTCATCGGGTCTTGAAACACCAGGGCGATCGCCTCGCCGCGAAACCGCCGCAGCCGCTGGGGGCTAAAGTCAAGCACCGACTCACCGTTAAACCACACCCGCC
>QBMN01000010.1 GCA_003241845.1 Shackletoniella antarctica | reverse complement strand
GGCTATGGGCGTAACCGCTGCGTTGGTGGTGATCTTCATGCGCCGCTGGATGCAGACGCGTAAGGCCATGCCCGCCGTGATTATGATTGTGGCCGGGGTGCTGGCGTTTGTTGGCATGGGGCTATCTTTGCTCGGATTGCTCTAGGGGCTGGGGAGAATTAAAGAGAGTTTGTGGGGTTTGCCGATTCTGGGGAACCTGACTGGGGGGAAGGTCGTCCCAGCAGGTCTGCTGCCGAAATGCCTTCGGTCTGGTTGCCAAAGCGCCACAGCGCGGCGGCGGCTTCGGCCTGGGTGACGCCCTTTTGGGGCTGAAACAGGGTGGTAAAGCCAAAGGCGCGGCGAATGTTGGCGAAGTCGCCGTTTTGATGGTCGGCCAGCACCGCCCGCAGGGCCAGGGGTTCGACCTGGGCCGTGTCTTGAAAGCCCCAGGCGGCGTTGACAGCCTCGGCATTGGCGGTGGGCAGGGCGGCGCGGGTGTCGAGGGGCACCTTCCACAGCACTAGGGTTTCACGAGTCAGCGGGGCCTCAGGCCGAAAGTTGACGGCGGTGGCGTTGCCGGTTTTAGCGCTGGGAATGATGCCCGCTTCGGCTAGACCCTGAATGGCGGCAAAGTGGCGGTGAGAGCTAGGCACATCTTGAAAGGTCGGGGTGGCGCTGCTGGTGCTGGGGCGAATGCGCTTGGCCGGGGTGTCTTGGTAGAACTTGTTGTTGGCGGCGAGCAGCCACTGGGCAAAGTCGCCTCGGGTAATGGACTGGTTGGGCTGAAAGTCGGGGGTTGTAGCGCTGCTGCTGGAGCCGTTGGCCTGTTCGACAAGGCCTAGGGCCAGCCAGTTTTGCACGTAGGGCCGCAGATCGTCGGGCACCTGATCGAGCTGGGCGGTGGTGCCGGGGCGTGGGGTGTCGGCGGTATTGTTGGCGGGCGAGGTTTCATCAGCCGCCGCCGGGTCGGCGGTGAGGTCTGGCTCAGGCTTGACGGCGGTTTCGGGTGTTTCGTCGCTGGCTTCGTCGCTAAAGACGGGGCGATCTTGCAGCTGGGGATCGGCCTGGAGGGAGTCTTGCAGAGAGCTGCCCGCGCAGCCGTTGGCAAGCAGCAGGCCCAGCCCAGATACCATAAGAGCCATGAGACGAAGCGCAGCAGACAAGGGGCGACCTCCTTAGGGGCAGGATTAACTGAATCAACGATGGATGAAAACTATCCACAACCCATATTTTAGGGCAGAGGTGCTGCCCCAGTGAGCTGCGCTGTGCCGCCCCTGTAGGGCCACCCCTGTAGAGATCTTGTAGGAACTAGCCATGTCGCCCCGACCGTTAATTATCGATTGCGACCCTGGGGTCGATGATGCGATCGCCCTGCTCCTCGCCCTCGCCAGCCCGGACGAGTTTGACCTGCTGGGCATTACCACCGTGGCGGGCAATGTGCCCCTGGCGCTAACGACGGCCAACGCCCGCCGCATTTGCCACCTGGCCCAGCGGTCTGACGTGCCGGTGTATGCGGGCTGCCCCCGGCCGCTGCTGCGATCGCTCACCACCGCCGAAGAGATCCACGGTGCCAGCGGTTTGCAGGGGGCCAACCTGCCCGAACCCAGCCTGCCGCCCCCGGCTCAGCACGCCGTCCCCTGGTTAATCGAACGCCTCACCACCGCATCGGCCCCCGTTACCCTAGCCACCCTTGGCCCGCTGACAAACCTGGCCGTGGCGCTGATTCAGTGCCCTGCGATCGCCCAGGGCATCGACCAGGTGGTGATCATGGGCGGTGCCCTAGGGCCGGGCAACGTTACCCCCGCCGCCGAGTTCAACATCTACGTCGATCCCCACGCGGCCAAGGTGGTGGTCGATGCCGGTTTGCCCCTGACCATGATCGGCCTAGATGTCACCCACCAGGTGGTGACCACGCCCGCTCGCCTGGCCGATTTAGAAAACCTGGGCACCCCCGTGGGCCAAGCCGCCGCTGGCCTGCTGCGCCACTACGGCCAAATTGATATTGATCGCCACGGGCTAGTTGCGCCGCCCCTCCACGACCCCTGCGTGATCGCCTACCTGCTGCGCCCCGACTTATTTACCGGGCGACCGATGCAGCTGACGGTAGAAACCGAAGGATCTATCTGCCTGGGGCGCACCGTCGCCAGTGCCCCCAGCCAGGCCGCGCCCGCCAACGCCACCATTCTTGAAACCGCCGACGCCGCAGGTTTCTATGCCCTGTTGACAGAACGGCTGGGGAAACTATAGCCGGGCACAAAATTGCCTCGGCGCGCTTGATAAGATAGCCCCATGAGCTACACCACCGAACAACTCCTGGAGTTTCTCGATCAGGAACTGCGCGCCACCTGGCGGGGTGAGCGAGTGGTGCTGTCTTCCGCCGATCGCATCGATAACCCGGTGCTCTCAAAGGCGATCGGGGCCGACAAGCTCAGCAAAGTGTTTGCCATTCAAGACTTTCGCGCCCAGATTCACCACTACCAGCACCAGCATGGGGTGTCGGGGCTGGTGTGGCACAGCTGTCAGTTTCAGGGCCGCACCATTCGCCTGCCCGAGCTGCACCCCCAGCTGATTGCCATCCCGGCCGATAAGGCTGTCTTAGCGGCGGCCCGGCCTGGCCTATTGACGTTTTGGCGACAGTCGAGCCAGGGTCTGCGCCTGTGGCTGGCCGGGAGCGATCCCCAACCGACCACCCTAGAGGCCGTAGAAGAACGCATTGCCACCAGCGAGTGGGCCGAGCTATCGGCTACCCGCAGCGAACTGTATCTGAGCCTGTGCTGGGGTGACCCGAAGGACTGCCACTGCGACTGGGCGAAGCCGGAGTCGGGGTGCGATCGCATCATCGCCACCGCCGGAGAACCCAGCGGCATCAAGGTATAAAGTTATAGTTGACCGTCGAGCAGCGCTTAATGGTCTAGCTATTCCAACTTTAGGAGAAACCCTATGGCTATTGCCGTCGGCGTCATCGAAACCCAAACCTTTCCGGCAGTGCTGGCCGCCGCCGATGCCATGGTCAAGGCGGGCAACGTTACCATCTCGGTGCAAGATCGCTCCGAGAGTGGGCGACAGTTTGTGGTGATTCGCGGCCTGGTGGCCGAGGTCAGGCGCGCCATGGAAGCAGGGCTGGTCGCCGCCAACGCCTGCCCTAACCTGGCTGAAGTCACCACCCACGTGATCATCCCCAACCCCACCGACAACATCGACGCGATCTTGCCGATTGGCTTTACCCCGGCCTCAGAACCGTTTCGGGTATAAGCTCTGCTGTTACACCCCCCCACAGTCTTGAGTAAGTGGTCTTTAATAAATTGACACGGCGCGATCGCTACCACCGCCCCGTACAATGAAGGTTGAATTTTTTACCCACGAAACTTTCTCAGGAGTACAACCATGCCACAGGCTGTCGGGTCGCTCGAAACCAGAGGGTTTCCCCCGGTGCTCGCCGCCGCCGATGCGATGGTTAAAGCAGGGCGCGTTACGCTGATTGGCTACATTCGCGCCGGTAGTGCTCGCTTTGCCATCAACATTCGTGGTGATGTCTCCGAGGTGAAAGCCGCCATGGCCGCTGGTGTAGAGGCCGCCGAAAAAACCCCCGGTGGCATTCTCGAAACCTGGGTGATCATTCCCCGCCCCCACGAAAACGTGGTGGCCGTGCTGCCCATCGATTTTAATGAAGAAACCGAAATCTACCGCCAGGCGGTAGAGCAGCCCATTCTCCCCGGCGCCACAGGTCGTTAAAACACCGCTTTTCTACAAACTCCTAGACGATCTGTAGTGATCGTCTAGGGGTCTATCATAAATGCACGGGATAGCCAAACACCCTACAGAGTGGGCAGCGCCTAACATCACCTCAGCCAGAGTCTCTTAACCCCAGGCGTCGCCATGACCGCCACCCTTATTCAAAGCCCTGATCGCATTGTCTTGCAGAACATCAGCTGGCAAACTTACCGTTCGCTGGTGACAGACTTCGAGCAAGAACCCGCTATTCGCCTCACCTACGATCTCGGTACCCTCGAAATTCGGATGCCCCCCGATCCCTACGCAGACCCCCACGAAACCTTCAAAAAGCTTCTGGGTCGGTTGATTGAAGCGGCTACAGAAAGACTGGGGTTAGAAATTCGCAGTTTGGGGTCACGTACCTGCGATCGCGAAGACTTGGCCAAAGGACTAGAACCCGACCAGTGCTACTACGTTCAGCATGAGGCCGAGGTGCGCGGCGTGGTGCAAATAGACCTAGCCCATTACCCACCCACCGACCTGGCGGTTGAAATTGACATTACCAGCAGTTTCCTCAATCGTCTGGCGATCTACTCAGCTCTGGGCATTCCAGAACTCTGGCGGTTCGATGGCGCAAGTTTGGCCATCTACACCCTACAAAACGGAAGCTATGTCGTTAGCCCTGCAAGCCTAGCCCTGCCACCGTTGACTGCCAGCAACATCGAGCGGTTTTTGCAACTGCATCCCACCACTGGCGAAAACAGCCTGATCAGGAAATTTCGCCAGTGGTTAATTAGTCACGATATTTAATCTGCTTTGGTTAGCGCATCGGGTTTGTGGGCAGCTTGGCTACCGGTTTTGTCACTCTCCACCAGGTACTGGGGATCGTCTTCGGAGGCAGCCGCGGTGTGGCCTTTGATTTCGGTACGAGATGTGAGCTTTTTCACCACCTTGCCGATGGTTTTACCCTGAGCAGTATGCCAGGAAACACTGTCTCCTGGTTTAAAGGTTTGTGCCATAAAAATCCCTTGAGCTCAGCTATTACTCAGCGGTTGACTAATGCTGCAACATGATGACGGTAGACCAACCTGAGTTAAATTGGCTTTGAAAACTAAATAAACCTCATCCAAGTCCAGAAGTGGAGTTCTGCCTATGGGAGAACTACAGATCCCGAGCTGAACTCGGTATAGAACCTAACCTGCTTGAGCTAAATCCGATGAAAAAAGACTATCTTCTAACAGCCTAAACCTCAAGCAGGCCGGCCTATCGACTGATTAAGGGTAACCGTTCACATCCCCCCCTACCTTTGACCGAAAGATCAGGGATCCTAGCCATTTAGACGGGGGGAGTGAATCCTTACGATTAAGGGTTAGCTAGAGACTAGAGAATATCACCAGAGACGGCGTCTTCCTTCAGCTCTTGCTTGAACAGATCTAGCAGGGTAGGGGTAGCAAAGAAGCCAAAATAAATACCCAATGCGCCCGTTAGTCCGTGCAGAAAAACATCGGCTCCATAAATCGGAAAAAGTCCGAAGAAAGTGTTGGCGACCGGTACTAGGCCTAAGACAGACAAAGTAGTGTAGTAGATACCCAACTGGCCAGAGAATAGACGAGAGCTATCTAGCGCAATAGAAGCAACGATTCCCAACAGACCTGTGACGATGTGAATAATATTGAGAGGCGTATTGACTGGAAACAGGCCTATCAAATAGCCAAATCCAGAAATAACGCCCAGCTTTTCTATCGAAGGGGGCATAGCGCCAGACTGAGAAACTATGGCAGGAATGAAGCCCATAATACCTATAGCTAGGTAGGCTATGCCGATAACCAATGCAAATTTTTGTGCAGCTTTCATGGTGACTCTAAGGTAAACGTCAGATAACAGTTTTGGGTAAGATTGCAGCAGCTTGGTAAAGCTTTTTACTGTCTATCTAGGAAAGATGAACCCGTAACAATGAATTGGCCTAAACAATGGAGCGATTGACAGGGCTAACGATTAGTCGTCGTTAGGCAGCGCTCCATTGTCTATTCCAGGTGTCAGAGTTTTAGCGTTTTGAGGGTAGATTTCAGCCATATTTTTAACCGCGTCAGCCGACTCTTTGGCAATACGCTTCAGCTGTTTGCCAGGTTGGCCTTCCAGCGATTCGCTCTCAGCTTCCCATTGACCCATGGTGCGGGGGCGACCCACAGCTGCGGTGGGGGGCAGTTGGCCAGAAGCAGGGGCTTTGACGGTTTGCCGTGCGTCAACCCCACTGGCGGTCAGCAGAATAATCACAGCTGAGCAAGCCACCGCCAACTGCTGCCACTGAATACGGTTCAGTGCTTTTTTAAAAATTCCAAAAATCTGTTGCATTACAACTGTTCCAAAAACGGCAGCAGCCGCCATCCAGTGCTCTGCCTAAAGCAGCTACTAATGGACAAGGTAGGCATTCCCCTGCGAAACCTTATCGCTCAAAGGGTATATTTCTGCGATCGCCAAAAAACCTAAACCCCACCGTTGGTGCAACTCATCAAGATATTGAGCAGATTATCACTGGCGCTGGCTGAGGGTTGACAGGCGGCTAACCATGGCGCAGATCCCCGGTTTTTCCAAAAAACCGGGGATCTCAAGCAGCCCGTCCTACAACCATTGGTCAGGTCTGAATCTACGGCAAAATCTGCTGCCGCTGTTTCTGAGAAACCCCTGCCAGCCCTCGGTTCACCGCACTCAGCACCGCCAGCAGCGAAGCCGTGACAATGCTGCTGTGAATGCCCACCCCGTGGATGGTTCCCTCTAGCCAGTCGGCAGCGATCTCGATCAGGGCGATCGCATCGGCATCGCTGCCGTGGCCAATCGCCCGCTCTTCGTAGCTGTAAATCCGAATGCCCAGATCCAGCGCAGCCACAAAGGCATCGATGGGGCCATTCCCCCTGCCTTCGCGGGTGAGCACCGTGTCATTGCATTCCAAGGTTGTGGAAATTGCCGATGGGGCTTCATCATCCTGCCAGTGGTGGCTGACGTATCTAAGCGGCGCATTGGCCCGCACATACTCCTGCTCAAATAGATCCCACAGCATGGGGGCGGTCATCTCCTTGCCCGTGGCATCCATGGCCCGCTGCACTACCTGGCCAAACTCGATTTGCAGCCGACGGGGCAGGCTGAGGTTGTAATCGCGCTCTAGCAAAAAGGCAATGCCCCCCTTGCCCGACTGGCTGTTGACGCGAACTACTGACTCGTAGGATCGGCCCAGATCCGCTGGGTCGAGGGGCAGGTAGGGCATATTCCAGATATCCTCCGGGTGGCGAGCGGCAAAGCCCTTGCGAATTGCATCCTGGTGGGAACCAGAAAAGGCCGTAAACACCAGGTCGCCCACGTAGGGATGGCGGGGGTAAATGGGCGAAGCCAATTTCTATAAGTAGCTCAAACATCCGCAGCTTTTGCTCCCCAGATATGGGCTCGATCAGCGCCTGGTTGCCGTCGCGTAGGTCGGTGCTAAGCCAGATGGAGGGCTGGGTAATCACCTGGCTAGACCAGGTGCGGTCGGGCAATGCGATCGGCGCAAAGGGACGATATGTCTCAGCAGGGTTAGTCAACATGGGGGATGTCTCCAAGGGTGCAACTTTGTAAGGTGCTGTCATGGCAAAGCCTGACGCACCGGAATTCGGAATAACGCACAAACTCCCGTTCAAGCGATGGCCATAGATAAAACCTGTGACCTGGGGAGTGAAACTATTCAGGGCATTACGCCTTTATTTCAAAAATTAGTTGCGCCCAAGGCGCAGCAGCAGCCCTAGCCCTAGCAGGCCGTGAAGAGTAGTGGGTCGTAGTTGCAAAGACAACATCAAATCAAATAATTTAATAGCAGGCTGCGAAATCATGCAGTGACAAAAATACTAACCCTGACTAAGGAGATTTCCAGAAAAGAAGATACTAGCTTTAATTCAGCGACTGTAGCCGTCGTAGGGTGGGCACTGCCCACCATTGGGAAACTATTTTTTAGAAGTCGCCTAAAATCAGCGTCAAGGTCTCTTTGCACCATCGCTCTAATCGTCAGACTGGGTGCGCAGCTCCTGAGCGCGCAGGTAGATCTGCACCCACTGGGCCTGAATTTGCCTGGTTTTTAGCCCCAGGCGGCGGGCTAGGGCGTCGGTGGGCTGATCTGCTTTGTAGGCGGTTAAAATTGCCTGTTCTTCTGCGGTGAGGCTTTGCCAAAATTGCTCCCACTGGGTGGGGGTGAGGCCAAAGTTGTGCTCTTGTAGCGAGGTTTTGAGCCAGCCCAGCACCAGCGCGGGCTGCTCACGCAGGGCAAAGATGCGAATGGCATGGTAGCTAATCTTTTCGCGCAGGCGATACACCTGCTGCACCGGCAGATCTAGCTCTTGGGCAATCTGGTCTTGGGAAAGACCTTTGAGGTGCAGCTCTAGCCAGCGGGCGGCGGTGTCGTCGAGGCTGCGGCTGAGGTAGTTGGCAAAGGTGGTTTTGACCTGGTGCCGCTGGCTCTGCTGCTCTAGCTGGTTTTGCTCGTCTTGATATTTGTTCCAGGCTTCTACGTCCAGCAGGCTGAGGGAGTCTTCGCTGTCGTTGGGGGCAATTTCGTCCGACACCAGACGAATTAGCTCGCCGGTCGGTACCTGGGTCATGCCGCCCTTCTGGCTGCGCCGCAGATAGTTGACGAAGCGATAAATAATCAGCGGCTGGTTGCGAATCGGGCGCAGGCAATATTCTTCAATGCTGGCCAGCATCAGCAGGTTGCGCAGCCGAGAGCTTTGGGTGCAGGTCGAGATCCACTTGAGCTGCTGGGCCAGGTGGCGATCGCTGCGCATCATCTCCTGAATTACTTCTTGAATCACATCGACCACGGTGCGGCGGCGATCGCGGCTCAGCGAAATCCAGGTTTTGATTTTGCTGCGAATCAGAAATAAGCTGCTAAGCCGTTTAATCAGCCGCTGGTAGCCCTGCTCGGGGCTGATATTCCAGTAGCGCTGCTGCAAAATTCGGTAGCGGTACTCAATGGCTCGACGGGCGATCGCCAGGTCTGAGTCGGCCAGCGTGGCAAATCGATCCGGCGATTCTCCCAGCAGCCAATGGACAATGCTCTGGCAGGTAGACTGGGGCTGATCGGGGAGTTCCTCCCGCAAACGGGATAACCAACCCTCGGTCATAGTGTCTGCCGCGACCATGCAATCAGTCCTTGTGAGCGTGCTCGAGTTGGCTGTAGGCTTTATCTTAATGTCTGTTCTCTTCAGACTTACGGTCGAGAAAAATTTTTTAGCAGGTTTTTCTGGAAAGCCTGGCGCGCGTCAAAAATTCGCGCAAATTTTACACTCATTAAGCCTACAGGAAGATTCCGCAAAGCTCATCTCTACTTGCCTAGGGAATTTGTGCCAGAGCTGATAGGGTCTGGGCATGGTATGTGTACTTACACGGTAGGCATGTTGTTGTAAAGGACACACAAAAACCCGTGCAACTCCAGTATTATCCGACAAATCCTCAGGCAAAGTGCCGCAAAAGAGCACAGACACGCTAAAGTTTTACGTGTAAATACGGAGGTTTTTGATTAAATTGGTATAAAGTCATAGAAAAATTACTAGCACACGCATCTCACAGGCAGCGTCTACCATGTTATCTCTCCATCCGGATACCTCTAGGAAGGCTCTAGGAGAGCCTTCTGTTTCTGTTGTTCACCCCTCCGCTCGGTGCTTGATTAAGCGTTCCATCGATATTTTAGGTGCCTTGGTCGGCCTGATGATTTTGGCTGTAGTGTCTATCCCAACGGCCTTGGCCATCAAGCTAGACAGCCCTGGCTCTGTTTTCTATGCTCAGCAGCGCTACGGTCTCAAAGGCCGACCCTTCACCATTTGGAAGTTTCGCTCCATGGTGCAAAGTGCTGACCTGCTCAAGCAGACCGTGGCTAACCAGGCCCAGGGGCTGATCTTTAAAAATGAGCAAGATCCTCGCGTTACCCGCGTAGGCAGCATTTTGAGAAAGACCAGCCTAGATGAGTTTCCACAGTTTTGGAATGTGCTCAAGGGTGACATGAGCCTGGTGGGCACTCGCCCCCCCACCGAGGACGAGGTCTCTTGCTACAGCCCTCACCACTGGCGACGTTTAGATGTTAAGCCCGGCATGACGGGGCAGTGGCAGATTAGCGGGCGCTCGGCGATCAAAGATTTTGAGCAGATCGTCCACCTAGATCTGCACTATCAGTCAGTCTGGTCGCCATGGTATGACCTCCAGATCATCTTCAGAACCGTCGCGATCCTATTTGATCGCAGGGGCGCTTACTAGGCATCATCCCAGGGTTCATCGGTGTCTGAATCGTCAGCGGCAACGACCAAATTGTCGCGGTGCACGACGGTATCAGCTCCCTCGTAGCCTAGGATGCCTGGGATATCCTCTGATCGATGACCGAGGATGAGCTGCAGATCTGCGGCGCTATAGTTAACGATGCCCCTGGCAATGTCTGTGCCGCTGTCGTCGCAGATCACCACAGCATCTTGACCTTCAAAGTTGCCGTCAAGGTGAGTAATGCCGGCGGCTAACAGCGATTTACCCCTTTTCAAAATTGCTTGGGTAGCCCCCCGGTCAAGGTGAATCCGGCCAGAGGGGGCCAACCCGACAGCAATCCAGCGCTTGCGGGCGCGACTGGGCTTGGGGGAGGGGGCAAACTGGGTGCCTACCGCCTCTCCTGCCAGGGCTTGCCCAATGGTGTGAGGCTGGCGACCATCGGTGATTACGGTGCGCACCCCGGCGGCAGTGGCAATTTGCGCCGC
Organism: Shackletoniella antarctica; assembly: GCA_003241845.1. Classification (GTDB taxonomy): domain Bacteria; phylum Cyanobacteriota; class Cyanobacteriia; order Phormidesmidales; family Phormidesmidaceae; genus Nodosilinea; species Nodosilinea antarctica. The sequence goes on along the minus strand of QBMN01000010.1, from coordinate 32,616 downwards.
CTCTAGTTTGGTCAGCATGCCGCCGGTTCCCCAGGCCGAGCCTTGCCCCCCGGCCCCGGCTTTTAGGGCTTGGATATCCGCCAGGCGATCAATGGCAATAATCGGCTGAGCTTCGGGGTTAGAGCGCGGGTCGGCGGAGTAGAGGCGATCAACATCGGTGAGCAAAAACAGCCACTGCGCGCCAATTAGGCTGGCGACCAGGGCTGAGAGGGTGTCGTTGTCGCCAAACTTGAGTTCTTCCACCGCCACGGTGTCGTTCTCGTTGACGATGGGGATCACCCCCAGCTGCAAGAGTTGGCGAAAGGTGCGGTAGCTGTTGACGTAGCGCGATCGCAGACTCAGATCGCTGCGGGTGAGCAACACCTGGGCAATGGGCTGGTTTAGGGCCGAAAACAGGTCGTCGTAGATGCGCATGAGGCGACCCTGGCCCACCGCAGCAACGGCCTGCTTCATGGCCAGGGTTTTAGGCCGCTCAGCCAGATTTAGCCGTCGGCAACCAATGCCCACCGCCCCCGAGGAAACTAAAACCACCTGGTGCCCCTGCTGCCGCAAAACGCAGAGGGTTTCGACCAGGGCGGCTAGGGTTGAGAGGGCAAATTGGCCAGAGGTGGTGCCAGTTAGGCTAGAAGTGCCGATTTTAACCACCAGGGTTTGAACTGAGCTCACGGGCAAACGCCAACAACGGTAGGGATAGCCCTGGCAGTATAGCAATCGCTGACAACCTCCTCGCGTGGCCCCCTAAATCTCTAATTTGCTCATGTTGCTACGGATTTTTGGCAGCCTTGGGCCTCAAGAGCGGCCTACAGAGAAACCCCCAAATATTGGGAGATCATTACCTCAAAGGCCCGTACTAGCGAAGTGCGAACAATCTGATTGAGGTCCGGCATTGGCTGTACCAAAATGGTGAACAGCCCTAACCGATTGCCGGCTAAAACATCGGTGAACAGGCGATCGCCCACCATGGCAACCTGGTGCACCGGCAAGTCCATAGCAGTCAGCGCTTGCTTCAGTTTGCGTCCTGAGGGTTTGCCAGCGCTCGTAATGTAGGGCACATCCAGCAGAGTGGCAATGCGGTTGATCCGGTAAGCATTGATGTTGTTGCTCACTAGCCAAACGGTGGTCATGGCCTTCATTTGGTGCATCCACTGGGCTAGGTCGGGGTTGGTCTCCGCCTGGCGCAGGGGCACTAGCGTGTCGTCTACGTCTAAAATTAGCCCTTTGATATTGTGCTGAGTCAGCAGGGCAGGGGAGATCGTCAGGACGCTGCCATCTAGTACTAGATTGGGTTGCAGTAGGCGAGAGAAAGGCATGGCCAAAAAATCAATTGATCCCCATAACCAGCATAAGCTAGAACGGTCGCCCGATTAAGGTGTAAAGCAACTTAGCGTCACAGAGTAGCACCATAGATCAGGCGCTGATCCCCACAGGCGATCGCACCCTGCCTCACCCAGGCGTAGAGTTTACTCTTGTCTGGGTGTCTCTATCGATTCTAGGACCGATTCTTAGGACTTGGTTTATTGGTCGTCTAATTGTCAATGGCGGCGCGAATGGCATCTCGGGCGGCCTCATGTTCGGCCAGGGTGCGGCTAAACACGTGGGTGCCGTCATAGCGGGCGACAAAGAAGAGATAGTCGGTGGACTCTGGCGCGAGGGTGGCCTCTAGGCTGGCCAGCCCGGCGCTGGCAATGGGGGTCGGCGTCAGACCGGGGTTGATGTAGGTGTTATAGGGCGAGGGGGTGCCCACCTGGGTCCAGGTTAGGGGCTGCTCTTTGGTTTGGTTTATGCCCAGGCCGTATTCCACCGTCGGGTCTGCCCCCAGGGGAATGTTTTGCTCTAGGCGGTTGGTAAACACCCCAGCAATTACCCCGCGCTCCTCGGATACGACAGATTCTTTTTCTACAATGCTGGCCAGGGTGGCCCACTCCAGCAAGGAGTAGTCGGTGCTGGCCTGCTGATATACGGGTAGAGCGATCGCCTCAAACTGGCGCAACATACTATCTACCGCCGCCTCGGGGGTAACCCCCTCAGCCGGTAGTCGGTAGGTGTCGGGAAACAAAAACCCCTCCAGGTGGGGAATACCCTCGGGCAGCCAGGGGTAGCGATCGCGCGGAATTTGCTCGGTGGCGGCCAAAAAGGCAGCGGCGGAGAAAAATCCCTCCCGCTCAAAGTAGGCGGCCATCTGGCTGCGATTCCAGCCCTCGGGAATGGTAAACGAGGTTTGCACCACCTGCCCGCTGCGAATGGTTTCGGCAAGGGTGGTCATCGGGTCGGTGGGGCTAAGGGCGTAGGTACCCGCCTGAAAATCACCCTCAGAATTCTGCCAGGTTTGCCAGCGCAGCCACAGCTTCCAGGCCAAGGCTGAGCGAATTAGGCCCGCCGCCTCTAAATCTTGGCCAATCTGCTGGCCCGCCGTACCCGGCGGAACTTGAATTTGCACTGTCTGCGAGGGGGCGGCGGCGGTTTCGGCAGTGGCTTCGCTCACGGGCTGGTTAGCCCAGCTCCACCAGGCCCAGCCCTGCCAGGCAGCTACTCCGGTTGCCAGGGGCACCAGCAGACCCAAAAAAAACCACCGAACCCAGCGTGAACCCTTAGACATGATTGCAATTTGTTAGTCAATGTGTGAACGCGAACGTTCTGAGAGTATTCCATCTAAATAAACCTCCCCTTCAAAGTCGCAAACTCGGCCCGTTGGGCCGGTTGCCGTAAAACGCTGGATCAGGATTTAGCTGGAACACTCTTAATCTACTGGAACACTCTTAATCTAATAGATCAAACAATTTTTCTTCGAGCCCGCCGCGAATTGTCTGAAATTCTTCAGGAGTTACAACTTCTAAAGACCCATCGCTGGTGCGGTGGGCAAAAATCAGCAGAGGGTCTAGGGGTGTGCAGAGGGTATACTCCTCGTCTTCATAGAAGCAGGTGGCTAAAATCTGAAACTCCTCGGTCACGGGGTTGCCGTCTTCATCGAGATCGTCAAGCTCTAGGGTGAGGCAGTTTTCTTCCTCGGGTTCAGGCACATCGCCTCCGGCGGTTAGGGTAATAGCGGTGCGCTGGAGGGTGAGGTTTTGCTCGGCCAATACGGCCTTGGCGGTGGGAAAGATCTGATCGATGTCTTCATCTTCAACATCCATCAAGACCTCTTCATCGTCGTCATCTTGCTGCCAGACAAAAATCTCAATCGGAGCGTCAATGGGCAGCAGCAGTAGATATTCGCGATTGTTGAGCTGAAAGCTCTGCTCGACCTGGCAGGGCAAAAATCGCCCAACTTCGTCGGTAAGAACTACGGCTGACTCATCAATGGGTTGGGTGTTATCCGCCATGGAGGCTACTCTTCTCTGGATAAGCGGGTGCGGCAAATCTGAGCCACAGCCCAGTATGAACACTGAACGGTCTTATCAGAATATCCCATCCTGTTACGTCTATTTACGATAGAGACCGATAGAGAACGACAGAGACCTAACGATGACGGTGTTCATCTAACCAGCGCTGGAGAATAATAGCGGCGGCTTTGCGGTCAATCAGAGCTTTTTCATGGGCAACCGAGTGACCTTCGGCTCGCATCAGCTGCTCGGCTTCTACGGAGCTAAGCCGTTCATCGACATAGACGATGGGCAAATCTAATGCCCGCCTCAGACTCTCAGCCACCTTGCGCACCTGGCGAGCCTGAAAGCCCTCTTCGCCATCCATCGTCAGGGGTAGACCCACCACCAGCACCTGAGCCTGACGGGCCTGGGCAATGTGTTTTAGATCGGCCACCAGTTGCCCAAAGGATTGGCGATGTAGGGTCTCTAGCCCGGTGGCAATCAGGCCAGTGCCGTCGCAGCCTGCCACCCCGATGCGTTTGCGACCAATATCTAACCCCAGGGCTGAAACGGTTGCCATAGAAAAGAAACTCAGGACAATTCTGGAAACGGAAATACCTAAGGATTTTGCTGCTTCCTAAGGACGCAGGCTCTGCGCCCCTACCTGGTGGTATTTTCTTTCCTGGAGACCACCTCAGCGGTTTAGCGATCGCCCTGGGATGCTGAGGTATCCGGCAGATTTTCTGGCTGGGTAGAGTCTGGCTTGCTGCTGCCCATCAGGGTCTGCCAGTGCTCTGCCGACCAGGTCATGCGCCCTGGTATGGGCTTGCCCGCAGGCTGTAGCCCCGTAAACACATCAGACAACTGTAGCCCCTCCAGCGACAGATGGCGGGCCTCACGCACCTTGTGCCACACCGAGCGCGACATCAGCAGCGTATGGGCCTCGGGCGCGGCCTCGATGTGGGTAAAGCAGGCCTCGCGCTCGGGCTGGTAGTCGAGGGAGGTCAGCCGCAGAGACTGGGGCGGAAAAGGCTGCAAAATTTTGGCCATTTGGGTCATCAGCTCTGGGTAGAGCCAGGTGTAGGCAGGGTGCACCGTCAGTCCGGCCTCGTGGGGCTGCTTGCCATCGCGGGATATAGCCAGCTTAAATTGGCCAATGGCGGCCTTACGCTGCTGCTCAAAGACGTAGGCACTGATGGTTTCAACTTGATTCACCAGGCGGTCAGTGGTGACGCTGGCCCCGGTTAGCAGATTGGTTCTAAAGTCTTGAATCTGGTGGTCAAACACTTGACGCACCAGGGGCGGCATGGATGCTGTGTCGAGCTGATAGAGCAGCTGGGCATCGGCGTTGCTGATGGGCAGCAGGTTGGGCAGATCTGGCTCACGCTGGGCTAGCACGGCAATTTGCTCAGGCTGCAAGGCCCAGTAGGTGGTTTGGGCCAGGGGCTGAAAACCGTTAAAGCGATACAGAGCCATGGCCGATTTGTGGCTAACATCGACCTCTAGCATCCAGGTTCTGGCTTCCCAGACCACCTCAAAACAGTGGCGCAACAGGCGAGACCCCACATCCATGTAGGCGGCGGCGGCGGCATTGGCCAGATTGGGGCGATTGATCACCACCTGCTCGACCCGCCAGGTGCTGCGGGTGCGGTTAAAGGGAGATACCTGGATGAACCCCACTAGGGTTTTGTTGCGCTCGGCCACAAAAGTTGTGGGGCTTTGGGGCATGGGCCCAGGCAGCCAGCTCAGCACCTTGAGGGGGCCATACCATCGACGCTGATGGTCAATCCATGAAACAGTGGCTTCGGCGGCGCTCTGGTCACCGCCCGCCTCAAGATCCTCAGACTGCCACTGCTTGAGGTCGTCTAGGTCACGGTATTGCAGTGGCCTTACAGTCAAGGTGGGGCCAGGGGTTGTCATAGGTGCCATGGGGTCTTAAAGAGCTGACCTTTATATCGATATCCTAGCCGATTTCCCCAATTCCCACACCATCACTCGACTGTGGCTCCTCTACTATGGCCTCCTCGCTAGCCCCGCTGCGGGAGCACCCCTCCTATACTCTTATTGATAAGGTGGCCTGGGATAGTTTGACTCAGGCTTTCCTTACAGATGGGCTTTTATGGAAGCGGCTGGGGAGGCGGCAGCTAAAAAATCAACGTTTACAAAACTTATGATTTAGGCGACGATTGCAGTGACAGCTGTTGTTCAGCCTGCCCAGGAGAATAGTCAGCAGCCGAGCTGCCTTAGCTTGGCAAGCGGTATCTAGGACTTACCATGAGAAATCTTTTAGCCATTGAGCGGTTTTGCCTATACGGTCACGTGGTTGCCATGGTCTTTGGCCTGGCCGGGCTGTTGTGGGTGGTGCCTCACCCAGGCATTTTGGAATATCTGCCCGCCGGGCAGACGATGTTTCGGTGGAGCATGGCCGGGGGCGGTGTGGGCTACATTTTGCTGGGCACTATGGCGATGGCGCTGTATGCCTATCGCACCCTGGGGCTGGGCAGCCTGATTACCTTTGCGATCGCCGCCGTTGGCATCTCAGTCACCAGCGAGCTGCTGGGCACCAGCACGGGCTTTCCCTTTGGCAACTACACCTACCTCAATGGGCTGGGCTATAAGGTGGCTGGGCTAGTGCCGTTTACCATTCCGCTGTCGTGGTTTTACCTGGGGTTGGCGGCATTTTTGCTGGCCCGCAGCGGGCTGGCCGCTGGGGGTGGCCCAGAGCGCTACAACTGGTTGCGATCGCTGGCGGCGGTGCTGCTGGGTTCTGTTCTGCTAACCTCCTGGGATTTTGTTTTAGACCCGGCCATGAGCCAGACCGCGCTACCGTTCTGGTACTGGCATGAGCCGGGCGCTTTCTTTGGCATGCCCTACCAAAACTTTGCTGGCTGGCTGGGCACCGGCGTTGTTTTCATGGGCGTGGCCCTGGGGCTGTGGAAGGTGTTTCGGTTTTCTCCAGAGCTAGACCAAGATCAGCTAGTTGTGCCCCTGGTGGTCTATTTGGCCAACTTTGGGTTTGCCCTGGTCATGAGCCTAGCCGCTGGCTTCTACGTACCCATTGCCCTGGGCATGCTGACCGGGGCCTTGCCTGCGGTGCTGTGCTGGCGGGCTACCACTCAAGAGCACGGGGCCGACTCTGATGCAGAATCGATTGAGGCCATTGGCGCAGCGGTAGACGCCGGCAAGGTGGCCTTAAAGTAGTGCTTCAAAGTAAGGGCCTCTAAGCTGCCCCTCGGCGATACCTGGGTTGGCACAACCGTTTTGACATAACCCCGTTTTTACATAACCGTTCTGAGGTGTTCCTTTGCCCGCTGATGTGGCCGCCCCGTTTCCCTGGTTGAGTGCTCTGGCGGTGATTGTTTTAGCAGTACAGCTGCCTATGGTGGCTGTACTGTTATCGCGACTGGTGCAGGGGCCGCTGCGGCGATCGCCCCTGGCCCCTGAACTGCCGACCCTCGACCAGCTGGGCACTGTATCGGTAGTGGTGCCCACCCTCAACGAAGCAGAGCGCCTGCGTCCCTGCCTGGAGGGGTTAACGCGCCAAAGCTATGAAGTGCGAGAAATCTTAGTTGTAGACAGCCGTTCGACCGATGGCACCCAGGCGGTCGTGAAGAGCTATCAGTCTCACGACCCGCGCCTGCGCCTGTTAGAAGATGACCCCTTGCCCCAGGGCTGGGTGGGTCGCCCCTGGGCCTTAGACTATGGCTTTCGCCACACCGCAGCGGCCAGCACCTGGGTATTGGGCATTGATGCTGACACCCAGCCCCAGCCGGGTTTGGTAGCGGCCTTGGCTAAGGCGATGGATCAAGAGGGCTATGACCTGGTGTCTCTGGCACCTCGATTTATTCTCAAGCGGCCCGGCGAGTTTTGGCTTCAGCCTGCCCTGCTGATGACCTTGGTGTATCGATTTGGCCCGGCTGGCACACCGAGCAGCTCATCTCAGCGGGTGATGGCCAATGGCCAGTGCTTTATGGTGCGGCGATCGCTGCTGGAGCAGCTCGATGGCTACCGCTCTGCTTCCACGTCATTCTGCGATGATGTCACCCTAGCCCGCTATGCCGCTGCCCAGGGGGCCAAGGTCGGCTTTTGGGATGGCAGCCGTCTGCTCAAGGTGCGCATGTATGAAGGTATGGCCGAAACCTGGCGGGAGTGGGGCCGCTCCCTCGATCTAAAGGATGCCGCCCCGGCTGCCCAGGTCTGGTGGGACTGGTTTTTTTTGGCCCTAGTGCAGGGCCTGCCCTGGGTTTTGGCCCCGATGCTTCTGCTCTTGCGCAGTTGGCGACCGGCATCCTGGTCGCTGGCGCTACAGCTGCTGTGGATAGTTAACGGTGGGCTGGTGCTGATTCGGGTTGGCATGCAGGCGGCGGTGGCTTCGGCCTACGACCTCAAGGGAGCACCGGGTGCCTGGGCCTTTTGGCTGTCGCCCCTGGCCGACTTAGCGGCGGTGGCCCGCATTGGCCTGTCGTCTTTGCGGCGACCTACTCGGTGGCGAGGGCGGGAGTATCCGGGGGGTGGATGAGTAGGTGTGATTGCCCTTACCAGGCGGTGAAGGGGTGGCGGGCAAGGTTGGCGTTTTGATAGCGGAGGTCGTGGGTGACTTCTGCGCCCACCCAGTCGGGCAGGTCTACGACCTGGTCTGGGCTGGTTAGCTCCACCTCAGCGATGATCAGTCCCTGGTTTTGGCTGTGAAAGTCGTCTATTTCCCACACCACAGGGCCGAGGGGCAAGCGGTAGCGGGTTTTTTCGATCAGGGGCGGCTCGCAGAGGGTGGCGAGCATAGTTTGGGCATCGTCGAGGGGGATAGGGTACTCAAACTCGGGGCGCACCAGACCCACAGCGGGGCCTTTGAGGGTGAGGTAGGCGCGATCGCCCACCTGTCTGATTCTCACCGTGCGGGCATCTTGGGTGGGAATATAGCCTTGGCGCATCACCTCGCCCTGAGCAGTGGCGCGCCAGCTATCGCCCACCACCAAAAATTTGCGCTCAATTTCTTGGCCCATCAGGAAATGCGCCGCAGCACGTAGCTGGTCAGGTCTTGCAGGGCCTGTCGAGCCGAGGAAGGAGGCAGGTGCTCTAGGCAGGCGGCGGCCTGACGGGCGTGGCTAGAGGCCAAATCGCGCGATCGCCCAATACCCTTGCTGCTGTGCACCAGGTCAATGGCCTGGTCAAAGTCATCGGCCTCAGAAAACTCTCGCTCAATCAGGGTGGTGAGAAAGGGGTGTTCTTCCATGGCGTAGAGCACCGGGGCCGTGAGATTGCCGCTTTTGAGGTCAGAGCAGGCGGGCTTGCCCAGCACCTCATCGGAGCTGGTGAAGTCGAGAATGTCATCGACCACCTGAAACGCCAGCCCTAGGTGTCGTCCGTAGTCATAGAGCTGCCCAGCCAGCGCCTCGGGCACGTCGCTGAGCACCCCCGCTGCCTGGGCGCTGTTGGCCATCAGCGATGCCGTCTTGAAGTAGCTCTTGTCGATGTAGGCCTCTAGGGTAAGGCTGGTGTCAAAGCGGTTTAGCCCCTGCTGAATCTCGCCCTCAGCCAAATCCATAATCACCTGGGAAAGCAGCTTGACCACCCGCAGATTGTCGAGGTTCGCCAAGTACCACGACGATTGGGCAAACAAGAAGTCACCTGCCAGCACCGCAATCCGGTTACCAAAGCTGCTGTGCACGGTGGGTACGCCCCGCCGTACGCTGGCTTCGTCAACCACGTCATCATGTACCAGACTGGCGGTGTGGATCATTTCGGTGATCTCGGCCAAGCGGCGATGCTTAGGCGTAATTTCTTGCTCTGGCAGGGTGGCCTTTGACAGCAGCAGCACAATGGCCGGACGCAGCCGCTTACCCCCAGCGCCAAACAGATGTTCTGCGGCTGCCGACAGAATCGGATGCCGTGCCCCCACCAACCCCTTGAGGTTTTGGGTCATGAGGTCAAGATCGGACTCAACCGGCGCGAAAAGAGATGTTACTGAAGTCATAGACCCCGGCAAGAGTGATAAAGTTACGAATTTTTACATATTCTATCGTCATTCTAAGACAACCCTGGGAGAAGTATTGGCAAAAGTCTGAGCCTCGGACGCTGCACTGACTCCGAAACTAGGCTCAGCCCAGCTTTGGCCTTAAGCCTGGAAGCCCCACTGGCGAAAGCTTACAGCGATTTTGAGGCGATCGCGGCTGGTTTTGGAGAGCGGCCAATTGATTCCTGGGGACGATCTTAAATTAATACTTTTTTCGGCTCAGTTTTCTCTCCTGGCACGAAAGCCTCGTGATAGACTGTTATGCAAGGATTCTTTAAAGAGATTAGGCAAAGTCTTCAAGACTTTTTTTTGATAGGCCGCTGCCGATTTATTCCTACGTTCCTGCAAATTACTCGCAGCGTCAGGTGGGTTCTCCACCATTTCTCTGAGCGCTGAGTGATTTTTACCTGTTTTTGAGAGTGCATTTTTGCGCTCTCACTACTATTGGTCAGATAGCATTTCTTCCCTCAGGAGGAGCTAGCTTTTAGCAGCCTTTGAACTGCTCAGAAGCTCGTTTGACCTACCGATTTCCCTAGTTTTTGTTCCTCCTCCGCTGCCCTGGCCATGACCTACTCTGCTTCTCTCCTTGTTATCCCTGCGCTGGCGATCGCATACCTGCTGTTGGTCTACGGCATGCTGCTGTTGCTGGCTAAGCGCACCAGCGGGGCACGCCGGTCTGAAGGCGAGATTCGCTAGCCCCTGGCGCTACCTTTTGGGTTAGTGGCTAGCTCTGGCAGGCGAATTTGGTGCACCGTAGGCTGGTGGCCCAGCCACTGCACCGCCAGACGCTTAAACTCAGGAGCCGACCCACTGACGTAAAACTCCGTGGACCAGGCCGGGGCACTGCTGCGCAAGCCAAGGGCGTCAAGTTCTTGCGCTGCCGCTGCCACCATCGAGATGGCCGGGTCTACGTACTGCACTGAGCTAGGCAAAATGCTCTTGAGCACCGGAGCTAGGTGGGGATAGTGGGTGCAGCCGTAGACCAGCGTGTCGATATTGGCCGCCATCAGCGGTTGCAGGTAGGTGGTGGCGATGCGCTGGGCCTGGGGTGCTGCGATCTGGTTTTGCTCAACGATGGGCACAAACTTGGGACAGCCCACCTCCCATACTTGGCGGGTGGCGTCGATTTCTTGAATGGCGCTGGTGTAGGCTCGGCTGGTGACGGTGGCCTGGGTAGCAATCACCCCAATGCGCCTGCCCTGGATGGCGGCCGCCTGGGCACCGGGTCGAATTAGCCCCAGGACTGGAAAGGGAAACTCGCCCTGCACCTGGTCGAGGGCTAGGGCCGAGCTGGTGTTGCAGGCCATCATCACCATCTTTACGTCCTGCTCCGCCATCCAGGTCAAAATCTGGCGCACAAAGTGGAGAATCTCTTCGGGCGATCGCGACCCGTAGGGCAGTCGCGCCGTATCGCCAAAGTACAGTACCGACTCGTTGGGCAACTGGCGGTAGATTTCTCGCAGCACCGTCAGCCCGCCTACCCCGCTGTCAAAAATGCCGATGGGGGCTGGCCTGGTATCCAGCAGGCGGTGGTGTAGCCCGTTGTTCATGGGTGCCTATACCTATAGGTGGAAAAATATCTCACTGAGTCTAGCGGGTTTTGGGGCAGCCGCCATCAGATCGGGAGAAAGAGCCGCTGGATAGAGGTGGTTTGTAGTATGTAAAGCTAAGATGGGCCAGGGGTTACCCCTAGTCCCCGGCTGGCCCACCCTGGCCTCCGTTGGACGGGTCTCGCCGCCTACTCAGGAGAGCCTCAGCTTTGCCGTCTAAACTTACAATTCAACATTAGATGGGTCAGAGATACAGATGGGCCAGAGATACCCAGTCCAGCCCAGGATCTGTAGCTTTCCTTCTGTCATCGGGTTGTCATACCCCTGACACACCCCTGCTATAAGCCCCAGCTAATGTTGCTAGTAGGAAAAATCTAGCTGTGCCGTTTTGCGCTTAGCAGGCTGCTTCAGCAAGTTCGGTTTTCCCACGGGGCAAACCCCAATGGGTTCTCGTAGTCGATGTAAGACAATAAAGCTGTATTCAACGATGCTAGGGGCAAAGCCGCAGCCTTGAACTGACACATCTGATGCAGACCGCCCCAGGGGAGTTAGCTACTCTGGCCTCATGGAAACAAAGCGATGCCCCCACCCGTCAAACAGGCAACTACACCTGTAGTACTTTACGCAACTGAAAAGTTGTTATATTCTGGAGGAGTAAACTCATAATGGCTTCGAGTTTTATCCAGGCTTTACATCTAGGACTGGGGTTTGAGCTGGAGCCTGAGGTTTTTGTCAGAGCGGCAGCTTTAGCACGATGTCCCTAGAGTCGCCTGACTCGTTTACTTCATTCATCAGCGGCTCTGCATTGCGAGTGATTAAATTAGTCCTGACGGTTAGGGTTTAGCTGAGAAGATTGTAGAGCGTAGTCTTTTTGCGATGTTGGGACGTAGATCGCATATAGCTTGCCCCGCAGTTAGTTTTTGCATCGAGAGCCAGGTTTTAGAGTCGGTCAGCTCCGCAAGGCACTGATTGATCATTGTATTAATCGACGCTGGTTCTTTTTATTCTTTCGGGTTTCGTATCAGAGCGTTTGCAGCATCGTCAGTGGAGGAAAGGTTGATTCATGGCTAAAACAAAAACTCGTACATTAAAGAGCAAGCCTATCTACAGTGCCGACGCTGTAAGAACGTATCTGCATGAGATTGGCCGGGTGCCGCTGCTGACCCACGAAGAAGAAATCATCTTTGGCAAGCAGGTGCAGGCCTACATGGCTCTGCTAGAGAAGAAAGAGGCTCTAACCGAGTCTCTGGGCCATGCGCCGTCTGAGGTAGAGCTGGCCGAGGCCGAGGGCCTCGACGCGGAGAAACTCACTCACACCCTGCGCCAGGGCGAGCGAGCCAAGCGCAAAATGATCGAGGCTAACCTGCGGCTGGTGGTGGCGATCGCTAAAAAGTATCAAAAGCGCAATCTAGAGTTCCTGGATCTGATCCAAGAAGGCACTCTGGGCCTAGAGCGTGGCGTTGAGAAGTTTGACCCCACCAAGGGCTACAAGTTCTCCACCTACGCCTACTGGTGGATTCGTCAGGCGATCACCCGGGCGATCGCCCAGCAGGCGCGCACCATTCGCTTGCCCATCCACATCACCGAAAAGCTCAACAAGATCAAACGGGTGCAGCGGGAGCTGTCTCAAAAGCTGGGGCGTGCCCCCAACGCTAACGAAATTGGCGAAGAGCTAGAGCTAGAGCCAAAGCAAATTCGTGAGTTTTTGGTGCTGGCGCGACAGCCGATCTCGCTGGATGTGCGCATCGGCGACAACCAGGACACCGAACTGCAAGAGCTGCTTGAAGACGACGGCATTTCGCCCGAAACTTTCACCGCTCAAGAGTCGCTCAAGCAGGATATTCGCAACCTGCTGTCGGAGCTGACTCCGCAGCAAAAAGAGGTGATCACTCTGCGCTACGGCCTTGACGACGGCAATGAGCTGTCGCTGGCCAAGGTGGGCAACCGCATGAGCATCAGTCGTGAGCGAGTGCGCCAGCTAGAGCAGCAGGCCCTCAAGCACCTGCGCCGACGCAAGAGCGCCATGCACGGCTATATTGCGAGCTAGCCCATTGCGGGCTAGCTAGTTGCGAACTTAGGGCCAAAAACACGAGAGCGGCAACCAATGGTTGCCGCTCTCGTGTTTTTGGGCATTGCGTTTAGGGATCCACAATTACATAGCATCCCAGCGTCATTCCCGCGTAGGCGGGAATCCACTAGCCCGTAACTGCTCTCGAATGGATTCCCGTTGCCACGGGAATGACAGGCCGGGATCGTTGCGAGCAAAACGTCCTAATGATGTCGGCTATGGCTCTAGTTGCCCTAGAGGCGGCTAAAACTTGCCGGTAACGCGCTTCTCAAACTCTTGGCGCACTGACTCGGCAATGGCCAGGGCTTCGGGATAGACTTCGACGTGGGTTTCTTTGAGCCAGGAGATCAAACGGGTGAACTGGGCGTTGCGTAACTCAAGGTCGGCCTGAAAAATGGAGGCGGTGGCCATGTGTTGAGCGTAGCTAGGCGGGTGACCTTGGTTGACGAACTGGGCGGTTAGGGCCACGAGGGCTTCTTTGCGAACATCGGGCTGGCTTGAGGCCATCGAAAATTCCATAGTGGGGTTCTCCCTGGGTACGGCAGTGCCTGGGCGATAGGGCAAATCTACCGCCTGAGGATTGTGTTTAGAATTCCCACCCGTCAGCCTCTATCCCTCTGGACTTGGATTTTACAGATCCTAAGTCCAGAGCGGGATCTGTCGTTTCTCCACAGGCAGACCTCTGCTGCTGGACTTGGGTGTGACTCAAGCCTCAATGGGTTGATCGCCTGGAGGTTACAAAACTTTGTGAAACTGCTCCCGGTTGCTAATAGATTTGAAGCAAATCAAGAGTTTCGCGAAGCCGACTAGTTCTGCCCTTTAGGATGCAGTAGACATGGCCGATGATTTTTTGGCCTTGGTAGTTAATTCTCAAATTCTGATCGCCGGTGCCCGTTAGCGGGCGACTGCGATCGCCCATCTCTCTAGGAGAGTAGCCATGAAACAAATTCCTGCCCCTTTTTGGACGCTGGTGCTCGGCATTGCCGTCACCCTGATCAGTCTGTGGGTGGGGCAAAACCACAATCTGCTGCCGGTGCAGGCGTCAGAGCAGGCCCCCCTGGTGGATGACCTGTTTAACGTCATGGTCACCATTGGCACGGCTCTGTTCATTGTGGTGCAGGGGGCGATCATCTACTCGATGGTGCGCTTTCGCCAGCCCAAGGGCGACGAGACCGATGGCCTGCCCATCAAGGGCAACCTGCCCCTAGAGGTCTTTTGGACCGCCATTCCTAGCGTGATTGTGGTGGGGCTAGGCCTCTATAGCGTGGTGGTGTTTCAAGAGATGGGCGGGTTTTCGCCCGGTGGCCACCACAACCACGGCACCATGGTGGCCATGGCCCCCCAGCAAACGGTCATCGATGTGGCTCCGCTGCTGGCCCAGGTGCCAGAAGATGACGTATTTTCTAGGGCCCAGGTCTATGGCTTTGGCGCTGGCACCCAGAGCTTGGGCAACGCGCCCGACCTGACGGTGAATGTTACCGGTATGCAGTACGCCTGGATCTTTACCTACCCCGACACCAACATTATTGATGGCGAGCTTCACGTGCCGGTGGGCCAAGACGTGCAGCTGATCATTGAGGCCAAAGACGTGATCCACTCCTTCTGGGTGCCGCAGTTTCGCCTCAAGCAAGACGCGCTGCCCGGTGAGTCGGCTGAGCTAAGGTTTGTGGCTACCCGCGAGGGCACCTACCCCGTGGTCTGTGCCGAGCTGTGTGGGGCCTACCACGGCGGCATGCGCACCCAGGTAATTGTGCACTCCACCGAAGACTATGCCGACTGGATGGCCAGCCGAGTGGCTGAGGCGGGCTCGACCACCGCGGTGGCCCAGTCTAGGTCAGACGCCACCGACGGGGAGTATTTGGCGGCGATCGCCCCCAACCTGGCAAAATCCCCGGTGCAGATCGCCCAGATGGCACCCGTGACCCCCTAGGCCTGCTGCTCTTGCAGGGTGGTCACGGCCCAGCACCTCACCCCTGATCCCCAAACCCTTGACCCCCAAACATCCTCATCTTTTGCAAGCCCTAACGCGATCCCCCCATTCATAGCCCTTTTTCATAGCCCTTTAACAACACCCAATTCATGGCCCAAGCAGATATTTCGGTCAAACCCACGGAGGCTCAGGGTGGCCATGGCCACCCCGACAAGTGGAAGTGGTATGACTATTTCACCTTTAACGTTGACCACAAGGTGATTGGCATTCAGTACCTGGTGACGTCGTTTTTGTTTTACCTGGTGGGCGGCTTTATGGCGGTGCTGATGCGCACCGAGCTAGCCACCCCCGAATCTGACTTTCTCACCCCGGAGCTGTACAATGCCTTTTTGACCAACCACGGCACGATCATGATCTTTCTGTGGATCGTGCCAGCGGCGATCGGCGGCTTTGGCAACTACCTGATTCCGCTAATGATTGGGGCGCGGGATATGGCGTTTCCGAAGCTCAACGCCCTGGCGTTTTGGCTCAACCCCCCGGCGGGGGCGCTGCTGGCGGCGAGCTTCTTTGTGGGGGGCGGTGCCCAGTCGGGCTGGACGTCCTATCCTCCCCTGAGCGAGATCACCGCCAATCTGCCCCAAAGCCTGTGGTGCATCTCTTTGATCATGGTGGGCACCTCCTCAATTTTGGGGTCGGTGAACTTTTTGATCACCATCTGGAAGATGCGCATACCCAGCATGGCCTGGGATCAGATGCCGCTGTTTTGCTGGGCCATGGTGGCCACAGCGCTGCTGGCCCTGTTTGCCACCCCGGTGCTGGCGGCGGCGATGGTGCTGCTGCTGTTTGACATTAACTTTGGCACCTCGTTCTTTAAGCCCGATGCGGGCGGCAATGTGGTGGTCTACCAGCACCTGTTTTGGTTTTACTCGCACCCGGCGGTATACCTGATGATTTTGCCGATCTTCGGCATTATGTCGGAGGTGATTCCGGTGCATGCGCGGAAGCCGATTTTTGGCTATAAGGCGATCGCATACTCTTCCATGACCATTTGCCTGGTGGGGCTGTTTGTGTGGGTACACCACATGTTTACCAGCGGCACCGCCCCCTGGATGCGGATTTTCTTCACCATCTCGACGCTGATTGTGGCGGTGCCCACGGGGGTGAAGATCTTTAGCTGGGTGGCGACGCTCTGGGGCGGCAAAATTCGCTACACCACGGCAATGCTGTTTGCGGTGGGCCTGCTGTCGATGTTTGTGTTTGGCGGCCTCAGCGGCGTCACCCTGGGGGCAGCGCCCTTCGACATTCACGTCCACGACACCTACTACGTGGTGGGCCACTTTCACTACGTGCTCTATGGCGGCTCGGTGTTTGGCATTTACTCGGGCATTTACCACTGGTTCCCCAAGATGACCGGGCGCATGCTGAATGAACCCCTGGGCAAGGTACACTTTGTGCTCACCTTCATCGGCACCATTCTCACCTTTACCCCCATGCACTCGCTGGGCATGCAGGGCATGCCCCGCCGGGTGGCGATGTATGACCCGCAGTTTACCAGCCTCAACCAGCTGGTGACGGTGGGGGCCTACATTCTGGCGGTGTCGGTGATTCCCTTCTACCTCAACGTGATCTGGAGCTGGAGGGCAGGCAAAGAGGCGGGGCCAAACCCTTGGAATGCACTGACCATGGAGTGGACTACCACGTCGCCGCCGATCATTGAAAACTGGGAGGTGCTGCCGGTACTGACCCACGGCCCCTATGACTATGGCGCGGAGAGGGCCGATGAGGTTGGCCCCGCTGGCGAGGCAGTGGTACCCACCCAGCGGTAGGGTGGGCAATGCCCAGCATTCAGCCAGCCATCTCCTGACCCATCCAACTCCTTACCCCCACGTACCCTATGCAAGGCACTGTAGATTCCACGCCGGTCGTCACTGGCCATGAGGTGGCAGCCCACGAAGAGCACGAAGATTTGCGGGTGCTCGGCCTGATTACCTTTTTGTGCTCAGAATTTTTGATGTTTGCGGGCTTTTTTGCGGTCTTTCTTGTGTTTTGGGGCAGCAAGGCCGAGTGGCCGCCTAAGGAAACCGAGGTCGAGCTGCTGCTGCCCGCCATCAACACCTTTATTCTGGTGTCGAGCAGTTTGGTGATTAACCTGGGCACCAAGGCAATTAAGAAGAACGACCTGGCGGGGATGCGCCAGTGGTTTGGCATTACCGCTGCTATGGGGGCGGTGTTTTTGGCTGGTCAGGTCTATGAGTATATGAACCTGGGCTACGGGCTGAAGACCAACCTGTTTAGCAACTGCTTTTACCTGCTGACGGGCTTTCACGGTCTGCATGTGTTTATTGGGCTGGTGCTGATTTTGGGGGTGCTGTGGCGATCGCGCCGGGCCAACCACTACAACGACATCACCCACGTTGGCCCCGAGATGGCCGAGATCTACTGGCACTTTGTAGACGTGGTGTGGATTGTGCTGTTTAGCCTGATCTACCTGCTGACGCTGCTGTAGAGCCAGCTGATCGCACAGTCTCGTTGAGAATCTTCGCCTAGCGGGGGTATTGCAGTGCAATACCCCCGCTAGTTTTTTTGTGGCTTTAGCTCTGCCCTGGAGCGCTAAAGCAAGTCATGACGCTGATGTATTCGCCGTTGCGCCCGGTGGGCACGGGGGCGATCCAGGCGACTCTGTCGCAGTAGTGCAGCACTAGTTTACTGAGACTGCTCGTATCGATAACTGAGTTCAAGGGCATTGCAAAAGCTATTGAGGCTGCTGAGCAAAGCGTTGTAGTAAGGATAGGCATCGTCTCGCTCAGCCTGAAGACGTGCATACAGGGCCAGTTCTGGCTCTGGAACTAGATGATCTTTGGGAACATTTAAGCCCGCTGCGGTTAAGCGGGTTGATGCGATCGCAACCAGCAAAGCCCCGACGGTATCAGCCTTGCCGTTGTGTAGATCCTTCAGCCCAGGAAAAATTAGCTCTGCCCCTGGCAACTCAGTTAAATTCATGATGGCCCCTCTGCTTGCATTTGGTCAGCCTGCTCAATGAAGTTTTCGACTCTGCTTTTGAGAGCATCAGGATTGAGAGAAGGAAAGCGAATCAAATCGGGTTCAATGGCCTCAAAGCAATCGCGCAAATTTGCTAATGAAAATAATCCCTGCTCGAACATTGCTTGAACATCATTGATATCACGATCATATCCCCTTGAAAGTTTCGAGAGGGCTTGGGCAGTGAAATCATAATGGTAGAAGAAGATTTGACCTTTTTTTCCAATGAATACACTCCTTTCACGCCATCCTGGTAGGGGGGGCAAGAAGTCTTGCGGAGAGGCAAGTTCGATGTTGATATTTAGGTCTTGCTTAAGTTTAGCAATTGCCTGAAAAATGCCTGGGGGTTCGGGGTCTAAGCGAATATCGACATCGACGGTAGAACTACGCCACCCAATGAGTAGAGCACTGGCACCGCCTGTAAAGTATATGGAGCCTGCACCACGGGCTTCTTTGCCTAAGATGTCCATCAGCTGCTCTAGCTTTTTAGGATCGACGTTTGAGCGCATAGTTCGCACAAAATATGATGGGTTTTGTAGGTAGCATAGTTACTCTGCTCATAACGTTCCTGGTCAGCGGTTGCCAATTGCGCTGCAACTTCGTCAAGTCGTGTATGTCAATCCGCTGCACCAGGGTTGTTATGCCGCATTTCATTACGAATAGTTCACGTTGAGTGACTGCCATTACAGACTTTTTCTACTATATCGAATCTACAATTTGCTTAAGCAGCTTCACTACATCCTCCCGCTTGTGCGTTTTGCCTGACCATTCCATACCTGCAAAGGCTTTTGAATATTTCACCACTAAAGTCAATGCAGAAACGTATTTTTTCCCTTCTAAATCTTGGTAAGTAATTTCAATAGGCAAGGAACTTCTATATCTCCATATATTATCTTCAGATTTACTTGATGTTAGTCCAACATTTCCCGAAATCCTCATCACTTAACTTCAAATCTAGACAAACATTGACTGCTGGGCGATTACCGCTGTTAATGATCAACAAGTTATACATGGTTGCCACATTTCCAGTCGAGTGAGTTTCGACAAATGCTGACAAAATAGGTCGATTAGCTTTTCTCCATAACCTTGTGGTATTGAAGAATGAAAAAACTGCTACCAGAGTAGCTATTCCCATAAATACTGTACGCAGCGTCTCATCCATATTTCAAAGATCTATTTAGATTGATAGATTTCCTCAACATCCAATTCAAAGCCTTCCCAAATTGGAAAGAAATATGCTGACTTGAATCTAGCTCAAACAGATAAGTTGATGGTTACGTCCCCACAGAGGGTTAAGCGGCATAACTATGTATTAAGTGTCAGATCCGCTGGATAAGACCCTCCATGCTCGGCATTATCCGTTAGATTTGCTGGCTAACACCCGCTTCTTAAGGAATTAAACATTAGTTTTGGGGCAGCAAGGCCGAGTGGCCGCCTAAGGAAACCGGGGTCGAGCTGCTGCTGCCCGCCATCAACACCTTTATTCTGGTGTCGAGCAGTTTGGTGATTAACCTGGGCACCAAGGCAATTAAGAAGAACGACCTGGCGGGGATGCGCCAGTGGTTTGGCATTACCGCTGCTATGGGGGCGGTGTTTTTGGCTGGTCAGGTCTATGAGTATATGAACCTGGGCTACGGGCTGAAGACCAACCTGTTTAGCAACTGCTTTTACCTGCTGACGGGCTTTCACGGTCTGCATGTGTTTATTGGGCTGGTGCTGATTTTGGGGGTGCTGTGGCGATCGCGCCGGGCCAACCACTACAACGACATCACCCACGTTGGCCCCGAGATGGCCGAGATCTACTGGCACTTTGTGGATGTGGTGTGGATTGTGCTGTTTAGCCTAATCTATCTGCTGACGCTGATTTAGGTACCCTTCCCACAATGCAGAACCCCGGTTTTTCTAAAAAACCGGGGTTCTTTTTACTCTATCCACTACTTTCTATTACTTATTACGGTAATGACCTTTGACTTGTGTCCCATCCTTACGGCGATATCCCTCTACATAAGTCTTTTCACCGGAGCCGTTCGATAGAATGCCAACCAGTAAATCACTTATTAAATTGCTCTGACTTGACAAATTTTCGCTTTTGGAAGTTGTTTCCTTTTGCTGCTTGAGTTTTTCTTCTCGTAACTTTTGCTCAGCCCTGAGGCGATCTTCTCTTTGACGGTCTAACTTTAAGCGTTCTTCTCTTATACGGAGTCTTTCCTTGTCGCGTTGTTCTTTTTTGCGTTTTTCTTCTTCACGTTTCCATTTCTTACGCAATCGCCTCTGCTCGTCTAAAGAGAGTTTTAGATCTATTACTGGATTGCTTTCGTCCTCCCATTGGAAACCATAAACATCATTCTTAGTCTCATGCTCCTGTGGATTAGGTAAACTCTCATTGTTTATTACAGTAACTTCTTGAGCTTTTTGTGAGAGAAAAATTGGGAGATTTGAGTCAGACTGAGAGTCTATTTTTCGTTTACCAAATAGATTCTCAAAGAATCCTGACTTTTCAACTTTGGGGATCGCTGTTTCAGAGATCCAGAACTTAACTTCTCCATCCTGACCACCACTCAAAATGATTTCATCACTGAAGCTAAAAACAACTGAGCTAACTCCCGATATGTGAGCTTGAAAAGAATGATGTAATAAGCCTTTGCTTAAATCCCAAATTTTTATATAGCCATCGTCTCCGCCACTTGCAAGAAAACATCCATTGGAACTAAAGCTTAAACTACGTATATTACTTAAGTGAGCTTGAATTGTACATTTAGATAGACCAGTTTTTACATTCCAGAGTATGATATCGCCATCACCACCACCGCTAGCAAGCGTTTGACCATCAGGGCTAAAAACTACGGTGCGTACACTCTTTGAGTGGCCATTCAAAGAATGTATTTCCTTTAATGTCTCAATGTTCCAAATCCTGATTGTACAATCACAACTGCCACTAGCAATTAGGTTGTCATGTGAACTTACATCAATAGATTGTATATAGCTTGAGTGCCCTCGCAGCGTCTTAGCTTCATCGCTGTTTGTGAGATTGAAAATTTTTATTAGTCCATCATCGCTGCCGCTAACTATAGAATTGCAGGGCGATATCTTTGCAATTGTTGTTACTGATCTAGAATGATATTTGAAGCTACCTAACTCTTTTAGGTTATTTATATCCCATACTCTGATGATCCCATCATCTCCGCCGCTAATGAGTCTATCTCCGCTTGGATCAAAGACAACTGAGCGAACAGCCTTAGCGTGGCTAAAGGCAGATGCTAATGAATGACCATTTCTAAGATCCCACAATTTTATTGTCGTATCACCGTTGCCGCAAGCGATGATCTGACGACTCTCATTTATAGCAACTGAGCGTATGCCACCAAATAAGGTGGAGTTGCTGTTGAATGTACAAAGAGGTTGCCATATCTGACTCATAAGCTTAGCCCCTCAAAGGTTCCCGAGAGTTTTTTGTAAACCTTAGAGTGCCCGAGCTTGGCTGGAACCTAACATGGGACAAGTGAAGGGAAACTAGAATGGCTATCAGCCTATTTTGGAAATTGCCTACCTTGCAGTAGTGTGACACCAAGAATTCCCTTTTTTCTGTCACCTAAATCTCTAGCCTGCCCTTGAGCACCTCGTAGAGCACGCGGGAGAGTTCGCGGCGCTGGAGGTTTTGGCGATCAATCGGCGTGCGGGCAAAGGCGTTGTCATAGACCTCGGGCATAGCCCGCTTGATCAAAAATGACAGCTGTTCGCGGGTAATGTTGGCATCGGGGGCAAAGCGATCTTTGCCGACCCCGGCGATCATGCCGTGGGCGTAGAGAGTTTCGATGGGCAT
This sequence comes from Shackletoniella antarctica, assembly GCA_003241845.1. Classification (GTDB taxonomy): domain Bacteria; phylum Cyanobacteriota; class Cyanobacteriia; order Phormidesmidales; family Phormidesmidaceae; genus Nodosilinea; species Nodosilinea antarctica. Next base: position 10,897 of record QBMN01000010.1, on the reverse strand, counting down.
ATAGGCCCAGTGCTTACCGGGGGCTACATCAGTAAAGGTAGGCTTCTCAGGCAGCATGGTCGGCAGCTTGAGCACGTTGACCAAGGCCATGGCCACCACCGCGCGGCTGACCGGGGCGTGGGGTCTAAAGGTGAGATTTTTGGGGTTTTCGCTGCGGACAGTGCCTGCCGCCGCCAGCACCTGGATGGCCTCAAAGTCAGGGTCGTCGTGGCTGATGTCGTTAAACCAGAAGATCGGGATACCGTTGCGAGCCATGAAGCCCTGGATCTTGCGAATGTGTTTTTCTTCGGTGGCCAGGGTTCTCGGGTCTAGCCCCGTCCACACCGCAAACACAGCCAAAAAGCCGCTGGCTTCGCCGATCGCCCACTCCATTGGGTGCATGCGGTAGGCGGCGTTGGTGATGTGGGTAGTGCCCAGGCTCTTGGCCGACAGCACCAGGCCGTCGGTGTCTTTTGGCACCAGAGCGCCCAGCGGCAGGCTGAAGGGCAGGGCCACCACATCTTTGCCCTTGGGGCTGACGTGGCCCTTGGCGTCATTGCCGTGCAGGTCGAGGTAGTGGTATTGGCCAATGCCCACCGAGTCGTCAAAGCAGCGGGCGCGGGCCTGGTCGGGGAAGAAGGTCTCGGCCACGTCTTCGTGGCGAATGGTGGTCAGGGCCATGGCGCGGCGGGCCTCGCGCACGTAGGGTTCTAGCGCAATGCCGTCGCTGGTCCAGGTGAGGTCGCCGCGAGGTTTGAGGTCGGCGGCCCCGTGGGTTTGCAGGTAGTGGATGTAGGCCTGTGCCCGCTGCCGCGCCCGCTGAATGTGCAGGTTCCGCTCTTGGCGGCTGACCCCCACCAGCCGACCGGGGCGATAGTCATTGCCGCAGCAGAAGGATCGGTCTGGCTCGCTGGAGGTGCCCCAGTTGATCACCGACACATCGCCGGGGGTGACTTTTTTGTCGTGGGTATGGGCGCGGTACAGCCGCCGATAGCGAAAGATGCCAAAGTCGCTAAAGAAATCCCACCGCTGCCATTTGTCGGGTTTGGCTTTAGTCCAAAAGGTGTGGGTAAATTCTTTTAGGCCAAGCCAGCCCTCGGTTTCAAACCCCTGGGGTTTGCCAATGGGTACGCCCCTGCCTGGGGCCGTGTGTTCGACCACCACATCAAAAGTGATCGACTGCTGGCACTGAGGCCGGGCATCCTCAGGCAGAATGGCTTCGCCGGTCTCGTGGCGGGCCTCTTGACCCACGTAGGAGGGGATATTGCCCACCTCTAGCAGGTCGCCTAGATCGGTGGCCTCGACGGTGACTTTGGCCCTGACGGTGAAGCTGTGGCCGGTCTGGGTGTCGCGGCAAATCACGCCCTGCACCTTCGATCGCCCGTTCACGGTCTCGAACAGCACCTCGACGGGTTCGGCAAAGGAAATTAGGGTGAGGCGGCGTTGGCCCAAGGCCGGGCTTTGCCCATCACGCAGGTAGGGCAGCAGCGCCTCATTCATGGCGGTGGCCGCTACCACGGGGTAGGTGGCCAGAGGGCTGACCCAGCCGCCGCCGGGGTTGGGCACCTTTCTGCCGCCGACGGGCTGTAGCTCGCGCTGGCGATCGCGAAAGGCCCGCTGCGACCTAGAGATGGCAAACTCTTCGCCACCGACGGTGTACAGAGTGGCCTTGGCCTGGAGCAGGTCGCCGTCGTCGGAGGCGGGCAGAGCCTGGGCGGTAAACTGGCCGCCGACCACCCTGTGGGGCTGCACCACACACACGTCAAGGTTGAGCCGCAGGGCGGCGAGGGTAGTGGTGTAGGCCGCCGTCGAGCCACCCACTACGAGAATGGAGCAGGTTAGCTCGGCCCCATTGACCGGGCGGGTAAAGGCCCCGTCGGCAAATACGCCGTTGCGCTGGGTGATGACGTTAGACGCGTTAGCCATAGGGGATGCTGGGCCTTCTAGGTTGCCATGATTTTAAGCCAGGTCAGCGGGCGGCACGCTAGGGGTGGCTCCTGAACTGACATGAATATTTATTGGTTAAAGCCTTCGTCAACGGTAGGGGCGCACAGCTGTGCGCCCCTACTACCGTGCGCCCCTACCGTGCGCCCCTACCGTGCGCCCCTACCGTGCGCCCCTACCGTGCGCCCCTGCGAAGAAAATTGCGGTTTGAATTCATCCGCCCAAATATGTATCTAAATAGCAGACGATGCCTGTCTGTGGGGTGATTCGAGGCGGGGGGTTAGCGACCTATAAGTGGATAAGACAAGCACTTACTACTGTAAGCGCTACTTCCCTCAGGAGATTTTTTTATGACGTTTACTGCGATCGCAACCAAGCTCCAGCGTATTCTCTGCGTTGGTCTGGCCACCCTGGTAATTGGCTCGGGCCTGCTGTTTGGCTTTAGCGCCCCGGCAGCCGCCCTGGGCAATAAAGCTGGTGATGTTGTGCAACAACGGGCCGAGCGCGAATTAGACAGCAAGGCCGGGGCCGGCACCGCCAACCAAATCGAAGGCCGCGCCAAAGAAGGCATTGGCCAAGTGCAGAACCAGGTCGAAAAAGTGACCGGCGGCAATGACAGCCTAGGCAATCGGGCCGAGGGCCGCGCCCAGCGTGACTTTGGCCGCACCCAGGGGGCGGTAGAAGACGCTGCCGATGCAGCTCAAGATTCGGCTGGGGGCATCGTAGATTCCGTAAAGAGTTTCTTTGGCCAATAGGTTAAAGCAGGCTTAGCCCAAAAGCCCGGTCATTCTGATGGCCGGGCTTTTGGTATTGAGCTGTAGGGCCGCATTAAGCTTCCTCTGTCCAGTCATGTCAAGGTGGAGATTCACGAGGCGATCCCTTGGATTGGCTTTGAGCCTAGGACTGCTAGTCCTAGGCTCAAAGCTGAAATCCTCTAAAGAGGAATGGCACTGACATAAGCTAATATTAACCCTTGCAGATCGCCAGAAGCCTTGATCTGCCGTAGGGTGGGCACTGCCCACCAGCCTTAATTCAGTGCCATTCCTCTAAAGAGGATTGTGGGCTAAGTTTCCCAGTCTGCTTTAGCAGACTTTTGTGATGAGCCAGGGAGTTCACTCCCTGGTGGTCGGGGCCAGAGCCCCTTTAACCTATAGGCATTGCGCGAATAGTTTGGCCACATTGACAGGGCTGGGGTTCTCTGTCTTAGGCCGCAAGGTCTCGGGCGAAAGCCCTTGGGCGACGGGCGTCAAGACGGGGACTAGAGACCGCCGGATAGCCTTGCGGCCAGCAGACCCAGCAGACCCAGCAAACCCAGCGATCGCCGGAAGTAGTTGACCCCGTCAAAGAGTTCTTGCCAGGCCCAGGTAAACCATGCGCCAAAGGCGATCAGGTCTAGGGCTGCCTGGCCGCTGCCGCTGGGGAGAATGGCTTGCAGCACGGTAGCAGCTAACCCCACCATGAGCGGCAGGTTGGGGGCTTGACCGATGATAATTTGACCCTCACTATCTCGAAAGATGCGGTCTAGCAGTGAGGCTGATGGGGTCTCAGGCTCTAATTCACGGTTTGATGGCGATGACATAGGTTACCCGCTGCAATAGGGCTGAAGGATTTATGGTAATCCTCACTGTTAGAGCAGCGCCTGTATCGGATGGCTCAATCTAGAAGAGCCACAAATGCAGGCCAGATGCAAGTCAAGCCACAGATGCAGCGGCCCCTAGCGGTGGCGCTAGGGCTGGGGGGAAGTCAATCAACGCATACAATGTCAGCAGCGCCGAGTCGGCTATTTCAGGAGATTTTCAATGGCAGTGGTGAGCACCCGCCTTTACTGGTTGTTCCAGTCGTTCTTGGCCTTTGTGCCCTACCTGCTGGTGGGGCTGGTGGCGGGGGCGCTGGTTTTAACGCTCGGTGCTCTCTTTGCGCGATTTCTGTTAGTAGACTGGCTGCGACCCTTTGAAGAGGCCTGCCTGCTGAGGTTTAAAGACTGGGCCAACCCCACCCTAGATCGGGTCATGGCGGCTATCACCTGGCTGGCCCAGGGCGAAGTCACGATCCCGTTGGTGATGGTGGTGGGGGGAATTTTGGCCTACCGCGATGAGGCGATCGCAGCCTTGGTCTTGGCCATTGGGCTGGGGGGGTCTTGGCTGCTCAACGGCATTTTTAAATCTTTTTTTAAGCGAGAAAGACCCGAACTGTGGGCATCGTCTAAGCGCCCGATGGACTACAGCTTTCCCAGCGGCCATTCAATGAGCGCAATTTCGTTCTATGGGCTGCTGGCCGCCAGCTTCACCGCTTTTTTTAGCGTTCCCCTGGGCATTACGGCTACCGTGGCGATGGTTGTCACCCTAGGGGTGGGGTTTAGCCGCATGTATCTGGGGGTGCACTGGCCCACCGATGTGTTGAGCGGCTGGGTGGCTGGGGGCATCTGGCTGGGGGCCTGTCTGCAAGGCCTGGCTCAAATCGGGGGAATTTAAGCTGCGATAGTAGAGAATAGCGCCGTTAGCTTTGGGGCGGCACCTGCTCAGGGACTTCAGCTGGCTGGCCGAAACTGAAAAAATTGTTGCGCTCGTCAACGGCGTTTTCTTCTGCAAACTGGGTCAGCAGCTCAGGGGTGGGCACGCAAATCCAGAGGGCTTTGGGCACCACCTCAACCATAACCGGCGTAGTGCCGATATATTCTCCGTCGGCATGCACATCTAGGGATGGATAGCTTCTGACTTCAATGGTGGTGGCCTGATGCATTTGCAGCCGCTTATGGGGCAAATGTTTGCCCCGCATGGCCGCAAAGAAGTGGCGAAAATGCTCCCACTTAGAGGGCTTATCGATGTAGATCAGATCGAGTTTGCCGTCATCCATTTTGGCATCGGGGGCGAGGGCAAACTCAACCCCGTAGCGGGGGCTGTTGCAGATATTCACTTGTAGGGTACGCAGCCGCGCCAGTCTGCCATCAAAGCGCAAGACCAGGCGGTGTTGCTTAAACTGCAAGAATGTTCTGAGGCCCCAAAAGAAGTTTTTAAGGGCAGCCCAATAGTTGTTTTTGATACCCTCTTTAACCTCATCACCGCAGGGAAATAGAGAGGCCTCTAGGCCGATGCCGACGACTTCCATAAAGTAGTGGTGGTTGGCTTTGCCCATGTCGATCTGGCGGCGATCGCCCTCCTTAATCACCCGCACGGCCTGGGTGACATCGGTGGGAATCTCTAGGCTGGCGGCAATATTGTTGCGGGTGCCCTGGGACAATATGCCCAACACCGTCTGACTGTGGGCCAGCCCCCGGGCCACGGCTTCAATGGTGCCATCGCCCCCGGCGACAATCACCAGTTGGGTGCCCGCTTTAGCCGCCGCCGCCGCCAGCCCCTGGCCATCTTCGTCGGGAGTGGTGGGGCAGACCTCAGCCTCAATGCCCTGATTTTGCAGGGCGGTTGTGAGACTGGACACCAGATCGTCAGGATTCTCGCTGGGGCCAGAGGTGGGGTTAACAATCAGTAGGGTGTTCATCTCTGGCGATTCTTGCTAGGGGTTACTGCCTGGGTTTGCTGTCTGGGGCTTGCTGTCTGGGGTTTGCTGTCTGGGGCTTGCTGTCTAGGGCTTGCTGTCTAGGGCTTGCTGGGGAAATTTACTCAGGGTGGGCGGCGGCGGCCCCTCACCCCGACACTACGCCAAGTTAAAATGCTCCATGTGGACGTGGGTAACGGGCACCTTGAGGTCAAACAGGGCGCGTTCCACGGCATCCATCATCACCGGGGCGGCGCAGGTAAAGTACTGGCGGCTGCCCCGATGGAGGGGGATATGGCGCTCTAGCAGGGCTTGATCGACGTAGCCGGTTTCGCCCTCCCAGCCGTCGTGGCCACGGCGCGGCACATAGACAAGGGTAAGATCTAGATTCTCCTTGAGCGCTTCGAGTTCCTCTCGGTAGGTAAAGTCATCCCATCTGGGGGCCGAGTAGATCAGCAGAAAGGGCCGATCATCGCGGCGCTCGGCAGCGGTGAGCAGCATGCTGTACATGGGGGTGATGCCCACCCCGCCCGCAATCAGCACAAACCCGGCGGTATCCCAGTAGCGCTCGGTGGTGAAAACGCCGTAGGGGCCGTCGAGGTAGGCCTTGGTGCCGGGCTGCACATCTTTGATGCGTTTGGTGAAATCGCCCAGGGCCTTGATGCCAAACTCAATGCGATCGCCCCGGTCGCCATTCGACGACATTGAGAAGGGGTGCTCGCGCAGGTCGAGGGGCGTAATGCCCAGGGTGAGCCAGGCAAACTGCCCCGGCTCAAAGGTAAAGCCGTCGTGGCCGTGGGGGCGCAGGGCCAGGGTCCACACGTCGCCTCGCTGCTCGACGACTTCTTCGACCAGGTAGGGGCGCTTGGTCATGAGCAGCGGCTTCACCAGCCGCACGTAGAGAATCAGCCACAGGGCTACCGCCATAAACCCCGACCACAGCACAATCTGCCAAAACTGGCCCAGGTAAAACCCCACCCCAATGCCGTGGCCAAAGCCCAGCCCCACCGCCAGCACCGCCAGCAACGAGTGGGCCGCCCGCCAAGGCTCGTAGGGGATTTTGAGCGGCTTGCGCCAGATCGTGGTCGCCACCATGGTGCAGAACGCCAGCACGCTCATCACCGCCAGCCGCGCCCGCCACGGTGCCTCAGGAAAATTTAGCAGTTGCAGGGTCTCAGGTCGGGCGACAAACAAAATCAGCGGGTGAATCACCACCAGGCCAAAGGCCACAATCGAGGTGTAGCGGTGAAACTGAATCAGAATGTCGATGCCGTAGGAGGCCTCAATGCGGTTGACCCGCGCCGCCAGCACAAATTGCAGCGCCATCAGCGCCAGGCCAATAAACCCCAGCGCCACCGAAAACTCTGTCCAAAAGCCCCGCGCCGCTGGGGCCGGGTGCAGCAACACCACCGCCAAGGGCAGCAAAATAATCGCCAGGTAGGCCACAATCCACAGGGCGGCTAGGGCAATGGGGCTCTGCATGAAGAGACGGCGCATGGTCAGGCTCCAGGGGGTTAGGGCGTAGGGTGGGCATTGCCCACCAGCATTCAGGCAATGCTAATGGATATCGGGTTAAGCCCCAAAGAGATTTGTCGGCAGGCCGGGGGTCGGGGCGGCGATCGCAAACACATCCCCCGCGTAGAACCCCTGCTGAATCTCCTGCTGGCTCAGCCCCACCGAGGCGGTGGTGACGTAGAGCGTCGAGAGATCTGGGCCACCAAAGGTGGGGCAGGTGGGGCGCTGCACGGGTAGTTTAACCCGGCCCAGGGCTTTGCCAGCTGGGCTAAAACAGGCCACCGCCCAGCCATCCCACAGGGCTGTCCAGAGATTGCCGTCGCGGTCGATCGCCAGGCCGTCGGGCTCCACCGGCTCATCGCCGAGGTCGACCGCGGTACAGCGATCGCTGATCTCCCCGGTGGCCCCGTCAAACCGGTAGGCAAAGATCTTACGCTGGGGCGAGTCGATCAAATAAAAGCTATTGCCGTCGGGGCTCCAGCCCAGGCCGTTTGAAATAGTCAGCCCCGTTTCCATGGTGTGCACCGAGCCGTCGGGGTCGTAGCGATAGAGGGCGGCGGTGCCTAGCGCGGGGCTAAGGGTGCCAACCCAAAAGCGTCCCTGGGGGTCGCACTTGCCGTCGTTGAAGCGGGTGCCGGGGGTGTCGAAGGTGAGGGTGGTCAGGGTGTCTACCGCGCCCGATGTGAGGTCTAGGGTGGTGATGCGATCACCCATGGCCAACAGCAGTTTTTCGCCCGCCATCAGCGCCAGGGCGCTGCCCACACCGCCCACATCCCAGTGGCAGTCGTCGCCGCTGCTGGGCTCAAACACATGCACCCGGTGGTTGAGAATATCTACCCAGTAGAGCACCTGTTTGTCGCTGTCCCACAGGGGGCCTTCCCCCAGGCGGGCGCGGGCGTGGAGCAGGTTTTGGGCCGATAGCTCTGGCAGAGTAGCAGGGGGCATAGCTGGGGCACCTGGATGAATTAAAGCAGCGTCGCACAGCCTGGGTCTTTATTACCCCCATCTGAGGGTATAAAGGCCAGGGTTTATTAGCATTAGCACGGCTGCACTAAGTAAATATCAAGGAAGTCGATACCAGCCCTACGTTTCCAGGTGTGAATGTGCCAGGTGTGAATGTGCCAGGTGTGAATATGCCAGAGGTGATTCCCCACTTCGTAGAGCGGGCAAACGACATCGGCACCAGTGATGCGCTGCAAGAGTTTGAGCGATCGCGCACCCCCAACCCCCAAACTCCAACATCTAAATCCCAAACGTCCTCTAAAGACCTGCCGCCTGGCGAATCTCCTCCGTCGCCTCAATCTGATCTGGGCTAAACCCGGCCTGTTCTAGATGATCTAGGTAGCCTCGGCTGATGTAGCGACTGTCTAGGCTCAGCGCCTGGCGATAGTTGGCCACGGCCTGGGTAGAGTTGCCCGCCGACCAGTAGGCTAGGGCTAGCGCCACCCAGGGGTGGGGGTTGCCCGGCTCTAGCTCGGTGGCGGTTTGGGCAGCGGCGATCGCCTCATCCCCCTGGCCCAGACGCTGGTAGGCCAGACTGAGGTTATAGTGGGCAATTTCGTTACTCGGCTGAAGCTGGGCGGCGCGGGTGTGGGTTTCTACCGCCGCCTCTAGCTGGCCATCTACCAGGTAAACAATGCCCAGAGCGTTGAGGGCGGGCAGGTGGTCGGGGCTGTGGGTGAGGGCGGTTTGCAGGGCAGCGATCGCGGGGGGCGCAAACCCGGCCAGGTGCTGAGTCCAGCCCAGCAAGACCTGGCCATCGGGATTGCGCGGGTCAAGGGCGGCGGCGATCTTGAGGGTGGCGATCGCCCGTTCAAAATTTCCCTGCTGGCGAAAGACTAACCCCTGCTGCCGATAGATGGCAGCGCCCGCAGCATCGACTAAAAAGGGTGGGTAGGCAATTGTCTCTAACGCCGCTGGCGAAAGGACAGCCTGCTGCCAGGGCACCGTCACCTCCTGCTGGCAGCCCGCCAGGGCCAGGGCCGTGCAGAGCAGCGATGTATTCCACACAGCAAGGCAAAGCCGCAGTTCTGCTGTAGCTTGGCCTTGGGCCAGCCCTGGCTCAGCCAACTTTCCCACAGTTTTCACAGAACGCAGAATTCACAATTTTCACAGAACGCAGTAACGAGGAAACGCTATGGCATCGGTCAACCAATCTACTCTCACTGGGCGCCAAATTCAAGCCGCCCTGCGGCGCGGCGTCAAAGATACCCTAGTGGCCAGCGGCATTCAGCCCGCCACCCGACGCGGCAACAAAGAACTCACCCTGGCGGTGCAGCGGCTCGCGCAGCAGAGCTACAGCACCCTAGACGAAGCCACCCAGGCGGGCCAGGCCCTGGGGCAAAAAATTGCCGACCTCTCCCAGGCCAAAGGCACCCCCGACCTCGACGGCGGCATTGTTCGCCAGCTGTTGCTCACGGGCGAAATTCCCACCGTGGCCAAGGCCAAGACCACGGCCAAGCCGGCCAAGACCGCTGCCGTCGTTGTCAGCGAACCCCAGGCCAAAGCCCCTGTAACCCCATACCCGAGCCCTAAAGTGGTCGAGCCAGCGGTGGCTGAAGCCATTGCCGAGGCCGCTGAGCTTGAACCTGCTGAGCTTGAACCTGCTGACCTCAAACCCGCTGATGCAGATATGACCATCGCCGAGATGGAGCTGCCTGACGCTGGGGAAACCGTAGATGCTGATATCGCAGATGCCCCCGGCCTAGATGCGCTCGAGACCCTTGACCCTGCGGCCATAGAGGCTCCTGCCCCAGAACCGCTCACTGCCGCAGACACCGAGGCCGCCGCCATTGTTGAATCTGTCTAACTAGAGACCGCAGGCAAAGCCCATATATCTACGCACCCCTGCATTGGAGACTCAGGTTTGTTTACCCCCGATTCGGGAGGGCGAACGCAATTCGCCCCTACGGTTTGACCTTTTAGGAATCGGGGTTATGGGATTCGGATTTGGTATCAATCGTTCTGCAAGACCTCTTGGTAATCTTCGGCCTTGAGCTTGCGCTCCATTAGGGCGGCGACCGCTTCTTCGGCAGAGATATCGCCCTTGAGCAGCAGATACACCTGCTGCGAAATCGGCACCGAGATCTGCTCGCGCTGGGCAATGTCGTGCAGCACGCGGGCGGTGTTGACCCCCTCGGCGGTGCTGCCCAGCTCGGCGAGAATTTGCTCTAGCGGTTTGCCCTCAGCTAAACCGTAGCCCACCCGGTAGTTGCGGCTGAGCACGCTGGTGCAGGTGGCCAGCATATCGCCCAGGCCCGAAAGGCCCAAAAAGGTTTCGGGCTGACCGCCCAGGTGGGTGCCAATGCGCATCACCTCGGGCAGGGCGCGGGTGATCAGGGCTGATCGCGCGTTTGCCCCCAGCTTTAGACCTTCGCAGACGCCGACGGCGATCGCAATTACGTTCTTCAGCGTGCCCCCCAGCTCGGCCCCCAGGGGGTCGGTGCTGCTGTAGGTGCGGAAGTTTTCCCCGGCAAATACATGCTGCACGGCCTCGGCGGCGGTTTCATTCTCACAGGCGATCACCGTGGCGGCGGGCAGGCCAGCTTCAATTTCCTTCGACAGGTTGGGGCCAGAGAGCACCGCTACGGCATGGTGCGGAAACGCCCGCTGAAAGATCGCCGAGGGGGTCAGCGTAGTCTCAGGATCTAGCCCCTTCGTGGCGGTCACGAATACTGTGGTCTCAGGAATAGTCAACCCCTTGAGCCGATGCACCAGCTCCGGCACCCCCTTCATGGAGATGGCCGACATGATCACCTCGGCCCCATCGACGGCATCCTCCAGGGAGAGGTCGCCGCTGCGCGACCACATCCGCACCGTGTGGCCATTGCCGTTGGCGATGTGGGCCAGGGCGCTGCCCCAGGCCCCGGAGCCGAGAATGGTGAGGGTGATCTGGCGATGTTTGTAGTCTTCGAAGACCTGGTTGAGGGTTGGGGTGGCGGTGAGCATGGGGTGAGTGGGTGAGGGG
>QBMN01000109.1 GCA_003241845.1 Shackletoniella antarctica | reverse complement strand
CCACGTCCCGCTCGGAACCGTCCCTTGGTCTCTACGCCCTACCTTTTAGATATCGCTTGAAAGACCCCTTGGCCGAAACGATGATAGAGGCCGATTTTTTGAGGATGCAACTATATTTTATTAATGCTTAATCTTGGGATCAAGCCTGGAGCAATGATCTCTACCCTTAGAGAGAGTCGATGAAGAATGGATTGATCCCCTAGGGGTTGAGCTTCGAAGGAGGCAAAATACGGCCAATGTTGTAGCGATTCCTATTTTTAATCTCGGATCCTCAGTCGTCATCGGGTCATGATCAATGGCCGGTGCGCTGGCGGCGATCGCGGCTAAGCTCTGATAAAGATTACGAACAATTCGCCCCTGTTCCAGTGCATAACTATGGGGGTCTGTTAGCTACCCCAATTCAACGCCCAATCATGTCGCCTCTAAAATAATCCTTTACAAAAAATAACTGTGCTATGCGCTACCGAATTCGCCACATCACCCGCTACAAATATCAGCAGCCTGTGACGCTGCGCCACCACACCCTGCGCCTGCGTCCCCGCAGTGACGGTGCCCAGCAGCTGCAAGGGTTTACCCTGGCGGTAACCCCAGCCCCGGCCCAGCAGGCAACCGTTACAGACACCGACGGCAACACCACCGTGGGGCTGTGGTTTGCCCCCACCCCCGTAGACCAGCTAGAGATTGTCACCACCGCTGAGGTAGAGACCCACCGAGCAAACCCCTTTGACTACCTGGCCGAGCCCTGGGCGGCCACGCTGCCCATTGACTATCCCACCACCCTAAAAATAGTGTTAGCTCCTGCCCTGGAGCCTGCCAATGCCCTGGCGCTAGCCCCGGCGGTGGTCGATTTAGCCCAGACCCTAACCCATAGAGTTGAAGGCAACGTAGGGTTTTTCTTGACCGCCCTGGTGAGCCACATCTATGAGACCTGCGAGTACACCAACCGACCCACGGGTACCCCTTGGCCAGCGGGCATTACCCTGGCTAAACAGATGGGCAGCTGCCGTGATTTAACAGTGGTGTTTATGGAAGCCTGTCGAGCAGTGGGGCTAGCGGCCCGCTTTGTCAGCGGCTATGAAGAAGGCGATTCCAATATCCTTGAACGCGATCTGCACGCCTGGGCCGAGGTCTATGTGCCCGGCGGCGGCTGGCGCGGCTTTGACCCCACCCACGGGCTGGCGGTGAGCGATCGCCACATTACCCTGGTGTCCAGCCCCTACCCTGCCCAAACTCTGCCCATCAGCGGCACCACCGAAGAGGGCAGTCGGGTAGGTGCGACCTTAGAGACAGAGGTGCGCATCGAGGTTTTGGGGAAGTGAGTGGGCGGATGGGTGGAGAAAGTAATCGGAGCAGGATCAGGAGATGGCCCATAACCGGTTCGCTGCTCCACCTCCTCACCTACCTAATCTCCTCACTCACCTCACCCCACTCACTCACCCAGGCTTTGCCGCGCCCGCTGGCGCAGATCCTTCGCAGGGCCGTAGTCAGGGTTAATTTGCAGGGCTTTTTCTAAGGCCACAATGGCCTGGTCGTAGCGGTTTAAGGCCCAGGTGGCTTCGCCGCGCACGGTCCAAGCTTCTGCCGACTCGCGGTTACGGGCGATCGCCCGATCAATGGCGGCAATGGCCTCTGCCGATCGCCCTAGCTTTTGTAACGCCCGGCCTCGGTCGAGCCAGGCCTCAAACATCGCGGGCCTCTGGCGATTGGTTTCTTCGTACAGAGCCAGGGCGGCCAACAGGTTCCCCTGTTGTTCTTCGGCGTTGCCCTTGCGGCGCACGGCCTCGGGGTAGTAGGTGCTGTAGGCCAGGGCGTCATCGCAGGACACAATCGCTTCAAGGGGGCGTTTGAGAGAGATCAGAGTTTTGCAGCGCCCCAGATAGGCAGGGGCGTAGTCGGGCTGGGTTTCGACCGCTTTATTGTAGGTTTCGAGGGCGTCGGGGTAGCGGCCCTTGGCCCACAGAAGATCGCCTTGGCCCACCTGATAGGCGGACTTCTCTTCAGGGGGCAGCAGCAGGCCCAAGTCAACTACCAAGGGCGGTGTGCCAGCCGTTTGAAAGGGCGTAGCCGCTCCTCCGGAGCTGGGTGCAAAGGCAACTGTCATGCCGCTGCGCCAGATTATCAGGCTCAGGCCCAGGGCACCGAGCAGGCCACCTGCCACCGGCGATCGCGCCCGGCGAGAGAGTTTGAGCTTGTCCATCGGGGCCGAGGCCAGCAGCGGCACTACATCTGGCTCGCTGCTGTTGCCAAAGGCCAGATCTACCGGAAATAGAGACGTAGAGTCGTCATCGTCGGCGAAGGCCGTAGGCTCTGAGGTCTCGGTGGGGCCAACGGCGGTGTCGTCGCGATCGCCGGGGAAGGTCGGCCCGCGACCATAGGCCCCCTTCATCCAGGTTTGGTAGATTTGACTACCCACTAGTCCATACAGGGGGTTGGGCAAGTTTTGCAGCGACTCTAGGGCCTCCTGGGCGGTGGGGTAGCGATCGCGAAAGTCGGAGCGCACCATTTTGTCGAGCACCGCCACCAGCGACGATGACACCTTCGGGGCGTGCTGGCGCCAGGCTAGCTCGCTGGTAACTGGGTCTTCTTCAATTTTTTGGGGGTGCAGCCCCGTCAGCGCCCGAATGCCAAGGATGCCCACGGCGTAGACGTCGCTGCTAAAACGAGGCTTGCCGGCGTACTGCTCGTTGGGCATATAGCCATGGGTACCAATGGCCACAGTGATATTGGTGGCCCCGGTTTCGGCATCGAGCAGCGGCGAAGAAGTCACCTGTTTCACGGCCCCAAAGTCAATCAGCACCAGTTTGCCGTCACGGTGGCGGCGAATTAGGTTGGAGGGTTTGATATCGCGGTGAATCACCTGCTGGCGATGCACAAAAGAAAGAATCTCGAGTACCTCCTGTAGCAGCAGCACCACTCGCGTTTCTGACCAGGGTTTACCCTCCTCCACCTGGCGATTGAGGCGGCTGCCCTCAATGTATTCCTGGGCCAGATAAAACTCCTGATCTTCTTCAAAGTGGGCCATCAGAGCCGGAATCTGAGGATGGTTACCCAACTGATAGAGCACCCTGGCCTCGGTATCGAAGAGGCGGCGAGCCATATCGAGGGTGCCGGTGTCTTTATCCTGCACTTTGAGCTGCTTGATCACGCACCGGGGATGATTCGGCAGGTGGATATCACTCACCAAGAAAGTGCGGCTGAACCCCCCTGACCCCAGCCGCTGGACAACCTGATATCGCCCCCCCAGTAGTGCTTGCTCCATGCTGCTCAGCATCTCGTTGTCAGCCTGGTAATTAAACCCTAGCCCCAGCCCTACCCTCGCGGCCCTAGCTCCACAAGACTTTTCTGCTAGCTAACCGGTCGCCGATGGCCTGCGATAGAACTATATACCACCTGGCTTTAGGGGGCTGGCCAGCCCGCGCAGTTGTAGATTTGTCACATAGGATTTGTCGCGGAGATTTGCCAGATCTATGCACTAGTCTAAGTGTATGTCTTGGGAACGCTAGTGGCATGACCCCAGTGGGTAACCTAAGGGGCACTCACAGACCCTTCACAGCAGCTTGTTCTAAGTTTCACAGACAAGTTTCGTAGGGGTTTGTCGCAGATTTGGCAAATCTGTCTGCGATAGGTGCTTTGGGGTAGTCTAGCAGCCTTAAATGGGCTGGCGGCGTAAACAAAAGCGCTTTGGGCCACCTGGGCCAACTGGGCCAACTGGCGGCGATCGCCATCGAGACCGCCATCTAGCAGAGGGCTGACCCCACCGCCCCAAACATTTTCCATCCCATCACCTTGCATCACCTCCGTTTCGTTGCCGCTGCTTCTATGCCACAGCCCTCCTCCCCAGATCCTGAGATGTACCTGGCCGTGCTCAGCCACCTGCCAGAGGCGGTGATTGTGGTTGACCAGGCCGGCACCCCGGTGTTTTGCAACGCCGCCGCTGAGAGCCTGCTGCCGGGGGGCATAGCTGGCCTCGGCCAAACCAGTGAAACCGCTGCCTACCAATTGCTAGACTGCCACCAGCAGCCCCTTGCTACCCCAGCACTCCCCCTCAGTCAAGCGCTGGCGGGCCAGCACCTGCACAACCAAGCGCTACTGCTGGCAGTGGGTTCCCCCGCCCAGACCCGCTGGGTAGCGGTCACCACCTGCCCCTACGCCGGTCCAGGGCCAGGCACTGCACTGCTCACCCTGCGAGATATCGGCACTAAGCATCGCGAAGCCAAGCTGCTAACGCCAGGGCTCTACGACGCCCGCACCGGCTTGCCTAACCGACAGCTTTTAATGGATCGTGTGGGCCATGCCCTAGCCCGTGCCCAAGGCCACCCCCACGGGCTAATGGCGCTGCTGTTGATCGATGTGAACATGGCCGAGCTGAGCGACAGCGCCCAGGCCGCAGACCTAGCCAACAACCTGCCAATTGAGCTAGGGGCTCGGCTCCGGGCCGAGGTTGGCCCCCAGGCCACCGTTGCCCGCCTAGACGGCAATCAATTTGTGATTTTGCTAGAAGACATGGCCACCGGCTCTACGGCCATTGATCTGGCCGAGCAGGTGCATGCCGCCATTACCCAGCCGTTTTTGCCGCAGCAGGTACAGGTCGATGCCAGTATTGGCATTGCCCTCGGCCCCGGCAACTACCAAAACGCCAACGACTGGCTCCACGATGCCGATGTGGCCCTAGCCCAAATCAAAACCTGCCCCAGCCAGAGCTGGCAGATGTTTGACAACTCGCTGTGGATGCAGCAAGACCTCAAACTGCAAACCGAAATCGACCTGCGCCAGGCCATCAAACGGGGTGAGCTACGGCTGCACTACCAGCCGATTGTCACCATTAACAACCAAGAAATTTGCGGCTTTGAGGCCCTGGTGCGGTGGCAACACCCCACTCGAGGTCTGCTAATGCCGGCGGATTTTATCCACATTGCCGAGACCAGTGGGTTAATTATTCCCTTGGGCGGGTGGGTGCTGGCCGAAGCCTGCCGTCAGATGCAGGCGTGGACAGAGCAATACCCAGCCATGGCCGCCTTTACGGTCAGCGTCAATATGTCGAGCAAGCAGTTTTCCCAGCCAGACCTGGTGACAGAAATTCAGCGCATCTTAGAGGAAACCGGCTTTTCTGCCCATCGCCTCAAGATTGAAATGACCGAGGGGGTGCTGATCGATCATTCTGACTCGATTATTGCCATTTTGGAGCAGATTAAGGCCATGGGCATCAAGCTGCTGGTGGATGACTTTGGCACGGGCTATTCATCACTGAGCTATCTCCACCGCTTTCCCTTCGACTGCCTGAAGATTGATCGATCATTTATTGAAAACGCCGACCGAGACTTTGAAAAGCTGGAGATTTTGCAGTCGGTGGTGCGCCTGGCCTGGAACCTGGGGCTTGACGTGGTGGCCGAAGGTATCGAAACTCCGCGCCACCATGCCCAGCTCAAAGCGCTGCGCTGCGAACTGGGTCAGGGGTATCTGTTTTCTCGCCCCCTGGCCCCGGATGCGGTAGAAGCTATGATAACGGGGAAAATTGCCCAGGCCCTAGACTCGGCCACAGCCACCTAGGCTAGCTGTGGCCGAATGGGAAGCCGTTAGCTCTCCCACAATGAAGTGGACCCAATTCAACTCCTCTAATATCAACCGGCCATGCTGATTCGGAAACTGCTCGACTGCCCAGAATTTATTGCTGGCGACGGCACCCGGCTGCGGGAGCTGCTGCACCCCGACAAACAGACGATTGACCTGCGCTACAGCCTGGCCCACGCGGTGGTGCCGGTAGGTCAGGTGTCTACCCCCCATGCGCTGGCCACCTCAGAGGTCTACTACATTTTGGTGGGGCAGGGCGAAATGCACATTGGCGGGGAGACGAGCCGGGTCGAGCCAGGGGATGCAGTATACATTCCGCCCCAGGCTCGCCAGTACATTCGCAATGTCGGAGACAGCCCGCTGGTGTTTATTTGCCTGGTTGACCCCGCCTGGCGTCAGGAAGATGAGAGGGTGTTTGATACCAAATCCGAACCGTATAACCCCGATTCCATAAAGGCCAAACCGTAGGGGCGAATGGCATTCGCCCTTCTGAATAGGGGGTAACCAAGCAGGATTTAGTATGACCCGACCTAGTGCCGGAGAGGCGCCACATCATCGGCCCGTCAGGGCTGGCCAATTGAGTTTCTGGAACGACGAATGTTAAGGCCCATATGCTTTAGGTTTAGGCTAAAGTCAGTCTACGGTAGGATGACCGCAGGTATTTTGTGAGTTTCTTGGGGGCCGCTATGTCTGTATCCACAACTGCACTACAAGAGGTGCGCCAGCGCGATCGCGCTCGCCTAGAAGCCCACAACCCCTACGAGCGCCTCCAGGCGCTGCACGAAATTTGGCCGATTGTGGCAGAAAAATACGGCGATACCGTGGCGCTCAACGATCCCCACGGGCAGCCCGCTGCCACCCTCACCTACCGCCAGCTGGCCGAGGCCATTCGCACCTTTGCCAGCGGCCTGCAGGCCCTGGGGGTCGAAAACTGCGCCCATGTCGCCCTGTTTGCCGACAACAGCCACCGCTGGTTCATTGCCGACCAGGGCATTATGACCGCTGGGGGCATGAACGCCGTGCGCAGCGCCACCGCCGACAAAGAAGAGCTGGCCTATATCGCCGAGCACAGCGAGAGTACGGTGCTGGTGGTGGAGACCGTAGCCCTGCTGAACAAGCTGCGCGATAGTCTCGACACCCTGCCCATCGCCCTGGTCATTTTGCTATCGGATGAAGAGCCCCCCGAGGATAAGTCCCTCAAGATTCTCAACTTTAACCAGCTGATGGCCCTGGGCACCCAGCGCCTCTACACCCCGGTTGTGGTCAAGCCCGAAGACACCGCGACCCTGATCTACACCTCTGGCACCACGGGCCAGCCCAAGGGGGTAATGCTCAGCCACCGCAACCTGCTGCACCAGATCAACACCCTGGAGTCGGTGGTGCAGCCCGAGCCGGGCGATCGCGTGGTGGGCATTTTGCCTTCCTGGCACAGCTTTGAGCGCACCGCCGAATATTTCTTGCTGTCGCGGGGCTGCACCCAGACCTACAGCAGCATTCGCCACCTCAAGGCCGACCTCAAGGCCACCAAGCCCCAGTACATGGTGGGGGTGCCCCGTCTGTGGGAGTCGATCTACGAAGGGGCGCAAAAACAGTTTCGCGACCAGAGCCCCGGCAAGCAAAAGCTAATTTTCACCTTCTTTGGTCTCAGCCAGCGCTATGTCGAAAACCTCTGGCGCTGGCAGGACATGAAAATCGACGAGCCGAGTATCTCGTCTGTGACGCGGCTGGGGTCGGGGGTGGCAGCGCTAGCCCTGTGGCCCCTGCACCAGCTGGGCAAAAAGCTAGTCTATGGCAAGGTGAGCGAAGCCACGGGGGGGCAGGTCAAGCAGCTGATCAGCGGCGGCGGCTCGCTGGCCCGGCATATCGATATTTTCTTTGAGATCATCGGTGTGCAGCTGGTGGTGGGCTATGGCCTGACCGAGACCGCCCCGGTACTCTCGGCCCGCCGCCCCTGGCGAAACCTGCGCGGAGCCGCCGGGCAGCCGATCCCCTTTACCGAAATCAAAATTGTCGATCTTGAGACCCGCCAGGAACTGCCCCAGGGCGGCCAGGGCCTAGTGCTGGCGCGCGGCCCGCAGATTATGGCTGGCTACTACCGCAACCCCGAGGCCACCCAAAAGGCCATCGATCCCGAGGGTTGGTTTGACACCGGCGACCTGGGCTGGATTAGCCGCGACGGCAATGTGGTGCTCACCGGGCGGGCTAAAGACACCATCGTGCTCACCAATGGCGAGAATATCGAGCCTCAGCCCATCGAAGACGCCTGCATTCGCAGCAACTACATCGACCAGATCATGATAGTGGGTCAAGATCAGCGATCGCTCGGTGCCCTCATCGTCCCCAACGTAGACGCGCTCCAGGGCTGGGCCGCTGGCCAATCTCTGTTCATTGCGGTACCCGGCGATGACGCCCCCGCCAACTGCATCGCCATTACCCTCGATGACGCGCGGGTACAAAAGCTGTTTCGCGACGAGCTAGCCCGCGAGGTTAAAGACCGCCCCGGCTATCGCCCAGACGATCGTATCGGCCCCTTCCGCCTGTTGCTAGAGCCGTTCTCCATTGACAATGGCCTGCTCACCCAAACCCTAAAAGTCCGCCGCCCTGTGGTTACGTCACGGTATCGCGATATGATTGACGCGATGTTTGTGTAGCTGCGGGTGGTGTGAAGACTTCACCAACCTGCGGCTGTGCCCTGGAAAACAGTCCGGCCACGGGCCTTGGTGGCCGTAGTCGGTATTGGTGATTTCTTTACTAAAGTCAAAGATTATGGATGAGAATCAAACGTTGCTGCTCAAGCGAGTAGTCAACATCAAGGCGATCGTGACCCCCCTCTGGAAAGAAGAGGCCCAAAAACAGCTGCAAGCCCAGATCAACCAGGTTGACGGTCGCCTGCAGCAGCTTGAAATGCAGGGCCAGCGCATGGTCTCTGAACTGCAAAAACAAACGGAAACCCAGCCCGGCGGCGCGGCGGCCATTCAGCAGCAGATGGGCAATATTCAAAGCCAGCTGAACCAAGACAAGAGCAAGCTGCTTCAGCAAAAGAACCAGAGCCTGCAACAGCTCCAAGAGGTGCAGACCATAGCGGTTGAGGCCGAGGTCGATCAGGGCAAAGTCGAGAGCTTTTTTAACGTGTCGGTCGGCGACAACCTGGTGAAAAAACTCCAGGTCGAAATTTTGATCAAAGACGGCGTGATTCAAGAAATTCGCGGCGAACTCTAGGTCAGCACTCCGTCCCCTCTCCAGAGGGTTAGCGTGATCCCAAATCTCAGTGATTTAATTATCTGTGCCAGATAAGGTTTCAGCCTTAGGGATAAAATAGTCCCTGGCGCTATGCTGCCCTGTTGTCATAAACCTGTTTCGGAAGCCACCTCCATGATTCGCGAAGTCTTCATGCCCGCCCTCAGCTCAACCATGACCGAAGGCAAAATTGTGTCTTGGGTAAAAGCCCCCGGCGACAAGGTTGAAAAGGGTGAAACGGTAGTGATTGTCGAGTCAGATAAGGCCGACATGGATGTGGAGTCATTTCACGAGGGCATACTGGCCGCCATTGTGGTGGAGGCGGGGGGCACGGCCCCGGTGGGAGAGGCGATCGCCCTGCTGGCCGAAACCGAAGCCGAAATTGAAGCTGCCAAGCAGCAGGCCGCCGCTAAGGCTGGCACCGCTGGTGGGGAGACTGCTACTGCCCCCGCCGCCGTGGCCGTGGCTGAAGCCCCTGCCCCCGCCGTCCAAAACGGTGCTTCCTCCAGCAGCAGCGGGCGGGTGGTGATTTCTCCCCGCGCCCGCAAGCTGGCCAAGGAGCTTAAGGTCGATCTGGCCAACCTCCGGGGCAGCGGCCCCCACGGCCGCATTGTGGCCCAAGATATTGAGCTGGCGGCGGGCAAAACCCCGACCCCAACTGGCCCGATCTCATCCCCTGTAGCCCCTCCGACAACTGCTGCTCCGGTAACTGTCGCTGCCCCCGCCACGGCTGCCCCCGCTGCTACTGCCCCGGCTCCCAGCACTGCACCCCTGGGCCAGGTGGTGGCCTTCAACACCCTGCAAAAGGCCGTCATCAGCACCATGAACGCCAGCCTGGGGGTGCCCATATTTCACGTGGGTTATACCATCACCACTGACGCCCTCGACGGCCTCTACAAGCAGATCAAGTCTAAGGGCGTGACTATGACCGGCCTGCTGGCCAAGGCCGTAGCCGTGACGCTGCAAAAGCATCCGCTGCTGAATGCGGGCTATAGCGACCAGGGCGTTCAGTATCGGGCGGGCATCAACATCGCCGTGGCGGTGGCCATGGAAGGGGGCGGCCTCATCACCCCCGTGCTTAAAAGCGCCGACCAGTACGACATTTACTCGCTCTCTCGCACCTGGCGCGACCTGGTGGAGCGATCGCGCTCAAAGCAGCTTCAGCCCGATGAGTACAACTCGGGCACCTTTACCCTGTCAAACCTGGGCATGTTTGGCGTCGACCGCTTTGACGCCATCCTGCCGCCGGGGCAGGGGTCGATTTTGGCCATTGGCGCGTCTCAGCCAACGGTAGTAGCCACCGCCGATGGCCTCATGGGCGTGAAGCGGCAGATGCAGGTCAACATCACCTGCGACCACCGCATCATCTACGGGGCCGATGCTGCCGCCTTCCTCAAAGATCTGGCCAACGTGATTGAGAACAATCCCCAATCGCTAACGCTGTAGTCAACCTGCTCTTGGCTACTGGTGTCGTAGGCGATCGCGCAGTGGTAATTGGCCAAGGCATCGTCAGGGTTGGCGACGTGAATCTGGAGTGCCATCTGAAGCGCTGCTTCGGTTTGCCCGTCCTCCAGCAGAAGCATGACTTGGTCGAGGGAAAGTTCCATGGCAGAGGTTTTAACTAAGGGGTGACTGACGGTTGGCTAGGGACGATGACCTGGGGCTGTCTGGGGGAGCTGCAAGCGGCGAGGGAGCGCCTGCGACAACCCAGGGGTTGATATCCTGAAAGCATTGTCACCTCTGCCCCTTCCATTTATGAATTCAGTCGATCTTGCCTTTTTGCCCGCCCTCGACCAGGCCCGGCTGATTCGCAGTAAAGAAATTTCGCCCCTAGAGCTAGTCGAACTCTATCTGGAGCGCATTGAGCGGCTGAACCCGGCGCTGGGGGCCTACGTGACGGTAATGGCAGAGCAGGCGCTGGCCGATGCCAGAGCCAAAACCGAGCACCTGGCCAGCAACCCCGACGACCTACCGCCGCTGTTTGGGGTGTCGGTGTCTGTCAAAGACCTCAACCCAGTGGAGGGCGTAGCCTGCGCCTACGGCATTAAGGCGGCCTGCGATCGCATCGCCGGGCAAGACGACTACATCGTTAGCAAGCTGCGCCAGGCGGGTATGGTGATTTTGGGCAAAACCGCCACCTCCCAGCTGGGCTCGCTGCCCTACACCGAGCCACCGGGCTTTCCCCCCGCCCGCAACCCGTGGAATCTAGACTACACGCCGGGCGGCTCTAGCGGCGGCGGCGCAGCGGCCCTGGCGGCGGGGCTGTGCGCTATTTCCCAGGGGTCTGACGGCGGCGGGTCGCTGCGGGGGCCAGCCTTTTGCTGCGGGCTGGTGGGCATGAAGGCTGCTCGGGGGCGGATTAGCTTTTCTCCGGTGGGGGAGCGGCTCAATGGGCTGGCCATCAATGGCCCCCTGGGGCGCACCGTGGCCGATACTGCGGCCCTGCTCGACGTGCTCAGCGGCTACGAACTGGGCGACCCCTACTGGCTGCCCGCCCCAGAGCCTACGTTTCTGGCTGGACTGGGCAGCGCACCCAGGCCCCTGCGCATTGGCTATGTGACCCGCCTTGACCCCATCGGCGACATTGACCCGGTCTGCCGTCAGGCCATCTACGAAACCGTGCAGAACGTTGAAGACCTGGGCCACACCGCCGAAGAAGTTATCTTTCCTGACCTGGAAGATTTAATCCAGCCGTTCACCGTGGTGTGGGAGTGCGTTATCGCCGAGGTGGGGGTGCCCTGGATAGTGCTCGAAAAAATGAACCGCTGGCTCTACTGGCGGGCCTGGCGAATCAACAGCGGCGCGTATCTGCGGGCCGTGGCCAAACTCCAGCGGGTAGCCCGCCAGATTGTGCAGTTTTGCCAGCCCTACGATGTGCTGATCATGCCGGTGTACATGCACCAGGCGATCAAAGTCGGCGAATGGAAAGGGCTGCGATCGCCCAAAATTCTCGCAAACGTGATCAACTGGGTGGCCCCCTGCCCACCTTTCAATGCCAGCGGCCAGCCCGCCCTGGCCATACCCACCGGGTTTGCCCCCAACGGCGTGCCGGTGGGAGTGCAGCTGGTCGGTCGCCCCGCCGACGAGGCCACAATCTTGGCCCTGGCGGCGCAGCTAGAGCAGGTCAGCCCCTGGAGCCATCAGCGCCCTGCCTTCGCCACTGAGGGGGCTTAGGGCCGAGTAGGTGTGATAATCCGAATCCCATAACCCCGATTCCCAAAAGGCCAAACCGTAGGGGCGAATTGCATTCGCCCGGTTGAATCGTGGGTAAACAAACAGGATTTGGTATGAAACACGCCCATAAACAAAACCAGGGCCGCGATCGCAGCCCTGGTTAAGCAGCTGTGAATTTTCGAATCCCCTAAACCTTGGTAGCGGTCTCAAACTTATGGGCGTGTTCTTGCAGCAGCGAGCTGACCTGGCTGAGCACGTTGTCGCCCGTTTTCTTTTGAATGATCTGGCGATCGGGGTAGAAGTCAGGCTGGTCGACGTTGCGGGCAATCGCCTGCTGCACCTGGCTGGCAATCAGGTCAGATAGCTCGCCGCGAGCCGACTCGCGCTGAAAATTGGCCCCTTCTTCAGTGGTGGCGTAGAGGGGCGGTAGGCGGTTGAGCGCATAGGCGGCAATGTCGCCCAGATCTAGGGTTTTGTCGGAGTTAGACTCGATCTCGGCCACCCGTGAAATGGCCTCGGTCAGCACCAGTTCTTCCATCACGTTGATGAACTGCTTGCGGGGCACAGCCACCACTTCGCCAGTGAGTAGGGCACCCATAAGGCGGTCGAGGGCCATATATTCTTCAATGGAAAGCTCCGCAGCGGTGTCGCAGATGCGGCCGACTTCGGCTTCCATGGCGGGGGTCAGGTAGCCGTCTTGCAGGGCTTGCTCAACAATTTTTTCGATAGTCATTTGGCCAAACGCTCCATAGAACTGGTGGATAAAAGGCTTTTGCTGGGATCAGGGGACTGGGATATCAACAGGGGAGGCGTCCACCTGGGTTTAGTGTGCCCCAATCAATTGGGCAGGCTACAGGAAGAATATGAAGACTGCCTAGGGGAAAAATGACGAATTACGAATATTTCAGAAAGCCAATCGCCTGCTTCCAAATCTGGTGCTTGCTCTGGTCTTCGGTTTCTAGGCAAATGCACTGCGGATCTTGCCAAACGACCCGACCCGACAGTAGATCGCCAGTGATGAGCTTGATCTCAACGGTGGCTTTGTCTCGAATTAGGGTTTGGACTTGACGAACGCTGGGAAAACCAGTGGCAAACTCTTGGGACATGGGGCTAGGTCAGTGAACTCATGCTGGTCTTACGTTACCCTTTCCCGCCGGGTTAGGCGACAGGTCGGGGGAATTTGTTAAGGAAAGAAGGGGGCGTGGGTGATGTCGGTGAGTGGGTGATGTGGGTGAGGCAGGTAACGGGTCTTGCCTCACCATTCCCATGGGGTCAATTTGGTCAATAATGGAGTTCACTCAGTAGGCGATCGCAGACTATGGAATTTGACTATGGAATTTAGCAAGTACCACGGCCTCGGCAACGACTTTATCTTGGTGGACAATCGCCACCAGCCAGCGCCGGTGCTGAGCCCTGAGCAGGCGGTGACCTGGTGCGATCGCCACTTTGGCATTGGCGCTGACGGGGTGATCTTTGCCCTGCCGGGGCAGGGGGGCACCGACTACACCATGCGCATCTACAACTCTGACGGCTCAGAGCCAGAAATGTGCGGCAACGGCATTCGCTGTATGGCCAAATTTTTAGAAACTTTGGAAAGCACTGATGGCAGAGCGCCCCAGGTTCCTCACACCTACCGGATTCACACCCTGGCGGGGTTAATTTCCCCCACCCTTCAGCCCGATGGCCAGGTGACGGTGGATATGGGGCCGCCCCACCTGCTGGCCCAGGAGATTCCGACCACCCTGGCGGCGGCGGGCGAGAAGGTGGTGGATCTGCCGCTGGAGGTGGCCGGGCAGACCTGGCAGGTCACCTGTGTGAGCATGGGCAACCCCCACTGCATTACCTTTGTCGAGGATGTGGAGGCGATCGCCCTGTCCACCCTCGGCCCCAAATTTGAGCACCACGGGGCGTTTCCCCAGCGCATCAACACCGAGTTCATTCAGGTGGTGCGGCCCGACTATCTCAAAATGCGGGTGTGGGAGCGGGGGGCGGGCATTACCCTGGCCTGCGGCACTGGGGCCTGTGCCTCGCTGGTGGCCGGGGTGCTGAATGGGGTATGCGATCGCGCCGCTACCGTAGAGCTGCCCGGTGGCCCGTTGCACATCGAGTGGCGCGCCGCCGACAACCGTGTTTATATGACCGGCCCCGCAGAGGTGGTGTTTAGCGGCAGTGCAACCTAGGCTAAAAACCGGGTTTCTTCGCGGGTTAGTCAACGTATCTGGCTGATGGCTGAGAAGAAGCCCGGTTTTTCTTGCCCTAGCGCTTGACCCAAATACTGTGCAGCCCGGCGGCCTTAGCCCCTTCTAGGTCATCGACTTTGCTGTCGCCCAGATGCCAGGCCTGGCTGGCTTCGCAGCCGTGCTTTTGCAGGGCAGTGGCAAAAATCAGCGGGTCGGGCTTGGCCGCCCCCGCCTCGGAAGAAATGGTGATCGAGCTAAGGTAGCTCTCCAGGTTTAACTCGTCTAGCACCGCGTACAGCCGCGTGTCAAAGTTTGAAATCACCCCCAGGGCAATGCCGCGCCGCCGCCAGCGCTCTAGGGCCGGGGGCACGTCAGGGTAAAGCACCCAGGGTTTAGCCGTGGCAAAGTGGGCGTAGAGATCGGCAAAGAAACTGTCGAAATCGACAAAGCGATCAAGCACCCCGGCGCTGCTGAAGGTCTGTTGAGCAATCACCCGCCACCAGAGATATTCTTGCTCGGGCACCATGGCCGGGTCGCTGCCCGGAAAGGCCATCTCTGGGGCCGCCCTAAAGGCGCGAAAAAAGGCCTGATTGAGGGTGGCCGGGTCGGCGGCAATGCCGTGGTGCTGCGCCAGGTCGGCGTAGACTTGGCCGACGCTGCCCGCCACCCCAAACAGGGTGCCAACGGCATCTAAGAAAATCACCCGAGGCTGGGTCGTGTTGGCCATCTTAACTATCTCCATAGGCATCCATACCGATGCAGGAGCAGACTAGGTTGCGATCGCCGTAGGCCTGGTCAATGCGGTTGACTGCGGGCCAAAACTTGGCGCTGCGGGTAAACGGCGTCGGGAAAACCGCCTGCTCGCGGCTGTAGGGTCGATCCCAGTCAGACACCAGATCGACGGCGGTGTGGGGCGCATATTTTAGCAGATTGTTATCCGGGTCAGCTTTGCCAATTTCAATGGCGCGAATTTCTGCGCGAATGGCGATCATGGCATCGCAGAAGCGGTCTAGCTCCGCCTTCGACTCGCTCTCGGTGGGCTCCACCATCAGCGTGCCCGCCACCGGCCACGACATGGTGGGCGGGTGAAAACCGTAGTCGATTAGGCGCTTAGCCACGTCTTCCACCCCGATGTCGGCAGTCTTCTTAAATGGCCGCACATCGAGAATGCACTCGTGGGCCACCCGCCCATTCTGCCCGGTGTAGAGAATGTCGTAGTGCCCGGTCAGGCGCTGGGCGATGTAGTTGGCGTTGAGAATCGCCACTGCCGTTGCCTTGGTCAGCCCCGCGCCGCCCATCATCGCGATGTACATCCACGAGATCGGCAGAATGCTGGCGCTGCCCCAGGGAGCCGAGGTCACCGCGCCAATGCCCCGATCGCCGCCGACGCCCGCCACCAGGCTATGCCCCGGCAGGTAAGGTATCAGGTGCGCCTTCACCCCGATCGGGCCAACCCCCGGCCCGCCGCCGCCGTGGGGAATGCAGAAGGTTTTGTGCAGGTTGAGGTGGCAGACATCGGCTCCAAAGTCGGCGGGGCGGCAGAGGCCTACCTGGGCGTTCATGTTGGCCCCATCCATGTAGACCTGGCCGCCGTGGCGGTGGGTGATGGCGCAGATTTCGGCAATGCCCGCCTCAAACACCCCGTGGGTAGAGGGGTAGGTGACCATCAGCGCCGCCAGGTTTTCGCCATGCTTTTCGGCTTTAGCCTTTAGCTCAGCCACGTCGATGTTGCCCTCGTCATCGCAGGCGACGGGGACGACCTTCATGCCCGCCATCACCGCGCTGGCGGGGTTGGTGCCGTGGGCCGACTGGGGAATCAGGCAGACCGTGCGGTGGGTGTCCCCCCGCTGCTGGTGGTATTCGCGGATGACTAGCAGGCCGGTGTATTCGCCCTGGGCACCGGCGTTGGGCTGAAGGGAAACGCCGTCGAAGCCGGTGATTTCTGCCAGCCAGGTTTCTAGATCGGCAAACAACTGGCGGTAGCCCTGGGCCTGGGCAACGGGAGCAAAGGGATGGATTTGGCCAAATTCAGGCCAGGTGACGGGCACCATCTCGGCGGTCGCGTTCAGCTTCATGGTGCAAGACCCCAGGGGAATCATCGCCGTCGCCAGGGAGAGATCCTTATTTTGCAGACGATAGATGTACCGCAACATCTCGGTCTCGGAGTGATAGCGGTGGAAGGTGGGGTGGGTGAGGTA
>QBMN01000108.1 GCA_003241845.1 Shackletoniella antarctica | reverse complement strand
GGCCGGGGGGGCTGCGATCGCCGTCGACCCCGGCCCCAGCGCCGAGCGCCTGTGGCCTCACCTCAAACCCTACCTAGGCCTGGCGGCGATGGCGGTGCTAACGGTGGTGGTGCTGGCCCTGCTGCGGCCCATTCGCGACTGGTGGTTTAGCTGGGTGGGTAGCCTGCCCACCCTGGTGCGGCTGGTGCTAAATTTTGTCTGGATTGGCCTGGTCGCCCTGGTGGTGGCGGGGCTGCTGGCTCCCCTCGAAACCCTGGGCTGGTGGGCGGGTTGGTACGACGACGAGGTCAACACCACCGTCAACGCGGGCGAGCTGGCCGACCCCGTGGCCGACCCCAGCCAGATCAACCGCTACGTGGTGTATCTCGACGGCATCGGCATCTCCAGCTTTGAGTACCTGCCCGACATTGAAGAATTTCTCGACACCCTGGCCCCCACCCTGCCCCAGGATGTGGCGCTGATTCGCGGCATCATGCCCTACTCGGTGCTGAATGCCCCCCTGAACGAAGATCGGCCCCTGTCGTTTCTCTGGCGCTACGCCGACAAGCTGCGGTTTGCCAACCCCATGAGCGTGCTCGGCCTGCTGGTTAACATTCGCAACGTGCTGGTGGTGGGGGTGTCTGCCGACAAGCGTTACGGCCCGCTCTATAACCAGGGCATTGCCCAGGTGGTGTTTAACGGTCTGGTCAAAAACGGCTATCAGATCGGCAGCGGCACCCCGGTTACCTTAATCGGCTACAGCGGCGGCGGGCAGATGTCCTGCGCCAGCGCCCCTTACCTCAAGCGCGCCCTGGGTACCCCCATTGACGTGATTTCCCTGGGTGGGGTGATGAGCGCCAACATCAACCTTCTCAACCTAGAGCATCTCTACCACCTGTCGGGCGAGAAAGATGTGGTCGAGAAGTTCGGCACCAAGATTTTTCCGGGCCGCTGGAAGATCTTCCCGCTCTCCTACTGGAACCGGGCCAAGCGGCGGGGCAAAATCAGCTTTGTTTCCCTGGGGCCGGTGGGGCACCAGGTGCCGGGGGGCATTCTCGACCCCAAGCTGGTGCTGCCCGATGGCCGCAGCTCGCTAGGGCAAACCATCGACACCATCAACGCTATTCTGCAGGGCGAAATTTTAGAGGCTCAGCTAGAGCGGGGGGGAGCGGCCAACAACTACGACATCTTTCGGGCCAATCCCCTGGTGCAGTACCAGAGCTACCCCCTCGACCAGCGGCCTGACCCGGCTCTCTACCTGCCCCTGGGCGAATGGGTGGGGCGCTTGATTTTGCCCGCTAAAGCCGAGCGATTTGGCGGCGTATTTTACGAAATTCACCACGCGCCAGCGGATCACCGGGGGCTGGTGGGCCGGGTGGTAAAACTGCGCTGGTCAGATCACCCCCTCACCCAAAAGCTGGTGCAGGCCGTCACCCACGACGTACACTTCAGCGCCGATGCCGAGTACGCCAGCCGCTTTGGTGGAGTGGTTAACCCGGTGCGGCTCAACCACTGGCTGCGGGTAGACCCGCTAGAGTCTCTGGCCGGGTCGCTGCCCGATGACGACATGGTGGTGGTGGTCGAAAATCCTCAGGTGATGCTGGATAAAGATGGGGTAACGCTATTTATCAGCAACCAGCCGATGGAGGTGACCGGGCGCTATTACGGCCTGGTGCAGTTTGTGGAGCCAGTGGCGGGCACCGACCGTTGGCGAGTGCGCCACTTTAACCGAGTCAGCCGCGCCTTTGACGGCCCCGAAGCTCTGGTCAGCCTGCCCCCCGTGGCCACGATGGCTGCCTATGGCAACGCTCCCTCCACGACGCAGGCTCTAGAAAAATCGCTCTACAACGAGTCGGGCTGGTATGTCTACGGAGCGCAAAACTCAGACGGCACTTTTGTGGTGCAAGCCCTCGGCCCCCGTTCCCTGTTTCGCCTTCAGCCCGAGCGGGTGGTGTTTGGTGGAGCCAAGTCAGCCTACCGCTACATTCGCAAAGAATCGTGGGCTGACGTGGTGGCCCAAAAGGGCAGGGTTGGCTCGGTACTCTGCACGGCCAGGGATAATGGTAGGCCTGAGGCGATCGCAGCGGCGATCTCAGAGTGGCAGGTGGGCGATCGCGCCCTCATCCTCCACACCTACGGCGGCATTGGCGGCAATAAAAAAGAACCCGCCGCCTTTAGCCCAATTTTCTTTGGTCACTTTGCCTACGGCAGAGCCGAGGTGGTGCATGACCCCCTGGCCGACGAAAACCGGTTTGAGATTCGCTACTACCAGGTCTATGCCCACAACATCGACGGGCTGATCGCGGGCACGATTCACTGGTCACGCTACCAGGGCGATCGCCAGCGAGGCTGGCTGGGCACCCGCCCAACCTGCGATATTTTGGTCAAGCTCGATGCCTTTAGCCGCGACTATTACTTTGATGACGAGCGGCGATCGCCCCTCACCCGCATGGAGGCCCACCTGCAAGCCATGACCGCCCGCTACCGCATTGGCGACGGCACAGGCGGCACCTTTGTTGGCCCCTCAAACAACTGCTCCCAAGACTCTAACCAGGCGTTGTTTGCCAGCCTCCAGGGCACCGCCGAGAATTTCTACCGCCACGCCGATGCCCTAATTGACCAGCACCCCGACCAGGCGGCACCGCTAGAACAACTGGCTTACTTTGGCAAAGACCTCAAAGCCACCCTGCAACCCCTCGGTGGCCTGCGCCCCGCCTGGGAAAAGAACGAATTTAACCTGGGTAGCTCGATCAAAGATGAGCCGATTCGCAACCTAATTATGGGCCTGGGCAGCTGGCGCACGGTGTTTCCCCGCAAGGCCAACGATACGGTGGTGCACAGGTTTCTCAAGTACGGCGCGTCGGCCTGGGTGCTGCGCACCAGCCAGGTGGGCGGCCACGACCCCGATATCGAACCAATCGCACCGATGACGTTTTAAGGCAGATTGCAATAATTGACCGCCTTACCCAGTCCTCCAGCTCGAGACATGAACTAACTGACGCTTATACGCAAACTAGAACCTTCGTCTCAATTTCCTCAGGAATTGAGACGAAGCCCAAAAAAATGCTATTCTTATCTAAGCTTTCAGCAAATTTGAGATTATGGCCATAATTCAACCACCCGAAGTAGAACCTAATCCACTATCTGTGATTGCCTCAGATTGCCCCGATAGATTAAATATTTACTTAGAGCTCTTTAGCCCTACCGATAAAAAAGGCCGATATCTTCACTTTGATGAACTGCGTTATAGGCTTGATCCATCCTTAGACAATCAATTGGCATGGTCGCTAGTCAAATCTGCCAGAAATCGCCAATATATAAGGGTAATTGAATTGGGGGTTCCGGCTAAAGTTTGCAACTTCATCCTAACTCCAGTCATTCAAAAAGCAATTTCTGAGACCGATAGAAATACTACGCGTGCATCACTGGAGTGGATTAGCAGCAAGATTGGCGAAAAGGCACAAATAGATTATTTGCTTAACGATTTAGTTGAGGACGAGTCTATCAGTAGCAGCCAACTAGAAGGCTCGGCAACAACTACGAGTGTAGCTAAGGAGTTGCTTAAAAGAAATAAAAAGCCAAAAAGCGCCGACGAAAAAATGATTATTGCAAACTTTAAGATGATGAAATTTGCTTGGGATAATAGATCTCAGCCCTTATCAATCGATCTGATCAAGAATCTTCATGAAGTCGGCGTTGAGGGAATAGATAACCAAGCATATACACCAGGATACTTTCGAAAAACAGATGATGTATATGTTGCTGATTTAGAGGGAAATATCATTCATTCACCTCCTCCTGCTGAGGGGCTTAAAGCAAGGATAAAAAACATTGTCGATTGGGCGAACAAGGATCATGAAGAGCTAGGTGATTCATCCTATTTACATCCTCTAATTAAGGCAATAACGCTTCATTTTTGCATCGGGTACGAACATCCGTTCCGTGATGGCAATGGGAGAGTAGCAAGGGCCCTGTTTTATTGGTATCTGTTTAGGTCAGACTTCGCAGCATTTAGATATATTGCAATTAGCGTTTTCCTAAAGAAGGCTCCTGCCAAGTACGGCAAAAGCTACCTATACACTGAGACAGATGATATGGATCTTACTTACTTTCTCGAATACCAAAGTGGAATAGTAATTAGAGCAATTGAGAAATTCAAGGAGTCATATCAAAGAGCTGCTCTTGAAATTGAAGAGTTTAATAAATGGCTGTGGGACTCTGGCTTGTACAAAAAGCTGACTGACAAGCAGCGAACGGTGTTTCAGGTTGCAAAAAGTGGTCATGCAGTTGCATTCACCATCAGAAATGTTGAAAAAAATCTTGGGTGTTCATACAATACGGCAGCATCTGTTCTTAATGGCCTTGTAGATATGAACTTATTTCGGAAAGTAAAAAACGGTAGAGAATGGTTGTATTTCGTGAAGGATAAAAGTCAGATTATTAATTCCTGGGGCAGCTAGCAAAGCTTAGTCAGAAAGTCCTTCCTGGGTTTCATTAGGCACTAATGAGCTGTCAATATTATTTATTACTGAAAGTCTTAGCGACTAGATTGAGTTCGTTATTTTGCTGATCGTCCGGTTGCGACCGCACCACCATAATCCAAACGTCTCAATTGGCCTAGATGCTCTACGCTTAAGGCATATTTTCTTTCGAGGGCGACTCAATGCGCGTAGAAGCTTGCTGCCAGGCCCTCTTTGAGCACCTGCTGCCCGATCTCGACCCTGATCGACAGGGGCTCTGTGTCGATGTCGGGGTGGGCACCTTTGCCTTTTACTGCGAGCAGTTTGCCCGCCTGGGGTTTGCCACCGTTGCCGTCGAGCCTTCCCCCACCGACAAGCTGCGGGCCATTTGCCAGCAGTATCCCATTCAGCTCTTTGAGCAGTGTCTGTCCGATCGTGTCGGCACCCAAACCCTGCACATGGGCCAGTTTGCCAACCTGGCCAACAGCAACTTTAGCTCGCTGGCTGCCGACTGGTTTGGGGCCTCTGGCACCACCCGCGAAGTGCCGACCTTAGACTTAGCAACCCTGCTAGGGCAGGTGAGCGCCCGCCAGATCACCGCCTTTAAGCTCGACATCGAAGGCTGGGAGCCAGTGGTGATCAAACAGTTTGCGGCGCTGCCCGTCGAGCTATTGCCCCAGGTGGTGATGTTTGAGTACGGCGGCGGCAGCAGTCGCGCCCAGGGCGACAAGGGCTGGTCGCCCAAGTTCTTAGAGGGCACCATGGCCTGTCTTAAAACCCTGCAACAGCGAGGCTACGACTTTAGCGTCATGGTTGACTACGCCTCGGGCACCGAGGCCAGGGTGTTTGACCTGCAAACCCTAGATTTAGCTGAGGAGTCGCCCTTTTACCCCAACGGAGTCTACGGCAACATTCTCTGCTTTTACCAGCAGCGCTTTTCTGAAGCACGGATTCATCGCGTCTGCGCTCCCTACGGCGGGGGCTTGGCCAACTGGGTGGTGAGCAAGCTTGTGTCTTGAGCCGCTAGCTATTGCTCAAACCCGTCGGGCATGTGCTCGTCGTAGTAGTAGTGCCACAGAGAAGCTACGGGTTCTTCTGTAGATACGTCGGCCCCTACTGGAGCATCGGCGGCGGCGACCAAAAATGCGGCGGGGTCAGCTCGATAGGCCGCGAGCAGAGTCTTCTCTTCACCGGACAGATCGGGGGAGCTGTCGTCGGCAATTTCTTGCAGGGTGGTTTCGACTAGCTCCATTTGCGCTTCGGCGGCGCTGAGCTCTTGGTGAGTGTCATCGCTGAGCAGCTGCTCTAGGGGTTGCAGCTCGGCCACGTGACTAGAGAGCGTCTGAAGTTTCTCTTCATAGGTGGTGGTCAACTGCTGTAGCTCCTGTCGGTGCAGGGCTTCTTGCTGGTCGAGGGCCGACTGGAGGTGGGCTTCCTGCTGGCTGAGGAGCGACTGGAGCTGGGTGTTTTCAGCCTCAGCGGTTTTGAGTCTGGCCTGCTGGGCTTTAAATGCTTTGAGCAGGGGCACCACCTGCTCTTTTAGGGTCATGTGCTCTACATCGAGCTGGTGAAAGCGTTCCGATAGGCTGACGTAGGCGCGACACAGGCGGGTGTAGCGCTCTACCATCTGATTAACGTGCTGAAAGTTTCTCACTGCCGTCTCCAGACGATTGGTCGCCGTATCAGTAGCCGTGTCGATAGCCATAACAGCCTTCTGCCCGGTGGGGCCAATGAGGTCAGGGATAGAATTAGAGATGTCAGAAGTAGACCTTTAGATACCACGT
Organism: Shackletoniella antarctica; assembly: GCA_003241845.1. Classification (GTDB taxonomy): domain Bacteria; phylum Cyanobacteriota; class Cyanobacteriia; order Phormidesmidales; family Phormidesmidaceae; genus Nodosilinea; species Nodosilinea antarctica. Next base: position 10,271 of record QBMN01000108.1, on the reverse strand, counting down.
TTACCTAAAAAATTTCAAGCGGCTGCGGATACATCTGACCCGAAACCTAGAGATACCCAGGCAGGCTCTGCCTGAAGGCTTTTGTTGAGCTGGCTCTGATAGGTTGTGTTTCGGGGGAGGTTTTGGTTAATGTGTCAGAATGATGGTGGTTATCGGCCCACCTCGCTCCTCCTTCAGTAGTGCTGTGCGTACCTACAAAAGCCAAAAGATTGACCAAAACGCGGACTACCCCTGCCCCTGTCGCCGTAACGGTCGCATCAAACCGATTACCCTGACTGAGGCGTTTGGCTGCGATCGCTGCCAGCAGATTTTCGTCGTTCAAGACGACGGCTACGTGATTGAGCAACTCTCCACTCATTATCCCTACAAACGCCTCTGGCGCTGGACTGGGCAGCAGTGGCGGCTGGATCGTTCATCCCTTAGCGTCAGCTATTTGCCCCTGGTGGTGCTGGCTGCCTTTGGCATCATGGTGTTCTTTTTGCTGCTGGCCACCCTACAAACCCCCGAGGGCACGCCTTCTACGGCGCGGCTGCTGACTACCCTGGGGGTATCGCTGGCGGTGGTCAGCATGTTTTGGCTGGCTTCGCGGCGCTAGACCCATGGTAAACCTCTCCACCCAGGCCGACTTTAGCGCTGCCGTTGAGCAGGTGCGCCAGGCCAGCTACGAGCTAGTGGCGGCTGGGGCCGATACCCAGAGTAAGCTGCTAGAGGCCGTTGCCACTGAGTTAGAGGCTTGCCTCGACGATATTCTTGAGGCCAACACCCTCGATCTTGAAGCCAGCCTCGATATGGCGGTGCCCGAGCGGGTGCTCGACTGGCTCAAGCTCACCCCCGAGCGCCTGCAAACCGCCGCCAAAATTTTGCGTCGCCTGGCCTATCTGGGCGACCCTCGCGGGCTGCTGCCCCCGGCCCCCAGTCGATTGAGCAAGGCGGTGGTGGGCCACGGCCAGGTGGTGCCCCTGGGGGTCGTGGCTTTGGTGTACGAGGCGTTTCCAGAACTGGCGGCGATCATGGCCGGGCTGACCCTGCGCACGGGCAACGGGCTGATTCTCAAGGGCAGCAACGAAGCCAGCCAGACCAACCAGGTGATTTTGCAGGCTCTGCACCATGCCCTTGAGCGGGTGGGCCTACCCCAGCACTGCATTCTTTCCCTCACCGAAGAGCAGGGGGATATGGCCCGCACCTGGCTGCTGCAAGACCCCGGCGTCGATCTAATTATTCCCTACGGGCGACCGGGGCTGGTGCAGCAGGTGGTGCGCCAGGCGGGGGTGCCGGTGCTGCCCACCGCCATGGGCAACTGCTATCTCTACTGGTCGGCCACGGGGCAGCTCGATACCGTTACCACCATGGTCATCGACAGCCACCGGGGCGAGCCTGATGCCGTGAATGCCATAGAAAAGGTGCTGGTACACCGAGGCTGTAACCTGTCGGCGGTGGTGCAGCTTTGCCATACCCTATGGGATCAAGACTTTACCCTGCTGGCCGACGAGGCCCTGCTGCCCGAACTGCCCGACGTTAAGCCCGCCACCGCCGCCGACTGGAGACGGCCTTTCTTGGGCAAAACCGTAGCCCTGCGGCTGGTGGACAATATCCAGGTCGCTACCGCATTAATCAACCGCAGCAGCAGCGGCCACGCCAATGCGATCGCCACCGAGAGCTATGCCGAAAGCAGCCGCTTTACCCAGATGGCAACCAGTGCCGTGGTCTACGTCAACACCTCGCCCCGATTTGTGCGCAACCCGGCTCAGGCCAGTGCGATCGCCCTGGGCATGACCGCCCAGCGGGGCCGGTGCAGCGGCTTTGTGGGGCTCAGTGCCCTGCTCACTACCCAGCACGTTTTGCAGGGGCTAGAGTAGACCAGCTGCCGTTGGGCCAATAAAAAGGGCGTTGCCGTTGGCAATGCCCTTTTTATTGGCTAACTTAGAAAAGCTCAGCCCCTAGCCTTCGCTAGACCCGGCTAGCTTCACCTTTCTGGCCAGGCCGACCCTTTGCAGCAGACTAATGGTCATCCAGGTGGCGTCAATTTCCCACCACTTGAGGCCGTGACGGGCCGAGTATTGGTAGGCGTGGTGGTTGTTGTGCCAGCCCTCGCCGTAGGTGACCACAGCCACCCACCAGCAGTTGGTCGATTGATCGCCAGTTTCGTGGCTGCGGTAGCCAAACTTGTGGGTAGCGCTGTTGACCAACCAGGTGCAGTGGTAAACCACCACCAGGCGCACAAAGATGCCCCACACCACAAAGGGCCAGCCGCCCAAGGCATAGAGCACTACCCCTAGCCCGACCTGAAGCGGCAGGAAATACTTTTCACAGAACAGATAAAACTGATCGTCTTTGATATCGCGGACAAAGCGATCAACATTGTGTCGAGCCGGAACATCGCGCAGCATCCAGCCCATGTGGCTCCACCAGAAGCCCTTGTTAGAGTCGTGGTGGTCGAGGCCTTGGTCGGAGTAGGCGTGGTGGTGCCGGTGCAGCCCCACCCACATAATCGGGCCGTGCTGGCAGGCCAGCGTGCCGCAAAACACAAAGAAATACTCTAGCCACTTGGGCACCGTAAAGCTGCGGTGCGACACCAGCCGGTGCCAGCCCAGGGTAATGCCCAGGCAGCCGGTCACCCAGTGCAACAGCAGGGCTACCCCGATCGCCGCCCAAGAAAAGTTAGCGGGCAGAAACGCCAGGGCCGCCATGCTGTGGACAAAAATCATGAAGCCAAGGGTGACCCAATCGCGGGACAAACGCTCGGTAGTTACAGCAGTCATGCAAAAATCTCAGAATTTTGGACAGTCGCCCCAGCAGTAATTCTCGGCAAGAATTTTGCTCAGGCAGAGTAAATGTAGGGGACAATAGTTACCCTTGTTTCTTAACGAAAAAAATTAACCATTGCAACCATCAAACCTGATCATGCCGCCAGACTCGACACTTCTTCCAATTTTTTATGGAATTGACGCCCAGGTCAAACAAAACCTCGGGCGAGTGCTGAAGGCGTTTCGACAGCAGCGGGTGGGTAGCCATCACTTTAACAGTGTTTCGGGTTATGGCCACGATGATCTGGGCCGCGACACCCTTGATCGCGTGTTTGCCGATGTGGTGCAGGCGGAGGCCGCCCTGGCGCGATCGCAGTTTGTCTCAGGCACCCATGCGATCGCCTGCGCCTTGTTTGGGGTGCTGCGCCCCGGCGATGAAATGCTGGCCGTAGCAGGCACCCCCTATGACACTCTCGAAGAAGTCATTGGGCTACGCGGGGCGGGCCAGGGGTCGCTGGCAGAGTTTGGGGTGTCCTATCGAGAATTACCGCTTACTATCCACCATACCGTCGACTGGGCTGCCTTAGCCTCTGCCGTTGGGCCAAAAACCCGACTGGTACATATCCAGCGATCGTGCGGCTATAGCTGGCGCTCAACCCTCACCATCGCCGAAATCGAAAAAATCGTGCGTACAGTCAAGGGCCAAAACCCCGACGTGGTCTGCTTTGTCGACAACTGCTACGGCGAGTTTTTAGAAGACCGCGAACCGACCGCCGTTGGCGCCGATCTGATCGCCGGGTCGCTGATCAAAAACCCCGGCGGCACCATCGCCCCTACCGGCGGCTACGTGGCGGGCCGCGCTGACCTGGTGGCCGCTGCGGCCTGTCGCCTCACCGCCCCCGGCATTGGGGCCAGCGGCGGCTCTAGCCTCCACCTCAACCGACTGCTCTACCAGGGGCTATTTCTCGCCCCCCAAATGGTGGGCGAGGCCATGAAGGGTAATTATCTGCTGGCCGCCACCTTCGAGGCCCTGGGCTACCCGGTCAACCCCGCCCCCAACGCCCCCCAGCGCGACGTCATCCAGGCCATTCGTCTGGGTTCCCCCGAGAAGCTGACCGCCTTTTGTCGGGCCGTACAGCGCTACTCGCCCGTCGATGCCTATGTGGAGCCTGTCCCCGCCGCCATGCCCGGCTACGACAGCGAGCTGGTGATGGCCGGGGGCACTTTTATCGACGGCAGCACTTCAGAACTCTCCGCCGACGGCCCCCTGCGGGAGCCTTACATTGTCTACTGCCAGGGCGGCACCCACTGGACCCACGTAGCCCTGGCGATCGAGGCTGCGGTGGCGGCGATCGGGCCAGCGTGAGGGAGATGGATCACTTTAGGGCGAAATAACGCTATCCCCTCCTTGGGAAGGGTGCCCGAAGGGCTTCGTTTTTGGCGGCAGGCTTATCTTTGCGCCAGCGCAGAATGCGGGGGAAGCGCACGGAAATGCCCGACTTGTGGGGGGTCGATGCGGCAAAGCTGGTATAGGGATATACTTCTTTGCCTACCCAATGGGGTGCTGATCTGAAGGCTATGCTAGGTAATGAATCCCATATCCTCTGCAAACAAGCTTATCCATGAATATCACTATCCCCGTCCCTAGTGACATTGAGCAGCGCCTGCAAGCGCATCTGGGTAACCTATCGCAAAAAGCTTTAGAAGCCGTAGCCGTTGAGGCCTACCGTTCAAAGCTCATCAGTGCAGCTGAAGTCCAACACATGCTTCAACTACCGTCGAGGCTAGCTACTGATAACTTTCTTAAAGAGCACGGCAGCTACTTACACTACACAGAGGCTGACATAGAGCAAGACCTGAAGGCCATTGATCGCGCTTTGGCCAAGTCCTGATGGTCGTTTGCGACACGTCACCGATCTGTTACCTAGTCTTGATCGGTGAAACTGGCTTACTGCCACAGCTCTCTGAGTCAGTCACGATCCCTACTGGCGTCAAAGATGAGCTGATGGCAGAGCAAAACCATGTCCTGATCCAGTCGTGGATCGCAGCGCCACCAGACTGGGTAAATATTCAGCTGGTGCCCCAATTGATCGATAACCTGCCAACCAAACTGGGTCGAGGTGAGCGAGAAGCCATATCCCTGGCTGTCAGCCTGCAAGCAAGTCTGATAATTTTGGACGATTGGGAGGCCAGGCAAGCTGCATTATCTCAGGGCTTAACTATCACGGGTCTATTGGGAGTCTTGTTCAGAGCCGGGACAGAAGGGCTGCTGGACTTTTCCAGTGCCATTGGCCGATTACAGCAAACCTCCTTCCGAGCTTCACCTATCCTGATTCAACAATTTTTAGATCGGTATGCTCGAGCGATGGGGCAGCAACCGTAGGTGTTGCATCTAGGCCCAGGGCTGCTCATTGAAAGGTCGCTGCCTAAAACTAAGGGGCGATGGGACAAACCCCACCGCCCCCAGATTGGCCATTGTCACTGGAGCCGCAGCCCTAGCTGTGGCCGCCGCTAACCAGAGAGGTAAGCATGGGGATATTCGCCGCCAGCAGGTAGGCGAAGGTGACGCCACCGATGCCACCGATCAAAAAGCTGCCCGCAAACTCGCTCCAGCCTTCGTCGGTTTCGAGGCTAGCCGGAGGAGTAAAGGGGGTAGTGGTTTTAGTGACGGCGGTATTGACGCCAGCGCCCGAGTAGATCGACAGGCAGGCGGTCAAAATGACCACCAGCGCCGAAGCGCTCAACAGCCCGGCCAAACCGGGAATGTCGGAGTCGCGCAGGGGGCCGAGCAGGGCAAAGGGGCCGTAGAGCAGATAGCCGTGGGCCATGCCGATCTCCAGGCCGCGACGCTGGGGCGAAAGCCCTTTGCGGTAGGCAGGCAAGTTGCCAATAAAAGCTCTAGAGAAACCCGAGGAATTGAGCGGCGTTTCTAGGTTGCCGATTTGTGGATCCCCAGCGGGCTGAATGAGGTCTGTCATGGGGGAGAATCTCCAACTCAAACAAAATCACAGCAAAGAAAGTAAACCTGAGCCAAGTCCAGAGATAGAGTTTTGCCGCTTAAAAAGCGAAATAGCCCGATCTGGACTTGGTATAGATGGTCTTTAGGCGCGCTTAGGCCCTCTAAAAACCAGGTTTGGGGCAGATAGCCCCTAGGGATGCAGCAGCAGGTCGGGAAAGAAGCGGTTGAATTCGATCAAGATACCAGCGGTAATCACCATCCACACGGTGGCCAGCACCGGAGCGGAGGACAGGTACCGAAGCAGGTTGTTGTCCATGGTCTATTTCTCCTGGGTCGTTGTTCTAGAAGCAAGCAGAGCAGGGGGCCTAGCGAGGAGATATGGTGATCTCGTCATCCTTGGCAAACATGGCACCGCTGGCAATGTCTTTGAAGGCTGCTAGAGGCCAGGCAAACCCAGACAGAGAGCACTTGATGGCCAGGGGCACATCGATAATGATCTCTTTGTCTTCAGGATTTTTCTCACCCCGCACCGCGATCACGTAGGCGCGACCGACCCAGCCAATCCAGCCAGCGATATAGAGAAACAGCAGGCCAGGAATCAAGAACTCACCCGCGTGGGCCAGGTCGCCGTCTACCACCAGGTGGGGGAGACCGTCGGTGCCGCACAGCAGGCTAGAGTTACCGTAAAAGTCGAACCGAGCCTTTGCCGATTCAGTCTTGGCCCCAGCGGCCCGCTTTAGAAAGGCCTCGTTTTGGCCGCAGGGGGTTAAGCCCGCTACATTGTCGCCAGCGATGCTAGCGGAGGCCGGGGCGGCAAACCCAAACCAGAGAAACACTACAAGCGCTACAGCAAAAAACCGTCGCATAAATCGTTCCTTTTAATTACCTAAGAAACCTAGGGCGATTTGAACGTAAAGTTAAGTTTTTTGAACAAAAATCCACCCACCTTGGTCGCCATAATAACCCGCGACAGAACCCCCGTAAAGCTAAGATCGGTAGGGTGTTTACATCTCTACAAACTACTCCACAAACTACGGCCCACCTGACTCAGTTCATCCCCCACGGCGGCTACATCAAATGGCGACGAAAATGGCGACGATTTTGGCTCTAGAAACTAGCTGTGACGAGACGGCGGCGGCGGTGGTGCGCGATCGCACTATTCTCAGCAGCGTGGTCGCCTCCCAAATCGCCGTCCACCAGCCCTACGGCGGCATCGTGCCCGAGGTGGCCTCGCGCTACCACGTGGCCACCCTGGGCGACAGCATCAGCGCCGCCCTAGACCAGGCCGAGGTCGGCTGGTCAGACATCGACGGGGTGGCTGCCACCTGTGCGCCGGGCCTGGTGGGGGCACTGCTGGTGGGGCTAACGGCGGGCAAAACCCTGGCCATGGTGCACCAAAAGCCATTCCTCGGCATTCACCATTTAGAAGGGCACATCTACGCCAACTACCTGGCTGACCCCGACCTAGTGCCCCCCTACCTGTGTCTGCTGGTGTCTGGGGGTCACACCAGCCTGATCTACGTCAAGGGCTGCGGCCAATATCAAACCCTGGGCCACACCCGCGACGATGCCGCTGGCGAAGCCTTTGATAAAGTGGCCCGGCTGATGGGGCTGGGCTACCCCGGCGGCCCGGTGATGGATCAGCTGGCCCAGCAGGGCAACCCCAAGGCATTCCCGTTGCCCGAGGGAAATATTTCCCTGCCCGAGGGGGGCTTTCACCCCTACGACTCCAGCTTTAGCGGCCTGAAAACGGCGATGCTGCGGCTGGTCGAAAGGCTGCGGAGCGAGGGGGTAGATCCGCTGCCCGTAGCTGACCTAGCGGCGAGCTTTCAGGCGACGGTAGCCCGCAGCCTGACCCGGCGGGTGGTGGCCTGCGCCCAGGCCTACGGTCTGACCACCGTGGCCGTAGGGGGCGGTGTGGCGGCCAACAGCGGGTTGCGCCAGCACCTGCGGCAGGCCGCCGCAGAGCACGGTCTGCGGGTGACCTTTCCGCCCCTGAGTCTCTGCACCGACAATGCCGCCATGATTGGCTGTGCCGCCGCCGACCACCTAGCCCAGGGCCACCGCTCGGGGCTGAGCCTAGGGGCGCAGTCGCGGCTCGATCTGGCGCGGGTAATGGAGCTGTACGAGCCTATCTTGGTGGCTTGACGCTACACTGGTTCTGACAGGTTTTTTGCCAGGTTTACTGTGGCAACACCTTGGGCCTCTGCCCAGGGGCTAGTTCCTATAGGGTCTATGGTCTCACTCCGTTTTTCTCAGTTTCGGCCTGCTCAGCAACTGGCGGGCCTAGGCGCGATCGCCCTTGGTGTCATGCTGCTGGCTGGCTGCGGTGCCCAGAGCGGCGGTGCGGCAGACGGGGCGATCGCCTACGAAGCCCAGCTGGCAGAGCATCTGACTGCCACCGGTGGGGTTATGTACGGTGCCCACTGGTGCCCCCATTGCGCCGATCAGAAAGCTATGTTTAGCGACTCCGTTGACCTAATGCCCTACGTAGAGTGCGCTGCCGACGGTGAAAATGCCCAGCCCGAGCTGTGTCAGCAGCGCGGCATTGAGGGCTATCCCACCTGGGAAATTGACGGACAGCTGTACCCAGGGGTGCGATCGCTAGATGAGTTGGCCAACCTGTCGGGCTTTTCCCCGCCGGAGTAAAACCTGTCCCAAGGCAACACTGGGCGAAACCAGAGGGCTACCCCCAGTTACTCGCTATTTCCTTACCCAATAAATTCCATTGCAAAACCCTAGCTCTCATCCCCATGGCCATCTGCATGAGGTCGGCCCCGCCGCCGACAGCGTCGTGCAACCCCATGTCCATGACCCCGAGTCGCTGCGGCGCATCGTCAATCGCCTGGCCCGCATTGAAGGCCACATTCGCGGCATTAAGACCATGGTGCAGGAAAGCCGCCCCTGCCCCGACGTGCTGGTGCAGGTGGCAGCGGTGCGCGGTGCCCTAGACCGAGTCGCCCGAATTATTCTTGATGAGCACCTGAGCGAGTGCATTGGCCGCGCCGCCGTAGAGGGCAACATTGAGGCTGAAATTGCCGAACTCAAGGCGGCGCTAGATCGCTTTTTGCCGTAGTTGATCGGCCTGAATGCGGGATTAGCTGAGACGCGGGGATGACAGAAATTCTAGCTACGCGGGAATAAAGCGATCATGCTGGCGCAACAGCTGGCGCTCAAACTGGCGCACCCAGTGGCTGAAGCGATCGCTCTCCTGGGCGGTGGCAAACTTCAGGGGTCTGCCCACCAGCAGAGCGACGTACTCTTCTTTGGTGCGCACCACAATGGCGGTTTGCTGATCTAGATCAATGCAAATATGGGAAAATCCCTCCAGCTCAAGGGAGGACATCAGCAGCGACTTTAGGCCCAGGGCCTGAAACACGAGCTGCACCCAGCTGGTGCTTTCGTTGTCAGCGGTGATGAAATACTCGCGGGGGAGACCGCTGAAATCAAAAATAGCAACCCCCAGAATATCTGCCAACAGGGCGTCTTGGGCGGATAGAGGGGTCGGTACAGATGCCTTAACCGTAGTCATAGAACAATCTAACGTGGTGGCACGGGGATGTTAACTGAGCAGGCCAAGGGGGGAGCAGGCCTGCGGCAGAACCCCAATTAACAGTATTGTACCCAGCCCCCAGAGTAAATTGTGATTGAGCGGAGCGTGGGGCAAACATTAGAGGATTCCATCTACCCCTGTTAAGGTGAACGTTTGTTCATCTTAACAGGGGTAGGGTATACCCTAAGACACTCTTCAGCTTTGCAAATAGCCTCTAAGCTAGGGTTGTAATAGTCAGTCCTTGGTTCTCTATACATCTATACTTTGCCCATGAACTCCGCTGCATGCCGCTACAAAAAGCTGGTCTACAAATCACTGGTTGTTTGTTTGGGCAGCTTAGTGCTGCACAATTCGGGGCCAGCAAGGGCTTTTGCTGAGCAGCAGGCTAGTCCGTCAGTAAGATTGCCGCAGTCGCAGACGACCGAGCAGGCCGGGTCTAGTTTACCCATTTTGCCAGAGCCCATATTGATTCGTCCGACGGTGGTTTTACCACGGGATAATGCGCCTGTTGTACCTGCTCCGTTAGAGGCAGATCTTTTGCCGGAGGTTGTAGAGCAACCGGTGCAGTTGCGGCTAAGTTTGAGCGATCGCCGGGTCTATGTCTACAGAGGCAACGTTGTAGAGGCGACCTTTCCGGTCGCCGTTGGCAAGCCAGGGTGGGAAACGCCCACTGGAGAGTTTGAAGTATTTTCACAGATTAGCCAGCCGGGATGGACAAATCCTTTTACGGGTGACGTTATGCCGCCTGGCTCAGAAAATCCGCTAGGCGATCGCTGGCTGGGTTTCTGGAGCGACGGTAATAATGTCATTGGCTTTCACGGCACCCCAAACCGGGATTCTGTAGGGCGGGCGGCCTCCCACGGCTGCGTTCGCATGTACAACGAAGATATTCGTCAGCTATTTGACCTTGTGGCCTTGGGAACCCGCGTTATCGTTGAGCCGTAGCGTTTTCTTAGGAGGTCTCCAGGAAAGAAAATACCACCAGGTAGGGGCGCAGAGCCTGCGTCCTTAGGAG
>QBMN01000107.1 GCA_003241845.1 Shackletoniella antarctica | reverse complement strand
ATGCGGTGGTGATTGCCACCCCCGCCAGCACCCACTACCCGATGATTGCAGCGGCTCTGGAAGCGGGTCTCCATGCACTGAGCGAAAAACCCCTCACCCTAGAGAGCGCCACCAGCCTAGCCCTCTGCCAGCTGGCCCAGGCCCAGCAGCGGCAGCTTATGGTTGACCACACCTACCTGTTTCATCCGGCGGTGCAGCGGGGGCGGGAGCTATGCCAGCAGCTTGGCCCCCTGCGCTACGGCTACGCCACTCGCACCAACCTCGGCCCCGTCCGCCCCGATGCCGACGCCCTCTGGGACTTGGCGATTCACGATGTGTCGATTGTGAACTACTGGCTGGATCAAAGGCCTACCGCCGTGGCGGCCTGGGGACAGACCTGGCTTCAGCCCCAGACCCAGCAGAGGTTTCCCTCCGGGCTGAGGGATGTGGGCTGGCTGCGGCTGATCTATGGCAGCGGCGCTAATCCATATCCTGTGGCAGTGACCATGCACGTGAGTTGGGCCAACCCCGACAAGCAGCGGCGGCTGGCGCTGGTGGGCGATCGCGGCACCCTAGTCTTCGACGAAAGCCCTCAGAGTGCCCCCCTGACCCTCCACCGAGGGCAATTTCAGACCCAAACAGCCCCGTTTGTACCCAATGGCCCCCAGGTGGAAGAATTGGCCGTTGCCTCCACAGAGCCGCTCAAACAAATGTGCGCCCACTTTTTAGACTGCGTTGCCAGCAACACCCCCTCTCCGGTGTCATCGGGGTCGATGGCCACTGACTTGGTCAAAATTATGGAGGCTATTTCCCTGGCCGCTGAAACTGGCCGCCAGATAGAGATGTGAACCGGACATGTAGCCATCGCCAGAACGGTTAGGACATTCTCTATACCCTTGGAGCAATGGCCATCGCTATAAATTCCATCCAAGGCCAGACGTGGAGTTTCGTTTAGAGAAAACCTTACCCCTGTTAAGGTGGCTATCGAACACAGCAAAATCTCCAGAACGGTGATGATTTGCCGGTCTTCGGCTACGACCACCAGGGAGTGAACTCCCTGGCTCATAGCTCAAGTCTGCTAAAGCAGACTGGGGGAGTCGGCCCCCAATCCTCTTCAGAGGATTTCTGCTTGAAGCCTGGGACTTTCAGTCCTAGGCTCAGCGGCCAATCTGGCGATCCCGACCTTCAGTCTGGGCCACATTAACAGGGGTAGGGAAAACCTATAAATCCTGAGCTGGACTGAGATAGATCGCTACACTGACCCCAGTACCTGAATGCATAGCCAATGGAGCTTGCGGAAGGATAGCGGTGGCCAGTTCGCTTAGAGCATCGGTAACCGTCACTAGCAAAAACGCAGTCGGCGAACTGACCACCGCTCTAGAAACCTGGAGATGTTCTAACCATACTGGCGATGGCTATATCTGTGACCACTGAACTCTGTATTGATAGGCTGCCCTCTGCGATCGGCGACCTGCTGCTGGTGTCAGATGGCGCATCGCTCTGCGCCCTCGACTTTGCCGACTACGAGGCTCGTCTGCTGACACTGCTCAAAAAGCGGTTTGCGGCCGTGACCCTTACCCCCTGCGCCAACCCCCAGGGCTTTAGCGATCGCCTCAAGGCCTATCTAGAGGGCGACCTGCACAGTTTCGATCAGGTGCCCGTCAACCCAGGGGGCACCGCGTTTCAGCAGCAGGTGTGGCTGGGGCTGCGCCAGATCCCCGCTGGCACGGTGGTCTCCTACGCAGAGCTGGCCGCTAAGGTGGGCAAACCCACGGCCTGTCGGGCGGTGGGCATGGCCAACTCGCTAAATCCGGTGGCGATCGCCCTGCCCTGTCATCGCGTCGTCGGGGCCAAGGGCCAGCTCACCGGCTACGCAGGCGGTATAGAGCGCAAACAGTGGCTGTTGCACCACGAAGGCGTAGACCTAGCCCTCGCGGGCGCGCCCCCATCGGGCCAGCTGTCGCTGGGGCTGTAGGCCCTGTCAAGCCCAGGGGTTCATAGAAGTTCCAGACAGTTCTGGGGGAGAATACAGCCAGAGGCTGCTGTCTTTTCTGTGCTCCCTGAGCTGTTGCCCCCTACCTGTTGCCCCATGCCGCACGGGCAAGAGACTTTCTCGACCGCCCCCTCGACATCAGCTTTTTGCTCGATGAGCTAGAGCGCCTCAACGCCAGCACCTTTGAGGGGCGGCTCGATGTCAGCAGGGTGACGGCGGTGGGCCACTCCTTTGGCGGCTATACCGCCCTGGCCCTGGGCGGGGCCACCATTGACTTTGATCGCCTGGCCCGCCGCTGCGACCCCGCCGCCAATCTACTGGTCGATGCGGCTATGGTGCTTGAGTGCCGCGCCCTAGAGTTGCAGAGTGATGCGGCGGTGATGGCCCGATTGGCCCAGGGCACCCAGGACGATCGCATTAAGCTGGTGATGGCCCTGGCCACAGTATCTAACCTGTTTGGCCCCCGAGGCATAGCCCAGGTCTCGGTACCGGTGATGCTGCTGGGGGGAGAAGTTGACCTACTGGCCCCGGTGGTGCCCCAGCAGGTGGCGGCCTTTAGCTGGCTCCGAGGTTCAGACCGCTACCTTTACCTGGGTGAAAATACCTCCCACGGCCCCGACTTTACCAAGCTCTTCACCCAATTTTTGTATATCGACGCTGCTCTAGAGCAGGGCATTGACGAAGCGGTGACCGCCACCAGGGGAGTGATTAAATCGCTGGTGGTGGCCTTTAGTCAGGTCTACCTGAATCAGCAGGAAGACTACCGCCCCTTTTTGCGATCGGCCTACGTGGAGGCCGTCAGTGTCGAACCCTTTCGCCTGCACCTGGTGCGAGATCTGCCCCCTACCGTGCTTGAACGACTAGAGCAAGGGCTGCCCAGCCTGGAATAATAGGAATGCCCGTTTCCTTGGCGCTCCCATGACCACCCCAGCAACCGATTCTCAATCGCCCCTGGCCCTGCCCGAAATGGGCTGCGGCACCTGGGCCTGGGGCAACCGGCTGCTGTGGGGCTACGACCCAGCGATGGATGGCGAACTGCAACGGGTGTTTGACCACTGCCTCAGCCACGGCGTGACCCTATTTGACAGCGGCGACTCCTACGGCACCGGGCGGCTCAATGGCCGCAGTGAGGTGCTGCTGGGGCAGTTCGCGAAGAGTTATCAGGGGCCAAATCGAGACCAGCTCTGCCTGGCCACCAAGCTGGCCGCCTACCCCTGGCGGCTGACCCCTGGCTCGGTGGTCAAGGCGGGAAAAGCCTCAGTTCAGCGCCTAGGTCGCCCAATCGACCTGGCCCAGATGCACTGGTCGACGGCCAACTATGCCCCCTGGCAAGAAGGCCCCTTTCTCAACGGGCTAATGGATCTGGTGGAGCAGGGCCAGGCGCGGGCCATTGGCCTGTCAAACTTTGGCCCCAAACGGCTAAAGCTGGCCCACCAGCGATTTCAGGAGCGGGGGCGGTTGATCGCCACGCTGCAAGTACAGTATTCGCTGCTGTCAACCTACCCGGTGGTCGAGCTGGGGCTAAAGGATCTCTGCGATGAATTGGGCATTCGGCTGATTGCCTACAGCCCCTTGGCCCTGGGGTTGCTGACCGGAAAATACTCTGTCAAAGGGCCATATCCCGCGGGGGTGCGGGGCCTTTTGTTTCGCCAGCTGCTGCCCAAGATTCAGCCGCTGCTGGAGGTGGTGGGGGCGATCGCCGCCCATCGCCAAAAAACCTCAGCCCAGGTGGCGCTCAACTGGTGTCTCTGCAAAGGCACCATCCCCATACCGGGGGCCAAAACCTTGGCCCAGGCCGAGCAAAACACCGCCGCCCTGGGCTGGCGGCTCGACGCTGGTGAAGTAGAAGAGTTAGATCGAGCCGCCAAAGGCAGCAAAGGTCAGATGGTGCAAAACAACTTTCAGTCGCGCTAAATCTGCGGGTGAAATGCGGAGGAGAGTTTGCCAAAAGGCCCTTTAAGCTAGCACATCCTGCCGGGGGCTGAGATAGCAGATTTTTAGTTAACTCTTTAGCTAGAGAAAATTATAGCCGAGGGGGAGATGTGCCACTGGATTCAAATCTCGATAATGATTTCATTAGCAAACAGTTCTGCTAGGGTATTCCACCTAAAAAATATCCTTATTAGGGATGCGAATCTGGCCCGCTGGGTCGGTTGTGGTTAAGTCCGCACAAGTATGAGTTATTTGGTTGGAACAGTCCTAGCTAGACCGCTGACCCCATTCCCCCATCCCCCTTAGGAGAGTCCCCATGCTTCGTTACGCGTTGATTTTTTTGGTTGTAGCTATTATTGCCGCCTTCTTTGGTTTTAGTGGCGTAGCTTCTGGTGCCGCAGGCATTGCCCAAATTTTGTTCTACATTTTCTTGGCCATCTTCGTGATTTCTCTAATCATGAATTTCGTTAAGCGCGCCTAGAGCATTACCCCGCCTGTAGAGGGAGAAGCTAGGTAAACCTCGTCCAGCTTGAAATCTGGAGTTTGCCATACCCTTGCATCTACCCCTGTTAGAGCAGACTGGGGTAGTCGGCCCCCAATCCTCGTCAGAGGATTTCTGCTTGGAGCCTGGGACTTTTAGTCCTAGGTTCAAGGCTAATCTGGCGATCCCGACCTTCGCTCTGGGCCACCTTGACAGGGGTACCCTTGCATCTTAAGAGGCAGGGCGGTAGACCGATTTCATCATTGGGTTGCCAGCCGGGCCGCTAACTTCACCTCAAATACCTGTTCAAAATATTCTTTCTTATAGTCTAGACTCCACAGCTCTGAAGCGCAGTCGTCACCGGGTTGGGCCGCTTTAACTTCCATGTGCAGCACGTGGGCATCGGTGTCAAAGTTGCAGTGAATGCTTTTGACCGCGCCAATGCCGCGCCGATCGAGGGCCACCGCCAGACGCAGCAGGGCGCTGAGATGGGTGGCCATCTGCTGGTAGCAGCGGGTGGGCAAATTGCTGTAGTTTTGGTGCTTTTTCTTCGGGGCGCTCTTGCGGTGGTAGCGGGCGATATTGGCGATTACCTCTAGCTCAGTTTCGGTATAGCCCAGCAGCTCGCCGTGGCGAATCAAATAGTAAGAGTGCTTATGGTGCGACGAATGGCTAACAAAGTGGCCGCTGTTGTGGAGAATGGCAGCGGCCCACAGCAGTTCTTTCTCTAAGTTGCCCCAGGTGTGCAGGCTGTCGCGGGTTTGGTCGAATAGATCCATGGCAAACCGGGCTACTCGCTGAGAGCGGCCGAGGTGAACCTTATATTTTTTGGCGGTTTTGAGCACGTTGCGCTGGCGCACCGATTTCTGAAACTGCATCCGGTCTTCGATCAGACCGTGGCTGAGCATCCAGTCGACGACGACCCCCTCCCGCAGGGCGCGCTCGCAGATGGTAATGCTGTCGGCCTTGAGCAGCCCCATCGCCTCGTGGAGAATGACCGCCCCCGCCACAATAATCTCAGCCCGCCGGGGCGACATCTCGGGCATTTCCAGCCGCTCGTCGGCGGTTGACTGTCGCAGCTTTTCCACCAGGCTAGAAATCTCTTCGTAGCTCATCTGGAAGCCGTTGAGGGGGTCGGGCACTAGCCCCAGCCGCTCGGTGGCGACCTGGGCGGCCAGGCACTCGATGGTGCCCGAAGTGCCCGTTAGCTGCATCGGCTCTGCGGCGGTGAGGTGTGCCTTCAGCCCGGTGGTGTTTGACTCGAGCATACCCCGTACGTAGGCCCGCAGTGCCGCGAACTCTGGGTCTGAAATCGGGTCGGTGGAGACCATCTGGGCGGTGAGGCGCACGGCCCCGACCTTGGTGCTGCTGAGAAAGCGGTGGGGTTCGCCGGTGCCCAAAATCAGCTCGGTGGAGCCGCCGCCAATGTCGATGATGGCGTGGGGCTGGCCGTCAAACTCCATACCCGAGAGCACCCCCAGATAGATGCGGCGGGCCTCTTCGTTACCAGAGATCAAGTTGATGGCCAGGCCGACTTCTCTGTAGACTCGCTCGACAAACTCGTTGCCGTTGCTGGCCTCGCGCACGGCGCTGGTGGCGACGGCCACGATATCTTCAGCCTTGAGGCCGCTGGCGATCGCACAGCAGCGTTTCAGCGCTTTAATCGCCCGCTCCATCGCCGCCTCTGACAGGCCGCCGGTAGCTTCGTTAAAGTCGCCCAGGCGCACGGTCTCTTTTTCGCGATCAACGATGGTGAAGGCGGGCAGATCGGGCTGAATTTTAACCACCACCATGTGGATCGAGTTAGTGCCCACGTCGATGGCGGCTAGGATGCGATCGCCAGTAATTTCTGGCGGGGCAAAAGCTGAGAAATCGGTGAATGGTGTGCTCAACTCACGGGTCGAGGTGGTGCCTGTCATGGTGCGCCCATACTGCTTCGCTTCAGATCTTACCTGTCAGACTACAACCCATCAGGATGATGAAAAAACTTTATCCAGACTAAATGGAGTGGGTAGGTGAAGAAGAAAATCTCCACCCACTCGCCCGCTCACCTACTCCCCACCCCTACTGGCGCTAAACTCATGGGGAACTCGCGTTGGGAAGACCATGACCGTCGATTACGATGGGGTGATTATTGGCGGCACGGTGCAGGGCAGAGAGGCCGCTGCCCTAGCGGCGCGGCAAGGGGCAAGGGTAGCTCTGGTTGAGCCACCGGGGGCAGTGGATAGACGCATTCACCGCCAGCTTTTGCTCACGGCGCTGGCCCAGGCGGGGGCCGTAGAGAATGCTGGCTGGGACAGTCTGAAACATCAGGTCAGCGCCCTGGCGGCGGTCGCGTACCCCCACCTAAATTTGGACTGCCTCGCCACCAGCGGTGTAGATGTGGTGCTAGAGCCGGGGCAGTTTAGCCTTCGCCCCCAGCTGGCGGTGACCACCTTGAGCCGACGGCTCAGATCACGGGGCTACCTGCTCGCCCCCGGCACCGAAGTCACCGTGCCAGCGATTCCGGGCTTAGCAGAGACGCCCTATCTGACCCTTGATACGCTGTTGGCATTGGAGACGTTGCCCGAGTCGGCGGTGGTGCTGGGGCGCAGTGGGGAGGCGATCGCCCTATCCCAAGCCCTGGCATTGCTGGGCACCCGCACTACCCTAGTCACCCGAGGCGACACCCTGCTGCCCACCGAAGATGCCGATCTGTCGGCCTTTGTGGCGGCTCTGCTAGAGGCATCGGGGGTAACGCTCAAACTCGACACCCAACTGGAAGAAATCCGCTACAAAGACGGCTTTGAGATATCGCTGAGCCAGGGCGAGGCTCTTTCAGAGCCACTCCGTGAACGCCTCGGCGCGGCATCCCTAGTGCTGGCCACGGCATCCCACCCCGTCCTAGATGGGCTAAACCTCAGCCGCATCGGCCTTCAGCCCAGAACTATCCACGGCAACCCCACGATGCTGCCGGTGGACGATCGCCTGGCCACCGCCCACCCCAGGGTGTTTGCCTGCGGCCCGGCCCTGGGGGGCTACTGGGCCGACGCCACCGATCACGGGGATGTGGCGATCGCTCTGCACAATCTTCTTTACCTGCCCTGGCGCAAGTTCTCGCACCTCAACCGTCCCGCCCTGCTGCCCACCACGCCAGAGTATGCCCGCCTGGGCCTCACCGCCGCCCAGGCCCGCCGCTGGTTTGGCAGCGCCGCCACCGTGGTGCAGGTGCCCTTTGGCCAGGTGCTCAAGGCCCACTACGGCGATGATATAACGGGCTTTTGCCGCTGGGTGGTGGGTGATGACGGCCAGATTCTTGGGGCGCAGATCTGCGGCCCTGGGGCCAGCGAGCTGATGTATGCCGTGGCGCTGGCCGTCCAACAGAGCATTCCGCTTCAGCGGCTCGATCAGGTGCCGACCCTATCACCCAGCCTGGCCGCGATGATTTCTGTCATGGTGGATAGTTGGCAGCGGCAGCGCTGGCACCAGGGCACCTGGCGACGCGACTGGGCCGAAAACTGGTTCAACTGGCGGCGTACCCGACGGCGAAGATTTTGATCGCCTTAATCGTTACGATGGTGAGATATTCCGTGCTTGCCGCTAGGCAGTCGAGGGATTTGCGATCGCAATTGTGAAAACTGCGCCTGCTTCTGCCCATCTAGGCCTCGATGACGTACCGTACAACCCCCAAAGGGATACGATAGAAAGCGAATAGAGGCAGCAAACTCCCATTCCAGTAGTTTTTGTGGCTATACCTGATTACCAATCTATAATGCTTCCGCTTATGCAAGTGGCTGCTGATGGACAAGAATATTCGCTGAGAGAAGCTATTGAGAGGCTTGCTCAGAATTTCAAGCTCAATGATGAAGAACGGCAGGAAACTTTGCCCAGTGGGCGTCAGGCTACTTTTGACAATCGGGTTGGATGGGCAAGAACATATTTGAAGAAGGCTGGACTTCTCAAGTCAACTCGTCGAGGATATTTTCAAATCACTTCTAAAGGTCAGTCAGTCCTTCAAAAGCATCCGCCTAGAATTGACGTTAAATTTTTGGATCAATTCCCTGAATTTATTGAATTCAGAAAGTCTAAGAGAGACCAACCTGAAGTAAATGGTTCAACCACATCGGCTCAGGCAATAACCCCAGAAGAAAACCTGGAGTCAATTATTCAAGGTTTAGTTCAAGACCTGGTATCTGAATTATTGGATAACATCAAAAGCTGCTCTCCCAATTTCTTTGAGACTCTTGTGGTTGATGTTTTGGTAGGAATGGGATACGGAGGTACCCGTCAAGATGCTGGCAGAACCGTAGGGCGAAGCGGCGACGGTGGAATTGATGGAATAATTAATGAAGATCGATTGGGCTTAGATGTTATCTATGTACAGGCAAAACGATGGGAGAACCCAGTTGGACGCCCCGAAATTCAGAAATTTGCAGGTGCCTTACAAGGCTTTAGAGCTAGAAAAGGAATTTTCATAACGTCCTCCTCCTTCACAGCTGAAGCCAAAGACTTTGTTTCTCGAATTGAGAGCAAGATCATTCTCATTGATGGGCAAGCTCTAGCTCAATACATGATTGAGTTTGGCGTAGGAGTAAACACTCGAAAGACCTATGAACTCAGGAAAATAGATTTCGACTATTTTACGGAATGATAATAGCAAAAGAGCATGTGGCTCTGCCAACACTGATGAGCCAAGGAAGATTTATGGCTTAACTTCGAAATTAACAAGCTAACTTGATGACAATAAGGATGACCATGAGTAAAAGACAGAGTATAAAGTTAATTGCCTTGATTTCTCTTTCAAGCTTAACATTGAGTTTCCCTGCACTTGCTCAGGAAAGTATTAGTGAAGAATTCCTTAATGCTCAAATTGAGCAGATGAGGCATTATGACAATAAGCTCATTCAAATTACAATCGCAAGCACTGGACTTGCCTTCGCCTCGGTCTTTGGTGTCGTAACCTTAAACTATCTTTCCCTGAGAAGTGAGCGAGATTTACTCCAGCAAGAATTAAAGGCTGAGTCTAGCTCTATTAAGCGCGAATTGGAGAAGGATCTAGAAGCTAAGCAGACAAGAACCGAGCAAGAATTGAAAGTTAGCCTAAACAAAGAGGCAAAGGAAAATTTAGATAAAACCCTGAATCAAAGCCTTGGTGAAATTCAAGACAGAATCTTATATCTAATGCGTTGTGAGTATGATTTTATTGAATTCAAAGAAAAGCTCCTTGAAAAGGAAGGAGGCTCAGCTCTCGGGATTCCTGAGAGCAGATTTAATCTTCTTATACAAAAGCTTGAACTATTATGTCCAGACGGGAATCTTGAAAAAGGGGTTTATGGCTCTTTTGGAGAACTCTATGTTCCTGATGTATTGGAGGATATAGAAAGAATTTTAACCCCCGATAAAAACCATGAATCAGTAACTTTGGACAGAAAGCTTCAGCTACTCAAAACTCTAAAAAGCATGCCTCGTCGATTTGAGCCGCTACAAGACAGAATTGAAAAAATAATTAGAGACGTTTGACATAGACCGTTTTTGCATAATTTTCAATATTAAATTCATTCCTTAGTATTTACTCTCTTGCATATTGAAGATTGGAAGCAAACTATAAATCTTTCCCAAGATATAGCTTCACAAAGCTTTCCCCGGCTTCCGGATTGATTGCCTGCAAAGCATCTCTAAGTTGCAAAACCATCTCAGCGCCAGGGTCGCGCACCTCATTGACCCAGCGATAGACGTTTGATCGCCCGACGCCCATCTTTACGGCCACCTGGTTTTGGCTAATGCCGTAGGTCTCTAATACTTGTCGTAGCGCTTTGCCTGCCTGTCCCATACCTCTGATCCTGTCAGAAGGCCATGATCGGGTAAATGGCACCGATTGGACTACGTTTGTGATATCTTCGACGTAGCCTAATCGGGAACGTTGTCATGTCTTCCATTCGCACCCCTTCCGAGCCTTCTGAACGTTCACAAGCTCACCCCGCTATTCACCTCCGCCACTCCGCCTTTCTCCCTGCGGCAAAAAACCCCCAGCCCACCGAACCCACCGCCGAAAGCCGCGAACCCTTGCAGCTCATGGTGATTGGCAGCGCCCAGGGTATTGAATCGATCATCCAAAACCTGCACCTGCGCGGCTTTGCCCACATCAATGAGTGGAGCCTCATCATGCCCCACAGCCCTGGCAAACTCATGCGAGTGCTCACCCGGTGGGTGCAACAGCAGCCGTAGCCAAGTGAGGGCAACAAGGCTAAGCATCCCTCTTATAATCGACCTAATGCCCTCTGATGAACTATGACCACCGTAGCCATTCTCCCCATCTCTGACGACAGTGGTCATCGGCTCTATCGTGCCATCTCTGGCGATAGGCAATCGGTTGGCAAAACCGCTGGCGAAGCCCTAGACGCGCTAACCGCCGAGCTAGCCGACGACTTTCCGGCCATGCTGCTGATTCAAAGCGTAGGGCCAGATCGCTTTTTTGGGGCCGCCCAGCAGCGGTTGGCTGAGTTGATGGCGCGTTGGCACAACGCCAACGATTAAGGTCTTACCCTGCCCCACAACCTACAAAGCGAGCTAGACACCCTCGCCGCTGCCGAACTCCAGACCGCTACAGCCAGATCTGCCGAAATGCTGGCGCAGATTGCCCGTGAACCTTAGATATAATTCTGTCGCGTCTAGGGCCGGGCATCGATGTGAGTATTGTCGTGCACCGGAGTTAGTGTTTAACTTCTCCTTCGAGGTTGAGCACATTATGCCGTTAGCGAAGGGCGGCACCAGTCAAGATGACAACCTTGCCCTCGCCTGCCGTCTCGCCTGATTGTCAAACCTTCTCACTGTCTTCACCGCTGGGTAAGACTGCCGATCGCCTAGCGTAAGCCCCTACCGCAAACCTTCGCAGGCGATGCCGTCACTGTCGCCATCGAGGCGGTGGGGGTCGCCGGGGAAGGCATTGAGCACCGCTTGGGCCTGCTCCCAGGTGGTGAAGTCGCTGCAATTGCAGTCAGCGGCGACGCAGGCCGGGAAACTGGCAGGATCTATGGCTGGAGCCGACGGCGGGGCCGGAGACGGCGCAGAGGCTGGGGGCGGCACTGGGGTAGCGCTTGAGGATGAACCGCCTCGGCGAAAGTCCCAGGGCAGGGTGGGGTTGGTCTGGCTCCAGAAGTTGCGGCGGGCATTGCGGGCCTCGGCTTCGGCCTGGCGGTAGTCGCTGGCGGTGGCAGCGCAGCCAGAAAGATACTGGGTGTAGACCACAGCGTAGCCCTCGCGCACCAGCTGCAAGCCGACCGACTGACTACCGCTGTAGATTTCGGCCACGGTGCGATCGTAGCGATCGCGCTCAATCGCCCGCACCTCCACCGGCTGACCGGTCGAGAGCAACTGCCGCAGCCGCAGCGAGGCCTCGGGGCCAAAGGCTTGATTGGTTTCGGGCGCGTCAATGCAGGCGACGCGAATGGTAACGGGGCCGTCCTGGCCTTGAATTCGCAGGGTGTCGCCATCGCCCACCGAGACTACCGTGGCGGTGGGTAGGGTCTTAGAGTCGGCTATCTGGGCGGCGTAGGCCAGGTTTTTCTCATATTCCTGGCGTTTTTGCTGGGCTGCGGCAAAGCGATCGCTGCTGCTGGGGATGGCGGTGAGAGAGGCGATCACCCCTTCCCATTGCCCCTGCACCTGCCGCCAATCGCTGGCCGACTGCGCGGTTTGGGTGGCCACCGCCGCCGCCATGCCCTGATCTAGCGCCTGGCTGTAGCGCTGCTGCCAAGGATCATCTGGGGCCGCGTCGGTCACGGCGTTTGGCTCTGTCACTAGGGCCGAGATCTGCTCAACGCTAGGCAGGCTTGAACAGCCTGCGGCCATGACCAGTAGCCCCAGCAGCGACAAATGTTTAATTAGGGGCACAGCGGCCAGCGATCGGCTTGCCCATGGTTGGGTCATGGTTGGGGCCAGGTTATGTAGCGGTTCACCATAGTAAACAAAGATCGCCCCCTACTGTCAGGATGCCCGCCGCCAGAGCTTCCCCTCCTAGCCTTGGTAAACAAGCTAAGGATGTTCCAGCATGCCTAGAATCTCACCGCGACCAGCCCAGCGGGCCGATTGCGTGCCCTCAGCTACAGGTGGGGTGACGATTTAGCTAGCTCTGGCCGATACTCCGCATCCTGCGATTCACGTAAAGCCGACCAGCTTTCCTGCGGTAAGCTGGTGTCGTTTCGCCAGAGGCATCTCCATGGGCAAAAAAGAGCGGATTCGGCCAATTTCCATCTGTCTGCTGCGGCGGGGCGAAGAGATATTGGTGCATGAGAGTTACGACTCGGTGAAACAGGTGGGGTTTGCGCGGCCCCTGGGGGGCGGCATTGACTTTGGCGAGACCAGCGCCGAGGCGGCGATTCGCGAAATTAAAGAAGAGCTAGGGGCCGACATTGCCGAGGTAGCACTGCTGGGCATTGTAGAGAACATCTTTGTCTACGAGGGAGAGCCGGGGCACGAGATTGTGTTTGTCTACGACGGGCAGTTGGTCGATCAGTCGCTCTACGGGCCAGCGGGCTTAGATGGCGTAGAGGGGAAACGGCAGTTTAAGGCGGTGTGGCGATCGCTCGCAGACCTGCGCTCTGGCCCCCACCCGCTGGTGCCCAAACAAATCTGGGAGCTGCTCTAGGGGATTCCACGGGTTCTTTTCCTTAGGCCAAAATTATCCTGATGGGGCGATCGCCCCGTGAAGAGTAAACCAGTAGTGGTGAAGCCCCCTGACGCCCCCTCAGCCATCGCCACGCCTCAGTATCTTCAATCTTCATAAATATCAGGGTTACTAACGTGGCTGATAATCACTGGTTGACAAGGGCCGAACGCGCCCTGGTCGTAGGGTCTGGCGTGGGTGCGGTGGCCTCGATCGCGGCCCAAAATATTGCCCTGGCCTCGGCCCCGCTGACGGTGCTGGCGGCGGTGGGGCTGCTCAACCGCAACCGGGTCGAAGGGCAGCTCGAAGACGCTCAAGAAAAACTCGCCCGCCAGCATCGCCAAACCGGCCACCGCCTCACCAACCTGAGCAAGCAGGTCAGCGCCATGCCCTCGCCCGAGGCGCTGACCAACTTTCAGCGGGCGGTGATGGAGCGCAACAACCACTCGTTCATTCGCTTTTCTAAAGAAATCAAGGGCATCAAGACTCATGTAAATCAACGGCTAGAGGGCATCAAGCCCCCCGACCTGAGCAGCATCAGTCGGCAGATCATTCAGCTGCAAGAACAATATGCCTCGACCCAGACCGGGTTTGAGAATCTGTCTACCTACGTGCAGCGGCTGGCCACCACCCTTCGGGTAGAGGCGGCTGAGAATAAACTCTCCCAGGTTAAAACCGACGTCATGCAGACGCGGGTGAGCCTTGAAAACCTGCGCCTAGAGACCCGTAACCTGGTCATGGGCCTGCAAGATGCCCTCGGCCAGCTTGAGCGCCGCTGGCAAGAGGTGCCCCAACCCAGCTCATCAGGACAGTTTCGTAACGAGATGGGCGACGTAGTCAAGGCCATGGCTGAGCTGGTGCCCCAGTCAGAATTTAGCCGCCTGGTTGACCACGTCAAAGACCTGGCCCGCCAGCAAGCCGCCCTAGAGCAGGCGCTGACCAAGATTCCGGTGGGCACCGTCAGCGGCATGCCTGCCCCCTCAACCCCGCTCAGCACCACCGAGCTAGCGCGCCTGACCGCCGAGGTGCAGCAGCTCCAGCAGCAGGTCAGCCGCCAAGAGACCGCTGGCCACACCCAAGAGCAGGTGCAGCAGGTGGTGTCGCAGTATTTGGGCCAGGTCAAGGCCCAGGTTGCCCAGCTGGAGGGGGTGACGCGATCGCTCTCCGAACGGCAGCAGCAGATCGCCAGCCAGTGGGACACCGCCCCGGCCGATACGGCCAATCGCAAAGCGCTGATTCAGCTGGCGCGGCGGGTGCAGCAAAATGAAGCCGAGATCAAAACCTCGCGCCAGGAGCAGCTGCCCCAGCCCGCCCAGCCCGCCCAGCCCGACTGGATTATTGACCTGCCCGTGACCGCTGCGGCCCAGCCCCAGACCATGGCCAGCCGCCACGCCCTAGAAACAGCCCTGGCCACCGCCACCCGCCGGGTGCTGCTGGTGTGGCCCTGGGCCAGCTACGTCACCATTGACGAGGCGTTGATCAAGCAGTTTCGCCAGCTGCTAGAGCGGGGCGGCCAGCTCGAAATTGGCTGGTGCCACCGGGGCGACCAGCACGATGGCCGCCTGGCCTGGCGCATTAGCCAGCGCTGGGGCACCGAGTCGAGTCAGCTCCAGCTGCTCAAGACCTCCCTCAACCAGCTGTTGTCCCTGCGGCAAAACTACCCCGATCGCTTTAAGTTCAGAATTATGGGCACCGCCGAGAGCTATCTGGTGTGCGACAGCGGCACCGACGCCCCCCCTGAAAACACCATGGGTCATACCTACGCCATTGTCAGCCTCAAGGCGCTGCCCACCCAGAGTGCTGCCATCCCCGACCTGGAGGCAAAACTGCGCACCAGCGAACCGGCGGTGGTGCAGGCGCTGATGCAGCGCTTCCACGACCCGGTGATTCCGACGGGGGATGCGATCGCCTTCTTTAATCGGGGCACCACCCGCCACGACCTGCGCGACCAGCTCGGTGCCATGAGCGACTACAACCAGGTGATCACCCTGCAACCCGACCACGCCATTGCCCTCAATAACCGGGGGGTGGCCCAGCTAGAGCTAAACCAGGGGGATGAGGCCGAGGCCGACCTGAGCGAGGCGATTGTACAAAACGGCAAGCTGTTTGCCCCCCACTGCAACCGGGGCTGGCTGCGCCTAGAGCAGGGCCGCTGCGCCGCTGCGATCGCCGACTTTACCCAGGCGATCGCCCTCAGGCCCGACCTGCCCATGGCCTACGTCTATCGGGGCAGCGCCCTGCAAAAGCTCGGCGATTTAAAAGGAGCGGTGCGCGACTACAGCGATGCGATCGCCTGCGGCGACCCCATTGCCCTGCCCTACTGCTATCGCAGCGCCGCCTACCAAAGCCAGGGCGACCAGCGGCGGGCGATCGCCGATCTAGAGCGAGCCAGCACCTACCTAGAGGCTCAGGGTGATCGGCAGGGGCTGTCGTCTGTGCAGCGCACGCTCAGTCGGTTGCAGAGTATGGCAGCGGGGGTTTAGGGGGGAGTGGATGAGTGGATGAGTGGGGGAGTGGGTGGAAATTTTCTTATTCACTTACCTACCCACCGACCCATCTACCCACCGACCACTGCCTCATCCGCCGCCACGCCCAAACCGGGCCTCAGGGCCAGATACAGGCAGGCACCCACCAGCGGCAGTGCCAGCACCGCTAGTGGGTGCCAGGACTGAGTCAAACCTCGGCGGGCCATATCATCTTTCAGCAGCACCGGAAACAGCAGCCAGAGAGCAACAAAATCCAGCGACATGACGTGAATGAAACGGCTGGTTTGCCACTCCTGCCAAAAATCGGGCCAGTTTCCTTTAAGTAAGGCCAGGGCGGCCAGGGCGATCGCCCCTACCCCCAGCAGCGCCCCCAGCCAGCGAGACTCCAGCAGGCGCAGCAGCAGGCCCCTAGCACCGCTAAAGCTGGGGCCGCTAAAGGTAAGGTTAGGCTGCCGCAGCGCCAGGTAGGGCAGCAGGGCAAAGGCCCCCACCGCAAACGACGCCAGCACAAAGGGCCAGGCCCGCAGCTTTTGACCATGTCCGTCAATTAGGGCCACGGCGGCATAGACCATCGGCCAGATACCCATGGCATTAAACAGCGCCACAATAGCGGGGTTGATGCCCTCCCACGCGCCGGTCGAGAGCCGCAGAATCAGATCGGCGGTGTCGGCGCGATCGGGGGGTGCCAGTATAAAAGCATACAGAATAAACCCTAGCCATAGTGCCCAAAAAATAAAGCGATTCATGTCTGCCCAAGTGCTAAGTTTCTCACCGAATTATCAAACAAAAGCAACGAACCCGATCAACCCCAAAAAAAGCCAATAAGCTGTCCTCAGGCCATTCAAGCGCTGGCAGCGGCAACTGTTAAAAAATAATCAATCACATTTTGAAACGTTAACTTATGTCCCCAATCCTTAGTTAAAGAAGCGTTAACCCTACTCATAAAACTCCCTGTTAAGGCTCTTTTTCATACTCGCTTCACAAGTCTGTTGCCCCCATTTGAGAATTCATCGTGCCCTTAGTTGCCCCCGTCAGTCTGCC
>QBMN01000106.1 GCA_003241845.1 Shackletoniella antarctica | reverse complement strand
GCCCACACCACGGCAATTTTTAGCCCGTCTGAGCGGCCTATTTGGGCCAGGCTGTCGGTGCCGTCGCGGGGGGTGTCGGGGCTGATATTGGTGAGCAGCTGCGATCGCAGCAGCAGCTGTCGCCCCTGGGTGAGGTGGTCTTCTACCCACTGGCCCAGGGCCAGTTCTGCTTCAAAGTCGGCCTCTAGGTTGGCGGCGGTGACGGGGCCGTCGGGGCGCACCAGCAGCTCGTTGACGTAGGCGTCTGAGGCGGTGAACTCGGGGGTGGCCTCGGGCACCAGGCGGCGGCGCGCTAAAAAATCTTGGCCGTAGGTCCAGGCGGGCTGCGACTGGCCCGATCGCCGCCCGTAGATGCGTGCCCCCTGCACCCCCACGGGGCTGAGCGACAGCAGATACTCGTTGATGGGCGGGGCCACCAGGCGACGGCGCGGGGCCACCGGGCCATCGACCATGACGTGCAGCAGCCCGTCGCGCTGCAGCAGCTGCACCCGCTGCCCTCCCGTGGCCAGGCGGTCGTCGAGGCTGGGGTTGAGCAGCCGGGTGAGCAAAAAGGCGATCGCCGGCAGATCGCCAGTCTGGCCCAGGTACTCGGGGGTGTTGGCCAGGGCGCTGTGCTCGGCGGCGGGCAGGTCAAGGTAGTGCACCCAGGCGGGGGTGGCCGTCACCCCAGGCAAATTTTGGGCCTGGCCATAGATCACCGCCCGAAGAATGCCCTGGGGGGCGAGGTCGCTTAGGGGAGTGGTGAGCGCTTCTAGCACCGCATCTTTGGCCTCTAGCCCCTCGGCCTGCTGGGTGTCGTGGTCGCCGCTCTGGGGCGAGCAGATTAGGTGCAGAGTGCCGTTGGTCAGCTCTGCCGTCACCCCCAGGTGCCAGCTGGCCACCGCTGCCGACAGCAGCCGGGCGATCGCATCGGTGTCGCCCCAGCGGCCCCACTCCCGCAGCATCTCCTCGGGGGGGGTGAGGTCAATGCGCAGGCTCCAGTCGGGCTTACTTTCGCCCCGCACCTGGAGCAGCAGCACCGCATCTTTAAACTGGGTGAGCTGAAGCTGCCGCAGCCGCTCGGCGGTGGGTCGAGCAATCAGCGAGGGGTCGGGGCTGTAGGTGGCCTCACAGAGAATCCACAGGCGAGAAATGGTGGTGTCGCCGTCGCCAGCGGCCTCGGCGGCAGGATCGCTGTCATCAATGGCAATCGCCATCCGGTGCAGGTGAGCCGTACCGGGGATCGCCTTGATGCTCACCCATACCCCCACATCCAGGGTGCTGAGGGTTTCGCTCAGGTACCAGGCGATCGCCTCGGGGTCGCCCTTGCGGGCCAGGCTCAGGTTCGAGAGCACCATCGCCCCGCTGCCGCCCCCCAGCTCAGGCTGGCCCTGGGTGTACTGCTCCAGCAGCGACTGGGTGGCTTTAATGTCGGCCTCGTCCTGGTTTTCCAGCACCAGCTGGGTGAGGTGGCGCTCCAGCCGGTTGAGGTAGATGGGGGCCGTCCAGTCGGGGGTGGGGTTGCCGGTCTGGCGGCTGTAGACGTAGAGCTGGTAGACCTGGGGATAGTGCTGCCGCACCCGGTCAGCGCCGTCTTCGAGCAGCGATCGCACCAGCTTGAGCAGCACCGCCGACTGCCCTAGGCTGGCCGAGGTCTCACACAGCACGTGCAGAATATTGCCCCTGAGCTTGAGGTGCAGCTCTGCCCCAGGCAGCCCCATAGACTCTTTTAGCCAGCTCAGAACGTTGGCCGACGAAGAGTTAGGGCTAAGGGTGGGGTTAGATAGAGACACAGGCATAGGGGGTCAGGGTAACGGCTGGGCTGGGGCCACACTCCCGAGTTGTGAGACAGCGCCTTAGCGCAGTCGGTTTAATTTACACCAACTCCAGCGCCAATCAGCCGATTTCTTTTAGGGCAATCTCAAAAACTTGATCTTTTAACTAGATATCTAGACTACCGCCGAGGCATCAGCGTTCAAATCTGGGGTTGGAATCTGGGGCTGGCCGGGCTGAGGGCCACTTGTCTAATATATTAGTGATCAAACGCGCCAGTGGTGGTGGGTCAGCGGTAGCCCCAGTCAACTGCCCCGGCCAATCTGTAGCCGCTGCTTGCCCGGTGCCCGTGGCCCCAGTATGTTTACCCCCTCCTTGCCCCTATGACCATGTTTAATCGACCCGATCTAGCTCCGGCCACCGATAAATCCGTTGAGGTAATGGTGGGGCTGCTGGTGCCGCCGCTGCTGCTCGGCATTTTAGTCGCCCGCGCCCTGAGCGATGGGCTAACCCAGGCGGGTCTGGCCAGCGAGCAAATTTTTTCTGGCCAGCGGCTGCCCAACCTGAAGATTCCTTACCCCCAGCCGGGCGCGACAGCTGACGAGTAGGCTCTGGCCGTCTCGGTTTGAACTGGCCCCCGGCCCTCAGCTGTCTGGCCCCTGGGATGCTTTGGGGCAGCCTGGGGCGATCGCTGTAACATTTCAAATTGTTCATCTAGATAAACTTCTTCCGGCCAGGGTAATCCTATAGAATCGTTGCGATATTGCCGTTCTCTCTCTGCCATACCCATGAGTTCAACGCTCCACCCCTCCGGGGATACCCGGCCCGCAGCTCAAACCGACCAAGCTAGCCCTTCCACCCCCATGGATGACCAGCCCTCCCGGCAAGATTTGCTGCTGCGCCATCGGCTGCGGGTGGTCGAAGACCTCTGGGAAAACGTGCTTGAGCACGCCTGCGGGCCAGAGTTGCTCAAGCTGCTCCAGCAGCTCCGGCAAATGTGCTCCCCCGAGGGCCAGGCCCCCACCGCCGCAGAGGCCCGAGTCAAGGCCGTGGTCGATGTGGTCGAAGCCCTAGATTTAGAAGACGCCATCCGCGCTTCCCGCGCCTTTGCCCTCTACTTTCAGCTGATCAATATTGTTGAGCAGCACTACGAACAGCGGGGGCAGCAGCAGCAGTACCGGGCCGCCTACGAAACCTCAGAGCTATCCCAGCGCACGGGTTTCCCTTCCTTTGGCTGCTCCACCCCCAACGGCAGCGAAGGGGGCGGCTACTCAGACACCAAGAGCAGTTTCTTTCAGGCCGATCTGCTCAGCCGCAGCATTGCTGAGCCTCCCGGTGCCCGCAAAGAGGCCGGCACCTTCCACTGGCTGTTTCCCACGCTAAAACGGCTCAACGTTCCCCCCCAGGTGATTCAAAACCTGATCGATCAGCTCGACGTGCGGCTGGTGTTTACCGCCCACCCCACCGAGATCGTGCGCCACACTATTCGAGATAAGCAGCGCCGCATCGCCAGCATTTTGCGCCAGATGGACCAGGCCGAAGAAAGCGCCCAGGGTCTGGGGCTGGCCTCATCGTGGGAAATGGAAGAGCTCAAGGACGAGCTCACCGAAGAGATCCGCCTGTGGTGGCGCACCGACGAGCTGCACCAGTTTAAGCCCTCGGTGCTCGACGAGGTTGACTACACCCTGCACTACTTCAACGTGGTGCTGTTTGAGGCCCTGCCCCAGCTTTACCAACGGTTTGACCGGGCGATCGCCACTACCTTTCCCGAGCTAGACCCGCCCCGCCACCGCTTCTGCCAGTTTGGCTCCTGGGTCGGCTCCGACCGCGACGGCAACCCCTCGGTTACCCCCGAAGTCACCTGGAAAACCGCCTGCTACCAGCGCAACATGGTGCTGAGCAAGTACGTCGCCTCGGTCGATAAGCTGACCGATCTGCTCAGCCTGTCGCTGCACTGGAGCGAGGTCTTGCCCGAGCTGCTGGAGTCGCTTGAGCAAGACCAGGTGAAAATGCCCGACATCTACGACGAGCTGGCCATTCGCTACCGCCAAGAACCCTACCGGCTCAAGCTGGCCTACATCAAGCAGCGGCTGATCAACACCCACGATCGCAGCCAGCGCCTTTACAACAGCGACCCCTTTGCCGATCATTCCAGCGACCCGGTTGGTGCCCCCATCTATCGCTACGGTCAAGAGTTCTTAGCCGAGCTGCGGCTGATTCAGCGCAACCTTGAGGCCACCGGCCTCAACTGCCAAGACCTCAGCACCCTGATCTGCCAGGTCGAAATCTTTGGCTTTAACCTGGCCCAGCTCGACCTGCGCCAGGAGAGCACCCGCCACTCCGACGCCCTCGACGAGATCGCCCAGTACCTGCAAATTTTGCCCCAGCCCTACAGCGATCTGCCCGAGGCCGAAAAAATTGCCTGGCTGGTCAGCGAGCTTCAGACCCGTCGTCCCCTCACCCCCCGCGAGCTGCCCTTCTCCGATAAAACCCGCGAGACCATCGCCACCCTGCACATGGTGCGCCAGCTCCATCAAGAGTTTGGCCCCGACATCTGCGGCAGCTACGTGATCAGCATGAGCCACACCGTCAGCGACCTGCTAGAGGTGCTGCTGCTGGCCAAAGAGGCAGGGCTCTACGACCCCGCTGCCGAACTCAGCAGCATTCAGCCTGTGCCCCTGTTTGAAACCGTCGAAGACCTCCAGCGCGCCCCAGCAGTGATGGATGCCCTCTTCCAAATTCCCCTATACCGCAACCTGCTCGAAGGACAGGCCAATCGCCCCGCCGACTCCGGCCCCGGCAGCGTGGCTACCCCCCGAGCCGTACCCCTGCAAGAGGTGATGCTGGGCTACTCCGACAGCAACAAAGACTCAGGCTTTCTCAGCAGCAACTGGGAGATTCATAAGGCCCAGCAGGCGCTGCAAAGCACCGCCGAGCGCTACGGCGTTTCCCTACGCATCTTCCACGGGCGGGGCGGCTCGGTGGGGCGCGGCGGCGGCCCCGCCTACGAGGCGATCTTGGCCCAGCCGGGTCGCAGCATCAAAGGCCGGATCAAGATCACCGAGCAGGGGGAGGTGCTGGCCTCTAAGTACAACCTCGCCGACCTGGCCCTCTACAACCTCGAAACCGTCACCACCGCCGTCATCCAGGCCAGCCTGCTGAGCAACAGCGTCGACGACATTCAGCCCTGGAAAGAGACCATGGAGGAGCTGGCCATTCGCTCCCGCAGCCACTACCGCCAGCTGATCTACGAAGACCCTGACCTGGTCAACTTCTTCCACCAGGTCACCCCTATTCAAGAGATCAGCCAGCTGCAAATCAGCTCCCGCCCGGCCCGGCGCGGCGGCAAAAAAGACCTCAGCAGCCTGCGGGCCATCCCCTGGGTGTTTAGCTGGACCCAAGCGCGGTTTTTGCTGCCCTCTTGGTATGGCGTTGGCACCGCCCTGCAAGAATTTATGGACGAGTCGCCCGAAGAACACCTCAAGGTGATGCGCTACTTTTACAGCAAGTGGCCCTTCTTTAAGATGGTGATCTCAAAGGTCGAGATGACCCTGGCCAAGGTCGACCTGCAAATTGCTGAGCACTACGTGCGTGAGCTCACCAGCCCCGACGACAAAGAGCGCTTTCTCAAGCTGTTTGACGCGATCTCCCAGGAGTTTTACCTGACCCGCGACATGGTGCTGCGGATCACCGCCCACGAGCGACTGCTCGACGGCGACCCCGACTTACAGCGATCGGTCTACCTGCGCAACGGCACCATCGTGCCCCTGGGCTTTTTGCAGGTGGCCCTGCTCAAGCGCCTGCGCCAGTACAAAGACCAGGCCGCTACCGGAGTCATTCGCTCACGCTACAGCCAGAGCGAGCTGCTGCGCGGGGCGTTGCTGACTATCAACGGCATCGCCGCTGGCATGCGCAACACGGGCTAAATTCGCCCATTATTCGCCCATTAAAGGTAATGAGAAAATCAGTCTGGTGCGGCGCAGTTCGGCGAAGGATAGAGCTATTAATGGGGCATTGAGTTCTTGGCTCAACCCAGACGCAACATGAAAAATCATTTGATGCGGCTCATCGACAAGCTGCCGGCCCGCAAACGCGCCATGGTCGAAACGGTCCTTGACCAACTCAAGAACATCTCTCAGATTGGGCATTCCAGGCACCGTAGGCCCACCAAACTCTGTTAACGCAACGGCGCTGTTCACGCACCCCTTAACGCACCCCTTAACGCACCCCTTCTTTAGCCCCAGCTATGGATCGCAACCAGTTTCGCGTCGGCACCTTTAACCTCAACAATCTGATGCTGCCCGATCGCGAGTTTTACCAGGGCGAGACCTACTCTAGAGAAGACTACCTCAAGAAGCTCACCTGGGTTGGTGCCCAGCTCGATCGCATGCGGGCCGACATCATCGGCTTTCAGGAGGTGTTTCACCGGGGGGCGCTGAAAGAAGCCCTGCACCGCAGCGAGTATCACCAAAACCACGAGATCATCATGGCCGAGGGCTTTGGTCGCGGGCCGGGGCTGGCGCTGACGACAAGGTTTCCGGTGGTGGGGCAGCGGGTCTATGACGAGTTTCCGGTCGAGAGTATTTTGGATCTAGAGGGGGCCGAGATCCCGATTCGGCGGTTTTCGCACCCGGTGCTAGCAGTCGATCTGGCCCTGACAGAAACCATCCACTGCACAGTGTTTGTGGTACACCTCAAGTCAAAGCGGCCCATGATCACCCATGGGGCCGATCGCAGCGACCCGGTCGAACTTGCCAAGGGCCACGCCCGCTCCCTGATTCGCCGCACCGCCGAGGCCACCGCCCTGCGCTTTTTGCTGATGGAGGGGCTGCGCGATCGCAACTACCCCGTCATCGTCGTCGGCGATGTCAACGACAACCACACCGCCGTCACCACCCAGATTGTGGCGGGCACTCCCCCCTGGGAATGCTGGCCCTACCGCAAAAAAGCCCCCGTGTGGGACGTGCTGCTCTACCAGGTAAAAGACATTCAGGCCCGCCTGGGCTATGGCGACCACTACTACACCCACATTCACAACGGCCATTACGACAGCCTCGACCACATCATGGTGAGCGAAGAATTTTCGGCCCAAAACCGCGATCGCATTGGCCGCGTCACCTACGTGTCGGTGTTGAACGACCACCTGTTTGACCAAACCCTGCTCGAAGACAACATCGAATCCTGGCAGTCTGACCACGGCCAGGTGGTGGCCACCATCGAGCTTAACCCGCCCCAGTCGAGCCGCCCCCAGCTGGTGGTCTAGCCCCCAGCTGATGGTGTAGCACAGAGACCTGTCAGGTCGCCAACGGCATCAGGCTTACTTCAGAATCCAGTTTGCCCAGTAGGTGTTGGGCGCTTGGGTGGGTTGATACAAGCTGCTGTCTCCCGTCACCAAAACCCGCGCCAGCTGTTGAAAGGTTTTACACTCGCTGGGTTTCGCCAAAACATCTGGGTGATGCCAATCGTCTAGGGTCAAAACCAGGTCTAGATCCGGCGCAATAAAGGGCATGTATTCCGCTTCGCTGGCCAGCATCGCCGCTTTATGTTGAGTGGTCAGCCCCGCCAAAACGCCGAAACCCGCATCCTGATGCTGGCTGTCATGGGGCAGCGACGGCACCTGATCTAAGGCAATGCTTTGCCCTCGGATCTCAATACTGAGAATGGTTGGCTCGTCGGCCTCGTCATCTTCCCAGTCTTCCTCAAAGACAACGGGAGAAAACAGCCTGTCGTTGTCAAACCCCTGCTTGCCGTTGATGCCGTTGCCAAAGCACTCCACCATGGCGTGGGGGCCTTCAACCGCTGGCCACCAGACAATCCAGTTAAACACCAAGGCCCATTGAGACTCGCTGCGAAAGCACAGCAGCCTACCGCTCACATAGTCAATATTCATATTCCCCAGGGTCGGAAAGTTTGACCGGTCAAGCAGCAATAAAATATCTCGCTCAGCAAAGCTTGCCATTGTGACCTCGCTCGATACAGCGTAAGGATGGCATTAATTCGCTATCGATTGCCATTCCCCAGGTATCCCTAAACACGAAATGTTAATGGTCGTGGTGGAAGTGCTCTCGTCGGTGTAACACTACATGTAAACGATGACCACAGGCTTTTCCTGGTGCAAACGGGTGAGCCATTTCGGAGGTGTCTATGACCGGTGCCGTGCTCTCTCCTCAATCGTCCACAGACTGGCTCGCTCTGGAGGACGGTCTGCCCCCCCTGTCGGGGCGCGAGGCCGATATTGCGGCGGTGATGGCCAGCGATGAGCCGGTGTTTTTGCCGCGCACCAATCTGTCTTTGCAGGATATTTCGGCGGGGTTTGCGATCGCCCTCCACATGCACCAGCCCACCATCCCCGCCGGGGCCAAGGGCGAGCTGGTCAACCACCTCCAGTACATGTTTGAGCACCCCTACGACGGCGACAACCACAACGCGGGCACCTTTTCCTACTGCTACGCCCGCCTGGGCGACTTTATCCCCGAGCTGGTGGCCAACGGCGGCAACCCCAGGGTGATGCTCGACTACTCGGGCACCCTGCTGTGGGGGCTGCAACAGATGGACAGGCAAGATATTCTGGCCAAGCTGCGCCGCCTGGCCTGCGACCCCGCCTACCAGCCCCACGTTGAGTGGCTGGGCACCTGCTGGGGCCATGCGGTGGTGCCCTCCACCCCGGTGCCCGACCTCAGGCTGCACATTCGCGCCTGGCAGCACCACTTCGCTGCCCTGTTTGGCCCCGAGGCGCTGGCGCGGGTGCGGGGGTTTTCGCCGCCGGAGATGCACCTGCCCAACCACCCCGACCTGCTCTACGCCTTCGTCAAAACCCTCAAAGACTGCGGCTACCGCTGGCTGCTGGTGCAAGAGCACACGGTAGAAACCCTCGACGGCCACGGGTTATCGCAGCCCCACCTGCCCCACCGCCTGGTGGCCCGAAATTCCCAGGGCGAGGAAGAAGAGATTGTGGTGCTGGTGAAAACCCAGGGGTCTGACACCAAGCTGGTGGGCCAAATGCAGCCCTACTGGGAAGCCAAGACCTTGAGTAAAGTTTCCCTAGGCAGCGCCACCGTGCCCCAGCTGGTCAGCCAGATCAGCGACGGCGAAAACGGCGGCGTAATGATGAACGAGTTCCCCAGTGCGTTTATGCGATCGTGGTATGAAATGCGCGACAACGGCGGCGGTCGCCGGGGCGTGGTGGGCTTCAACGGCACCGAATATCTAGAGCTGCTGGCGGCAGCGGGGTGCGGCCCAGAAACCTTTCCCGCCTGCCAGGCGGTGGGGCAAGCGCGGCTGTGGCAGGCGATGGGCGATACCACCGGGCCAGAGGCCGTGGCCGGGGCGATCGCCAACCTCTGCGCCGAAGACGGCAATTTCTCGATGGAAGGCGGCTCTTGGACGGGCGATCGCAGCTGGGTAGTGGGCTACAACAACGTGCTCGACCCCATGCAGCGGCTGTCGGCCCAGTTTCACCAGGTAATGAAGCGTCAGGGCGAACAGGGTGATGCGTTAGAACGTCAGCACCGCTACCGCAACGCCCTGATCCACAACCTGCTGCTGCAAACCAGCTGCTTTCGCTACTGGGGCCAGGGCACCTGGACGGGCTACGCCGAAGAACTCTACCGCCGGGGCCAGGCCATTCTCGCCCACGACTTCGCCTAGGGGCCTACCCCCTGCCGCAATTGCTCAACTGGGTTGACGGGCACCACCCATGGTAGAGAGCGGTAGACTTTTGCCATGAAAGACCTGCCACCCCTGACCAAATTTTTGGGCCGCTCAGACGGCACGCCCACAGAAAAACGAGGGCGACGGCTGACCCTAGCCAGGGGTAAGGTTTGGGTTGCACTTGGCTGCTCAGGTAAGGGCGCGTAAGCTAATTCTCAGGTCAGCGGTGCGGCACGATTGATCGTTGACTTTGACAAGGTTTAGATGCGTCTTCTCCCAAGGTGATCCCTCATGCCTGCTATCCCCAAGGCTCAAGCCCCTGCTTTGGTTCAGTTCTACAACTGGATTCTTCATCCCCTGGCTTTTATGGAAACCCACTATCGCCAGATGGGCGATCGCTTTCTGGCGTGCGGCACCCTGATGGACTGGATTTTTCTCAGCCATCCTGACGATCTGAAATACGTGCTTACCCACGACGGGCAAGAACTCAGCGCGCCGGGGGAATACAACAAGATTTTGACCAATCTGCTGGGCCATAACTCGCTCATGCTGTTGAGTGGTGCCCAGCATCGCCAAAGGCGACAGTTGGTCATGCCCCCTTTTCACGGTGAGCGGCTCAAGGTTTATGGTGAGTTGATTGGCACGATCACCCGCGAGGCGATCGCCGATCTGGCTCCAGGGCAGGCATTTAAAGCTAGAGAACTGACCCATCAGATCTCAATGCAGATTATTTTGCAAGCGGTGTTTGGTCTCCGCCAGGGAGAGCGCTGCCAGCGCCTGGGCAGACTGCTGGCCCAACGGCTAGACCTGTCGAGCGGCCCGCTGGGGTCAGCCCTGATTTTTCTGCCGCTGCTGCGCCGCGACTGGGGCGCTTGGAGCCCTGGCCATCAGCTCAAAGCTCTGGCACAACAAATTGACGACCTGATTTTTAGCGAAATTCAAGACTTCCGGGCTGACCCCGACCCCGATCGCAGCGACATTCTCTCGCTGCTGCTGGCGGCCCGCGACGCCGAGGGCCAGGGTCTGAGCGACCAAGAACTGCGGGACGAGCTGATGACTCTGCTGGTGGCTGGCCACGAAACCACCGCCACCGCCATTGCCTGGAGCCTGTACTGGGTACACCACCTGCCCGACGTTGGCGCCCAACTGCGGCAAGAGAAGATGCCCAAAACCCTGATGAACAGGTTAGGGACGTGCGCCTAAATAAAGTAGCCGCCGCTCAGACTTGACAGCCCGTGACCAGCACAGTATTTGCGGTGATCAACGTTTCCGATACTTCATTTAGACGCCTGTCCCTTAGCTCTGGCCTTTCAGGGTCTCAATCTGCTGGCGGATCTCTGCCAGCTCTTGGGTCAAGGCTTCCAGGTCATTCTGCACAGAGACATCGACCACCGGGCTGGCCACGGTAGTAATTGTTGTTGTGCGGGTCTCTGGTTCAGCACTCGCAAACGGATTTGGCACCTGGCTAAGCAGTGAATCTACCAGCTGGCGGGCTTCGCGCTCGGTAGTTTCGCCTTTAACTTCCAGCTCTTCGGTCAGACGGTTGACGTCATAGCCTAGCTCAGAGAATTTTTGGCTAGAGTTTTCAGGATCTTGAATGGCTTCAATCAGAGAAGCCGTGGCCCCGAGGGTCACGCGAATCCCCTTTTGCAGCGTTTGAGCGAGATCGTCAGGGTACATAGCTTTGCTGCCATAGAGACTTCAAACGCTAGGCGGTGAGCGATAGATTGTCCCTAAAGACGCTGTCCCGCAAGAATCTGTCCTGCAAAAGACAATCAAACTGCGCCGATAGGAAACGGTGTTGCTCTCGCCAGCGATGTTTTGCGCTCACATTCTACCCTGTCTAGCCCTGGGGATGTGGCATCTCAAGCTGCGATCGCTCTCCCGGTAGAGAGGAAAGACTTACCTGCTTTCGGTTGATCAGAGCTGGCCCCAGAGGCCAGAGCCAGAGGCCGGGGCCAGTCGCCAAGGCCAGCTGCCGAGGCCCATTAGGTTTGGCTGAGGTAGGCGCTGACATCTTCAAACAGCTGCGATAGCTCAGCCTCGGTCGTCACTCGAATGCACTCGTCTCGCAGCGTCACCAGCGCCTTGGCGGCAAAGGGGCTGGGCCAAATGTTGGGATAGACATTAGGTATAAATTTTGGCCCCTGCTGATCAGAATACGGCATTGAGGTAAGCCCCGTAGCCTCTGGGGCGGCCCTGCACCCAAGGCCAAGAATCATCGCCAAAGGTGACGACAGGTTAAGTTGTGTGTCTCGCTAAGGCCCAGACTTGGGTTTCTTAAGCCCATTCAAGTCCAAAGGTGGCCAGTCCAGAGGTGGCAGGTTCAGCGGTGGGGTTTTGCCTGGGGAAACTCCGGAACCCGAGCTGGACTTGGCCTATGTAGTGATCGCCACAGCAGCCCAATACCAAAGAAAACCCTAAAGCTTTGCCAGATCAGGGGTTTCCCTCCCTAAAGTAGGAGACAGTAATCTAAATTGTCGGCAAAATTGTCGGGGCTAAAATTTCCGTTTAGCCTATAGATATAATTCTGAGCGCCCAACTCTAAACGCCTGCTCTCAGGAGTGCTCCTGGCTTCAGGTCTTGAGACACTTCCCCGAGCCGTCGGGCAAGCTCCCCACCCTCACTGCTCAACTCTGGAAATGGCATGGCCGCAAATTTTCCTTCGCTTTTATCTCAGGCTACGGTGCGTGAGCCGCTGTGGCCCTCCTCAACCACTGCCCCCACCCCGGTTGACCGCATTCGGCGGCTGGTGTGGAAAATTGCCTTTGCCACCCTGGCCCTGATGGCCGTGGGCAGCGCCACTCGGGTGATGAATGCGGGCCTCGCCTGCCCCGACTGGCCCCTGTGCTATGGCCAGCTGGTGCCCCAGCAGCAGATGAATCTCCAGGTTTTTTTGGAGTGGTTTCATCGGCTCGATGCTGCCATCATTGGCCTCAGTACCCTGTGGCTGGTCGGTCTGAGCGTTTGGTATCGCCGCCAGGTGCCCGGCTGGCTACCCTGGGCGGCGGTGGGTGCCCTGGCGCTGATTGGCTTGCAGGGGGCGATCGGGGGGCTAACGGTGACGCAGCTGCTGCGCTTTGACATTGTGACGGCCCATTTGGGTACGGCGCTGCTGTTTTTTAGCGCCATGCTGACCCTGGCCTGCTGCCTGCTGCCCTACCGCAGCACCGGCACCGTGCAGCGGCTGCCCTGGCTGGGGCTGTGGGCCGCAGGCATTGTCTACGCCCAGTGTTTGCTGGGGGGGCTGGTGGGGTCGCGCTGGGCCGCCCACCAGTGCCTGGGCCTTGGTGAGCTATGCCAGGTGATGAACAGTCACCTGCTGGGCATTGTGCCCGCCTCTACGGCGGTGCTGGTGCTGACCTGGACGGTGTGGCGCACCCCTGCTTTGACCTACCCACTGCGGCGGTTGGGCAACTTGGCCAGCGCGCTGCTGGTGCTTCAGCTGGTGATGGGCATTGCTACCTATTGGCTACGGCTTCAGGTCGAGCCGCTGACCGTGGCCCACCACACCCTAGGGGCTGCTCTGGTGGGCACTCTGGTGTGCTTTACGGTGCTGGCCTGGCGCGATCGCATAGGCGCGGCAGACGGCCTAGCTGACCCCCGACTGCCTACCGCTGAGATCTAGGTAAACAGCTGTCTATTCAGGGCCTAACCCAGTTTTGAATAACCTGAGCCAAGTCCATACGTGGAGTTCTACCCGTGGAAAGACTACAGATCCCGAACCGGACTTGGTTGATCAGTCATGTCTGAGTATATTCAGCTAATATCTGCTATTTTTAGCCCCCGTTAGGATTTTTTGCATGAATCAGACCACCACCTGGAATGCCCCCACCCGGCACCATGACTCCTTTAAGGCTGTGGTTCAGAGCTATGTGCAGCTGACCAAGCCCCGCATCATTCCGCTGCTGCTGATTGAGACGGCGGCGGCGATGTGGGTGGCGGGCCAGGGCCGGGTTGACCCGGTGCTGCTGCTGGTGACGCTGCTGAGTGGCACCTTGGCGGCGGCCTCGGCCCAGACCATCAACTGCGTCTACGATCGCGACATTGACTACGACATGGAGCGCACCCGCCACCGGCCGCTGCCTTCGGGGCGCATTCAGGTGCGCGATGCGCTGGTGTTTGCGGCGGTGCTGGCGGTGCTGTCGTTTACCCTTCAGACCCTGGTGGCTAACCTGCTCAGCGCTGTGCTCTCGATGGTGGGCCTCGCCATCTATGTGGGGGTCTACACCTACTGGCTAAAGCGATCTTCGCCACAAAATATCGTGATTGGCGGCGCGGCGGGGGCGATTCCGCCTCTGGTGGGCTGGGCGGCGGTGACGGGCGATCTGCCCCTGGCGGCGTGGCTGTTTTTTGCCATTGTGTTTATTTGGACGCCGCCCCACTTTTGGGGTCTGGCGATGCTGATTCAAGATGACTACGCTAAGGTGAATGTGCCGATGATGCCGGTGGTGGCGGGGGATGAGGCGACGGCCCGGCAGATCTGGTACTACACCCTGGTGCTGGTGCCGCTGACGCTGATGATGAGCTTTCCGCTGGGGGCGACGGGGGCGGTGTATGCGGCGATCGCCTTACTTCTCGGCGTTCTGTTTCTGCAAAAGGCCTGGGCGCTGTTGCAAGCACCGAGCGATCGCGATCTGGCCAAGAGTCTGTTTAAGTTCTCGATTTTCTACATGATGCTGCTGTCGGCGGGCATGGTGGTGGACAGCTGGCCGGTGACGCGATCGGCGGTGGCGGCTGTCTTTGGGCAGCTAGAGCCGTTGGTGAGCCTGCTGCCCATCTAAATGATCTGCGAGAACAGTGCGGTGTGTGGCTGGCGCTGTCTGAGCTTAGGTTTCCCTGAGCTTGGCCTCAATATTTTGAATCAGGTCTCTAAAGTCGGTCTGCTGGCTGATATCGAGCTTGGGCATGTTCATGTTTTTGAGCTTAAAAGCCAGTTCGTCAAACAGGTTGCGGATATCGGTATAGGTGTTGATTTGATCTTGAATGTTGGTGAGTTTAGCTGCGCCTACCTTCTGGAGCTTGGCATTTAGAGTATCGATTTTAGCCTGCCAGTATTCAACGTAGTCGAGCAGGTCAACGGGGTCGATGATTTTGGCGCTGCTGAGCAAAATGGGGAAGATGCGATCGTGAAAGTCGCCGTTTTGGGCGACCTGCACCAGCTCAAACATGCAGTTGGCCGACTTGAGATATTTGTCGTCTACTACGGCGACAACGCACTTGCCCTGGCCCAAGCGCTCCATGAATTCTTTGATCAGTTCTTTGAAGCCGATGTCGCGATCGTCTCGAATAATTGTGATGCCTCTTCTTTGAAAGGCTTGATCAACCTGATTCGCGACTGTTTCGCTTTCGGAGTGCCAAGCATAGGAGAGAAAGATCTCCAGATCGGCGGCGGCGGCGAGTTGCTGAGTCGGCCACTGCTCTTTTTTAGACTCAATCAACTCTACGCTAGATTCGATGGGGTCTAATTTTTTTCTGTTGACGTTCTCAACCCAATTTTCGCCAGGCTGAATCTCGACCTCAAAAATGAGAGGCCGCACCTGCACGTCGTGGTAGGGGGGCTTGCCGCATTCGACTGTGAATTTGCCATTGGTGAGGCGCTCGTGGAGTTTGTCTAGCTCGTAAAAGTGGGGGTCTTGGCTGCCATCGCAGGTTTGGCAGTTGCAGGGAATCAGCTTTTTGACCCGAATGCGATCGTAGTCGTCGTTGATTTTGTCGATTTCATGGCTGATGACGGCAAGCAGATCTCGTTGGCGAATGCCAGAGACTCGAATTTGAATTTCGCCTTTGTGATACAGCTCAATTACCTCAGCCCTGGCGGCACCGTTGGTAAGCACCACGCCGCTTTTCCACACCAGAGCTTGAGCTTCGATGAACTTGTGCATCTCCACAATGAAGCGGGTGAGCATGCCCTTAGGCATAAACTCGTAGCGGTAGCGCAGCAGCAGGTTTTGGCCGTCATTCCACTCATAGGCTGGCTTTTCGATGTCTAAGAGCTGGGGGGCAATGTACTGATCTGCTGTACCGGGGATTTGGTAGCACAGCTTGAAGCGCATCATCAGTTGCAGCAGCTCGTCGCGCAGGTCAGCGTATTCGCCATCGCTCCAGATCTCGTCGAGCTGGGCGCGGCTAAAGCGGCCAAAGTTGCCGCGCACCTCTTCGGTATCGAGGGCTTTGTAGACGGCGGCGGTGCCCCACTCGGGCTTGAGAATGATGGTTTTTTTGAGCACCGGGTCGTCGTGGAAGTGCAGAATTACCCCCAGGTCATGGAGGTAGCCGCTGAGGCTTTTCATGCGGGCTTTGTCGGTGAGCTGGCTAGTGCGGCAAATGTCGCAATACTCTTCGAGGGTGATGGTGTTGCGGGTGGTGGCGTAGTTTTCGAGGGCGGCGCGCACGCGCACCCACACTTTGGGCAGGGCGTAGCCCACGTGGGGCAACTGCACAATGCGCTGTTGAATGGCGGTTTTGAGGTCGTCTAGGCCGCGATTGTCGCTCAGGTTGGTGGCCAGCACTTTTTCGAGTGAGTCTTTAAATTCGCCTTTGAGCTGGCGCTCGTTGACCTCGCAGTGGCGGTCTTGCTTTTCGTTTTTGATAACGAAAACGGGGCTGCTTTCGGTGAGCAGCTCGACGACGTTGAGCCAGTAGTAGAGGTCGGTGTTGTCTTGGCGGGCATCGACCACCAGGGCATAGAGGGAGCGTTTGGTGAGAAAGAACTGGTGGGTGGCGTGGTAGATCTCTTGGCCACCAAAATCCCAAATGTTGGCGCGAAATTTGGTGCCGTTGGGGTGGTCAAACTCCCAGCGCAGTACGTCGATGCCCTCGGTCGATTTTTCGTCGGGGTCGAGCTTGCAATCTGGATCGAGCAGCTTTTTGGCGAGGGTGGTTTTGCCCGCACCACCTTCTCCGACAATGATGAATTTAGCTTCATAGAGTGGTTGAGTCTCGTCGGGGTCGAGGGTTTGGAAGTAGTAATCAAGGATTGTTTGTAAATTACCTAGTTTGTAACTTGAACTATTCCACAAAAGCTCAACAGGAATAGGAATTGGATTACCTCGTAGGTCTAGTTTTTCAAGCTTTGGCAGGTTGGCAATCGCCTCCGGCAGCGTGCTGAACTGGTTGCTGCTGAGGTCGAGGGATTGAAGATTCGTCAGGTGGGCAATCGCCTCCGGCAGCGTGCTGAACTGGTT
>QBMN01000105.1 GCA_003241845.1 Shackletoniella antarctica | reverse complement strand
AGCCAACTGCCCCTGCACCCGAGGTCAGCAGACCTCCTGGGGTAGAAGCGCCCCCTGGGGAAGCGCCCCCTAGGGTTGAGACTCCGTCCCAGGGTGGGCCACCGCCAGCGGCTGCCGAGGCCCCGCCCAGCACCGGGGCACCTGCCCCAGGGGGCGGCGCTGGGCAGGGCGGGCAGGTGGTGCCCGTGGGCCTGCGCCTTGACCCCAACGGCAGAGATATTCCTGACACAGCGCCCCAGCTGCTGGGCAGCGCCGCCATTGCCATGCGGCCCTTGGCCTCCAGCTGCGGGGTTGCCAACCTAGATGCCCTGCTGGCAGGCATGACGGCCACCTTGGTGCAAATGCAGGTACGAGTTGAAACCAGCGGCGATATTTCCAACGTCAGGCTGTTGCAGAGTACCGGCAGCCGCGCGGTGGATGATTTAGTTAGCTGCGTGGTGAGGCAGCGGCTGCGGCTGCAACCGGC
This sequence comes from Shackletoniella antarctica, assembly GCA_003241845.1. Taxonomy (GTDB): domain Bacteria; phylum Cyanobacteriota; class Cyanobacteriia; order Phormidesmidales; family Phormidesmidaceae; genus Nodosilinea; species Nodosilinea antarctica. The sequence continues at coordinate 16,183 of QBMN01000105.1, read as the reverse complement.
CAGCTCGGCGGGGGAGCCCCAGCTCACCGATGCCTACATTTTGGAGGCTCGCATTCAGTTTTTCTAGCCTGCATTCTTCATGACCTTAAGGCAATGCCCGTCATTCCCGTGGAAACGGGAATCTACGCGAAGCAACCTACTCCCGACTAGATTCCCGCCTACGCCTTCGCGGGGGCAGTCACTGCGCGGGAATGACAGCTTTCGACGTCTGTTCTCGTGAATAATTCGGGCTAGCCATGTGCTAAGACTCAAGCCAAAATCGGCAGTCTAAAATCACCTTTGCCCCTGAAGGTGGGGAGTGGCGTTGAACTGCTTGATTCGCCAGAGTTCGGTGTTGAGGCGGTTGGGGCCGGTGTCGTGCCAGCGATCGCGATCAATCCAAAACTCAAAGCAGGCGGTGTTGGCCATGGGCAGACCCCAGGCGCGATCGCAGCCCAGCAGCCGGGCGATGATCTGCTGCAAAATCCACTGATGGCTGATGACGAGAATGCGATCGCCGCTGCGGTGCGGGTCAATCAGGCGATCAACCACCCGCTGCGCCCTGGCCTGTCCCGCTTCAAGGGTTTCGGCCTGGGGGATGGGCAGCCAGTCGAGGCTGGTTTCGAGCTGGTGGCAGAGGTCGGGGTGGCGCTGACTGGCCTCTGCCCAGGTCAGACCAGTGAAAATGCCGGAGTCATATTCTTTTAGGTCATCGCGCAAATCTATGGAGATGGCCTGACCTGGGATGAGAGTGACCTGGCGAGCAAGTTCCCCAGCACTGAAAAGGTTGGGCAACCTTGCCGGAGACTCGGGATCTCCTGGCCTAGCCTCCTTAAACCCGCTGATCAGCCACGCCAGCGTAGCGGTGGCCCGCGCTAGGGGGCTGCAATAGAGGTGGGTGGGGCACCAGTCGATATCGGCTAGGTGCTGGCCCAAGCGCAGCGACTGCTGCTCACCGAGGGGGGTCAGCCCGGTAGAACTCGTCCCTTCCATGCGGCCCTCGGTGTTGCCCACCGACTGGCCGTGGCGTACTAGCAGCAGCTTGAGAACGGTCATTGGCTCGAATTCAACAGTAAGCTATCTCTAGATTTTAGGTCGCTCGGGCCATGCTGCCCGGTCGGCAGCTTGAGGGGTTATGCCCGACAAGTTGCGCCAGGAGGGTTGCGCCGGAAGGATTGCGCCGGAAGGGCTGCACCGGGAATGGCGCATCGCTGTTGTTTCTCAGCTATTTTTTATGGTCGGCAAGCTGTTTAAAAACGTGGTCAGCCAGGTGCAGTCGGGTCTGCTGCGGGCTAAGGCGGCCTCTAAGCTCTCTGAGGAGGGGCTTTGCTCCCTGCCCTCAGTGTGGGATGTGGAGGTACGCCAGCGACTGCGGGCGTTACCTTACCCAGACTCTTACCTCACCGCCGTGGCAGATCAGATTGCCGAGGCGATCGCCGCCTGGCAAAGCGACCTCGACGCCCCCAATAACCTAGTACTGCTGGGCAGCCCCGTAGACAATACCGCCGCTGTGCTAGACGCGGCGCTGACCGCCGACTATGCCCCAGAGCTGACGGCCAGCCTAGATATTTTGCGGCCTCTGCCCTGGAGCATACGCCCGGCGGATCCGCTTTTGATCGAGACCCAGCTGACTGAGGCTCTGGCCCGGCTCCAAGAGGCCGAGCCGATCAACGATGATGACGACCCAGACGACCTGGCTCGCCGCCACCAGGTGATTGTGCTGCCGCCCCTAGAACAGTGCTACCTGCGCTGCATCGGCGGCTGGCGGGGCATAGAATGGCTGCGCGATACCGTCAACGCCCAGCAAAACTACTTTTGGGTGATTCCTAGCAACACCTGGGCCTGGGCGTTTTTAAACCGGGTGTGCCAGGTAGAGGCCTATCTCAACTACACGCGCCCCCTACCCCGCCTCGATCGCAACGCCCTCCGCGACTGGATTACCCCCCTGGCCGAGACCCTGGGCCAGCCGCTCTCTGAAGAAGATGAATCGTCCTCGGCGCTGGGCGATGTCTCCTGGTCGACCTTTGCGGATCTGTGCGAGGGGCGACCCGAGGTGGCGCGGGCGCTGTGGCTCAGGTCGCTACGTCTGCAAAAGTCTGACCGGCCAGAACAGCCCCAGCTCCCCGACCAGGGCGACCCGCTGCCGGTGCCCCTGCGCCAGGTGCAGCCTGCCCTGCCCTCGTTACCTGACCTAGAGGCCGCAGATCACTACGTGATCCACGCGCTGATGCTGCATGGGGTAACGGCGCGATCGCATCTGGCCCTCAGCCTGGGTCAGCCCGAAAGCATTGTGCAGGTGAGGGTACAGATGCTGCGGCAGGCGGGCCTGCTGCGCCTGAGTCAATCAGGGCTGGGCATTCACCCGGCCTACTACTCGCGGCTCTTTACTGAGCTCGAGACCAACAACTTTCTCACCGAGGAAAACTCGTGATCAGCCCCCTGCTGCTAAGCCTTAATCTGTGGAATCTGTGGTGCCGTCTGGCTCAAATTGACAGCCTGCGAGAAACCGACGACGCCGTAGACGCCCTGCTGCGAGAAATCTCCGTCAACCGAATAGTCAATGCGGTGGTCAGTTTGCTGCTGGCCTACGCCCTGCTGACCGGGGTGCAGAGCCTGTCCAACTGGCTCTCAGAGCAGGTGCCAAAGCAGTTTCGGCTCGGCATTAAACAGTCGATCCCATTTTGGAAGGGGATCATTCTGATTGCCCTAATGGCCCATATTCTGGGGTTGTTTTTTAACCTTTCGGGGCAAAACCTGGTGGCGATCACGGGCACCATTGCGGTGGCCCTGGGCTTTGCCTTCAAAGACTACGCCACCTCGGTTATCGCCGGGGTGGTGGCCCTGTTTGAGGCCCCCTACCGAGTGGGCGATCGCGTCACCATTGGCGACTACTACGGCGAAGTAGTGAGCTATGGGCTGCGGGGCATTCGCCTGCACACCTTTGACGATGACCTCGTCACCATTCCCCACAGCGTTACCTGGAGCGACCCCATTGCCAACGCCAATAGCGGCAGCCTAGAGGCCCAGGTGGTGACCGACTTCTATGTTGACCACGAGGCCGACTTGCAGGCCATCACCGATATTCTCTACCAGGCCGCCTACAGCAGCCGCTTTGTGCAGCTCCAGCTGCCAATTGTAGTGGTGCTGGCCGAAATGCCCTGGGGCAGCCACCTCAAGCTGCGGGCCTACCCAATGGATATTCGCGATGAACCGGCCTTTCGCACCGATATTCTGCGGCGAGCCAAGGTGGCACTGGCGGAGCACCCGGTGGTATATCCGCGGATGAATCCGATGATGGGGCTAGAGGCAGGCAGGGGTGAGGGATGAAAAGCGAGGGCCAGGAAAACTGTCTACTCAAGCTTCCATAACCTCGGAGCTATGCCAAAATGCCTAGACAAGCTATGCAACCCTGCGACCTTTAGATTTTTCTCCATGTCGTCCTTTGTTCACCCAGCTCCATCTCTGCCCTGTCGCTGTGGCCTGGATGCCGCTGATCGCCAGCGTCTCGGGTTGTTTCTCAGTCTGGTGCTGGGGTTTGCGGTGGTGGAATGGCTGGTGGGCAGCCATAGCCACAGCCTGTCTCTACAGTCTGACGCGGGGCACATGCTTACCGACGCGGGGGCCATTGGCCTGGCCCTATCGGCCAGCTGGCTGACCCGGCTCACCCTAGCCCGCCCTCGACCGGGCCAGCCTCGCCTAGAGGCGGTGGCGGCGCTGATCAACGGAGTGGGGCTGCTGGCCCTGGCGGCGCTAATTTCCCTAGAAGCCTGGCAGCACCTAAACGCTCCCCCCACGGCCTTGGTCAGTGGCCCCATGGTGGGCACTGCCCTGGTGGGCCTGGGCATCAACGGCTTTGGAGTTTGGCTGCTGCACGGCCAGGGCAACGGGTCGCTGAATCTGCGGGGGGCATTTTTGCACGTGGTGGCCGATCTGGCTAGCTCCATTGGGGTGATTGTGGGGGCGCTGTGCATGGCCCTGTTTCAGTGGTTTTGGGTGGATGGGGCGCTGAGCCTGGCGATCGCACTGTTAATTGGCAGCAGCGCCCTGCCCTTGATCTATCAAAGCTGGAGCCACCTCAGGGGCTACACCACGCCCGATTTGGCAGCCCTAGGTTTTCTAGAAACCGGACGCACCGATCTAAGCGCCCACATTCTCAGTGCATCCATTGCCCAGTCATCCTCCGACTAGCCCGCAGTTCGACTAACCCGCTGGCGGCTCTGGCTAAAAAACCCGGGGTATTGGGCGATAAAACTGCGCCACATCGTCTATTAGACTCTACTATTCTTAGCTAGGCGGCAATCTCTGCGTTAGCCGCCAATACGTCTACGGGACTGTGTCTACGGGAGTGACCACCATGGGTACCTGGGTTAAGGAAACCGACGAAGCTTTTTACCTGATGCAGGGAAACCAGTGGATCTCCCGCATCCAGAAGCGACCTTCCTCTGGCAACCCCAAGGAGCGGGTGCTCAACGTTGAAGGCATGCGAGACTGGTTTCTGCGGTCAGATTCTCCCCTGGCGATGACCGTCGCGATCGGCACCGGGGCACCGGAGCCTGAGCAGGCCGGTTCCTCTGGGGGAGGCACCCAACCGCCCGAAGAAATTATTCCTCCGCCTGATGGAGAAACTCCTCCCCCCACGGGCGGCGAAACACCTGGCTCGGGCGGAACCCCCGCTCCTGAACCAGCTAAGAGCCTGACCCTGCGAGTCAAAAGCACCACCTACTTTAAGCTCCAGCCCAAGCTGGCCAGCGAGTTAACCGATGCCGAAAAGGTGCTGGTCACCAACGGTACGACCTTCGACATTCAGTACTACATTGATGTCGGCAAAAACCACTGGCAGGTGCAGCTGCTCGAACCCACCCTGGGCGATAAGACCAATCGCACCTGGTTTGTCTACACCCCAGACATTGATGTGCTGACCGGCGTACGGCTGCGGGTGGTGAGCGATACCCTCTTTAAGACCGAACCCAAAATCTCCTCGCAGCTGAGCGAATCTCAAAAGGTGTTTGTCAAAAACGGCACCCAGCTCAGTCTGCTGGCCTTTAAGCCAGCGGCGGGCGACCACTATGAGATAGAGCTAGCCGATGCCGTTGTGGGAGCCGAGGTCAGCAGCAAGTGGTACGTCTACAGCCCCGATGTCAAGGTAGACGGCAACCGCGAAACCCTAGAGGTAAATGGCGACACTATCTTTAAGTCAGAGCCGGTGCAGTCTAGCCAGCTAGGCAGTGCCGATAAGGTGCTGGTGAAAAAGGGCACGGTGTTCTTGCTCAACTCCTACGCCCAACCGGCAAGCAATCACGTGCGGGTGGCGCTACAGGGAGCGTTTCTCGGCCCCCAAAACCGCACCACCTGGCATGTCTACGTGCCCGACATTGCCATTTCAGGCACCGAAATTGGCAACCGCCCCAGCGACCAGGGGCCTGGGCAACCCAGCAACCCGGCAGACCGGGGGGTGCCGCTGACCTTGCCTGGGTTTACGGGCACCTACTACTCTAACGACCCAATTCAGCCCAAAAACCGCTACGGGGTGCGGGGCAACTTTACCTGGGGCGAGGCGCTACACGTCAACCGCTCTACGGGGCGCTATCGCCGCCCCGCCAACGCGGGTGTCGTCTACGGCATTCTCAAAGTCGCCGATGCGATGGAAGAGATTCGCAAAATGTACGGCGACAAGCCGCTGCGAATCAACTCCTGGTACCGCGACCCGGCCACCAACGCGGCGGTGGGGGGTGCCAGCATGTCGCGCCATCTATCGGGGGATGCCGTCGATTTTGTGGTGCCCGGTGTGCGCTGCTCCGATGTCTATGCGCGGCTCAACGGCTGGTGGGGCAGCCGGGGCGGATTGGCCAGTTCCTCGGTGTTTACCCATATCGACGTGCGCGGCTACCGGGCTCGCTGGAGCTACGGCTATTAGGTCAGGCAGAAGGTTTCTAGCGTTGGTTTTGCTCAGCCTGGCGTGGAGCCTGACGGCCATGGCGAGAACTGGGCAATCCTTCTCGCCACCGCCGGGCGCGGCGCTCACTCCAGAGCTGGCCAATTTTTCACTGGTTCAACCCTATAACCTGGGGGAAACCACCCTCGCTCAGACCGGGACGAGCTTTGACACAATGCCGCTGACGCTGACGGGGGCGATCGCTCTTCCCCCCGGCCATGCCCCTGCACCCTGGGTGATCGTGCTCCACGGTCGCCACGCGGGCTGCCACTTTCAACCTGGGGCCACCAGCCAGTGGCCCTGCGCCCCAGAGCCTCGCTTTGACCGGGGCTTTGCCTACCTGGCCCAGGCCCTAGCCGAAGCGGGCTATGGGGTGCTCGCGCCCAACCTAAATGCGGCCTTTAGCGAAACCTACGGGGCCAATGCCGACAACCGCAATCAGCTGGCTGATCAGCGCAGCGGCCAAATTATCGATGCCCACCTCGCCCGACTAGCCCTGGCCCACCGGGGGGATGACGCTGGTTTCGGAGTATCCCTAGCGGGGCGCGTTGACCTGACCCGCCTGGCGATGGTGGGCCATTCTATGGGGGGTGGAGCCGCAGCCTTGAGCACCTTGCAGCGACTTGGCGGCGACTCGGCGGCAGATCTGCAAGGCAAAATTGTCGCTGGCCTTGGCCCGATCGCGGCCCTGGTGCTGGTCAGCCCCACCCGCAGCTACCCGATCGCCCAGCGCCCCGAGGCCTACGCCCTGCCGGATGTGCCGACGGTGGTGATGGCAGGGGGGTGCGATCGCGACATTTTTGACCTCAGCAGCCTTTACTACGTCGAAACCGCCCGTCAGCAGCCCCGTACTACCCCTGTCTTGGGCCTGCTGCTGCCGGGGGCCAACCACAACTATTTCAATGCGGCGGTGGCGGCGGATGACTATTACCGAAAGCCCGACAATGGGCCGCTGTGTAACCCGCAGCGATCGCGCGATCGCCTCTCTAGGGTGGCCCAAGAGACGTTCCTCAGTCAGTACACCCAGGCATTTTTGCGCACCGTCTGGTCTGCTGGAGGGGATGCTGCTTTGGCTGAAGTGGGCATGGCCGCTCACCAAGCCGCCCCCAGGGAACTCTTTGGTCAATCGGTATTCACCACCCTGGTGTCTCCCAATGCCGAGCGCTACACCGTATTTCAAGCTGAGGATGCCCCAGCGACAAGTCTCACCGCTGGCCTAAAGGCTACCCTCTGCAAGTCTCTAACAGACTGCCAGCCGTCGTCGCGGCCCTACCCCCACTTTCCGGCCCTACTCACCTTGGGGTGGGAGACCGCTACAGAACTGCTGCGAGTGCCCCTAGAGAGCGTCAACGTTAGCCGATTCACTAGCCTAGAACTGCGCCTGGCCCCCGATCCAGCTTGGCCCATACCCCAGGGACAGCCGGTGTTTGCAGTGGTGCTGCGAGACAACCAGGGCGGCGCGGCGCGGGTCGAAATTCTCTCTAGCCTGCCTGCCCTGCGGCAGTTTGAGCCTGACCCGACCCACGGAACCACCGCCCCTCTTTACCCCAGCGCCCTCCGCATTCCCCTGGGGCAGTTTGCTGGGGTAGACCTGGCGGCGGTGAGCAGCCTAGAACTGGTGTTTGACCAGGCCCCCCAAGGCAAGCTGCACCTGGCCAGTGTTGAGTTTGTCAAGTGATAGTTGACCTAGGGAGAAACCGGGTTTCTGCTCGCATGGCCAGGGGGACTTGCGATCGCACCCAAGCAACCCGGCTTCTTCTTTAACGCTTCAAAAGCCCGCAAAGGTGGGATGGCGAAACTCGTAGCCTGCCGCCTTGAGCTTTTGGTTGGATACCCGCACGTTGTAGGGGCGGGCGCTGGGTTGCGATGGATCCCAATGGACGGGGTCTAGATGGTTAGCCTGGCAGACCCGGTCGATCAGTTCTCGCACGGTGGGGATTTCGTCTTGCACCAGGTTGTAGAGGCCGCTGAGGCGGTGAGATTGGGCATGGGCGATCGCCCCCACAATGTCATCTAAATGCACCCAGTTGCTGGCTTCGTGCCCAGAGCCGGGGCGGGTACTGCCAGCGGCGCGGCTGTAGATTTTGCCTAGCTCTCGCCCAGGGCCGTAGATGCCGCCAAGACGGAAGATGCAGACTTTTCGCTCCGACGTAGCAGCGCTTAGCAGGGTCTGCTCGGTTTCCACCATAATGCGCCCGTTGTCGGTGGCGGGCTTGGCCGGGTCGTCTTCGCGTACCCAAGCGCCTTCATAGTTGCCGTAGACAGAATAGGTGCTGGTGAAGATAAGTTGCTTCAGGTTAGGAGCCTGATCGAGAACGCCCACAGCGGTTTTGGCCGTATTTAGATACGTCTCTTCGTAGTTGGCCTGGCGACCCGCCCCGACGCAGATCAGCAGAATATCCTGAGTTTTTAGAAGTTCAGCGATGCCGTCAGCATTCGCCCCATTCACCACCTGAACCGCTGCGGCGATCTGCTGCAAGTCCTTCACCCGCTCAGGACTAGTCGTTGTGGCCGTGACCTCAACGCCGTGGGATTGCCACCGCCGAGCCACCGCTGTACCCACGTAACCACAGCCTAGAATCGCTGCCTTCATCCTTTGAGCCTCCTCAGTGCTTCGACGGCGGCATTTTTGCGCGCTGCTTTAATACTGTTGCCTTGGCCTGTGCCATAGCTGGTTTCACCTACCAGCACTTCAAAAATGAAGACTTTGGCGTGGTCAGGGCCAAGCCGGTCTTTTTCAACATAGCTGGGCAAGGTGCCGCCCCAGTGGGCCTGCACAAACTCCTGTAGCTCTGTCACCGGATCGGTGATTGACAGCTCAAGGGCGAGATCAATTAGCGGGCTAAAGATCGACGCCACGAAGTCATAGGCTGCTGCCATACCTGCGTCCAGACGATAGGCCCCGATCACCGCTTCAAACATATCTGCCTGCACGCCGGGGTTATGGCGCTCGTGCTGTGCTCCGGCCCCCAGGTACATTTGCTCAGGGATATCCATCTGCACCGCCAGCTGGGCCAAACGCGGCTCATCGACTAAACCATCGGCCCGCTTCGACATGTCCCCTTCGGTCATAGTGGGATAGCGGGCAAACAGCAGATCGCGCACCACAAATTCTAGAATGCTGTCGCCCAAGAACTCTAGCCGCTCGTAGTCAGGGCCTGCGCTAGGGTGCTCGTTGGCGTAGCTGCTGTGGGTGAGCGCCTGCCGCAGCAGGGCTAGATTTTGGAAGCTAGGCAAATCCATGATTCACGTAGGCAGAGGATGAGCAAGGCATTAGCGCCGTCCTGTATCCTAAACCAAGTTCAGCCCTGGCTTTGCCCCTTGTACCTTACCCACCTATCGCTCAGGCACTTTCGCAACTATGGCGAGCAGCAGATCGACTTTGCCGCTCCCAAGACGATTTTGGTGGGTGAAAATGCCCAGGGTAAGTCGAACCTGCTGGAGGCGGTGGAGCTATTGGCGACATTGAAATCGCACCGGACGAGTCGCGATCGCGATCTCGTGCAGCAAGACCAGCCCGTCGCCCAAATCACCGCCTCGGTGCGGCGCGACCTGAGCATCGCCGATCTCTCGCTGGTGCTGCGCCAGGCGGGTCGCCGCACCGCCATTCTCAATGGCGAAAAGCTCAGGCGACAGCTTGACTTTCTCGGTGCCCTCAACGCGGTGCAGTTTTCCAGCTTAGATTTGGATCTAGTGCGGGGGGGGCCAGGGGGGCGGCGCGACTGGTTAGACACGCTGCTGATTCAGCTAGAGCCGATCTACGCCCACATTCTCAGCCAGTACAACCAGGTGCTAAAGCAGCGCAACGCCCTGATTAAAAAATCCTTTGGCGACGACGATCGGAGAACTGCACCCCAGCTCGACGCCGCTGAGTTTGCCCTGTGGGATGCCCAACTGGCGGCCCTGGGCACCCGCGTGATTCGCCGCCGGGCCAGGGCGATCGCCCGTCTGGCCCCGATCGCCCACCAGTGGCACCAGGCCATCAGCGGCCAGCGCGAAGATCTGCGCATCCACTACCAGCCCAATGTGCCGATGGCAGAGGATGACCCGCAGGTGATTCAGGCGAGCTTTTTGGAGAAGATTAAACAGCGGGCGATCGCCGAGCAGCACCAGCGCACCACCCTGGTTGGCCCCCACCGCGACGATATCGAGTTTGCCATCAACGACACCCCCAGCCGCCAGTATGGCTCCCAGGGGCAGCAGCGCACCCTGGTGCTGGCGCTCAAACTAGCGGAGCTGCACCTGATCGATGAGGTGGTCGGGGAACCGCCGCTGCTGCTGCTCGACGATGTGCTGGCCGAGCTAGATCTAAACCGCCAAAATCAGCTGTTAGACGCCATTCAAGACCGCTTTCAAACCATCATTACCACCACTCATCTGGGAGCCTTTGGCAGCCAGTGGATGGCTTCGTCGCAGATTTTGACGGTTAATGCTGGACGCATTGAAAGCGGATAAGGCGAACCCAAGTCTTGCGCTTACCCTGAGGTTTAGTTGATTGAGTTGCAGATGAGGGGCGGCGGCATGACCCACTGCTACAAATTGTGCGGCGTTGGGAATTTATCAGCGCAGGCGGGCAAGATAACGCTGTGAACTCTAGCTCAGCCCCCGGAGACTTTTATGAGCATCAAACGCGCCCCCCGCAGAAGTTTTCCTAAGATCAGCACCATGCCGCGCCCGGCCACCGAAGCCGCGCAGTACCTCGACCTGTATAAGCTCACCATTGAGAAAGCCCGCCTTCAGCAAGAGCTAGAGTACATCGACGGTCGCCGTCAGCAGCTGTGCGATCGCCTCGCCGCCATTGAGCAAGAAACCGAAGGCTTAGATGCCCAGGCTGCTGCTTTGCGCCAGAGCACCTCGGCTCCGGCGGCATCTAAACCGCAGAGCATAAACTTTGCCCCCAGCGCCAATGTCTACCTGCCCGAGCGCAGCAGCCGTCAGGCCCCAGACAACTACAGCACGCTGACGCTGGACTATTGAGAGTGGGTGGGTAAACTCGCGCTAGAGCTAGCCGATAGAATGGGACTATGAAGCGTCCTTTGCTCTTGCTCATCCACGGCTATCGGCGGCTGGTGTCGCCGCTGGTTCCGCCCACCTGTCGGTTTCACCCCACCTGCTCGCAGTATGCGCTGACGGCAATCGAGCGGTTTGGCGCGGCGAAGGGCAGCTGGCTGGCGGTGCGGCGCATTACCCGCTGCCACCCCTTTCACCCCGGCGGCTATGACCCCGTGCCCGAGGGAGCCGCCGCCGAGGCTGAGTCACCTCAAGAATAAGTGGGGCGATCGGTAGGGTGCATCGCTGCGCGAATGCACCACTGGAAAATTGTCTAATGCAAGAAATGCCGCACGCCGGTCATGGCCATGATTAGCCCCAGCTCGTTGGCGGCTTTGATCGAGTCGTCATCGCGGCGGCTGCCGCCGGGCTGCACCACAGCGCGAATGCCCGCAGCGGCAGCGGTGCGGACAGAATCGTCAAAGGGGAAGAAGCCGTCGCTGGCCAGCACTGCACCCTGGGCTTTCTCGCCCGTCTGGGCCAGGGCAATGCTCACCGAGCCGACCCGGTTCATTTGCCCCGCGCCAATGCCGAGGGTCTGCTGCTGGTGCGTCACCACGATCGCATTCGATTTCACATGTTTCACCACCCGCCAGGCAAACAGCATTTCCGCCAGCTCGGCCTCGGTGGGCTGGGCCTCGGTGACGATCTGCCAGGTGGCGGGGTCGTCGCGGTGGGTGTCGGGGGCTTGCAGGAGGAAGCCCCCGGCGATCGCATTCACCACCTGCCCTGGCCCGGTCAGCAGATCTGCTAGCACCAGCACCCGCAGGTTCTGCTTTTTGGCCAGAATGCCTTGGGCGGCAGCGTCGCACCCCGGCGCAACGATGCACTCCAAAAACGTGCCGGTGAGCTGCTGGGCGGTGTCGGCGTCAATGGCGCGGTTGAGCACCACAATGCCGCCAAAGGCCGAAACATCGTCGGCATCGTAGGCGCGGCGGTAGGCGGTGGCTAACGTGTCGCCCGTGGCCACGCCGCAGGGGTTGGTGTGCTTGAGCACGGCGGCGGCGGGGCGATCGCTGGGGAACTCGGCAATGATCCGCCGCGCCGCTTCGAGATCGACCAGGTTGTTGTAGCTCAGCTCTTTGCCCTGGAGCTGCTCGGCCCCGGCCCAGCCCGTGGGGATAGACCCAGTGCGGTACCAGGCCGCCGTCTGATGCGGGTTTTCGCCGTAGCGCAGGGTGGCCTGCTGGCGACCGGTCATGGCCCAATGCTGGGGTAGCGCGTCTGGTTCGGCGGTGGAGGCGGTGAGGTAGGTGGCGATCGCCTGGTCGTAGCTGGCCGTGTGCCAAAACGCCGCCCGCGCGCAGGCTTGGCGAAACCCTAGCGGCACCTGACCCTGGTTTTCGCGCAGGGCATCGAGATACGGCCCATACTGCTCGGCGCTGCACAGCACCGTCAGGTGGGCGTGGTTTTTGGCCGCCGCCCGCAGCATCGCTGGCCCGCCAATGTCGATATTCTCGATCGCATCGGTCAGGGTCACGTCGGCCTTGGCGATGGTCTGCTCAAAGGGGTAGAGATTCACCACCACCAGATCGAGCGGGCGGATGCCGTTGTCGGCCAGGTCTTTTTGGTCTGCGGCCAGGTCTTGCCGCGCCAAAATGCCGCCGTGGATTTTGAGATGCAGCGTCTTGATGCGCCCGCCGAGGATTTCGGGCGAGCCGGTGTAGTCAGAAACTTTGGTGACGGGGAGGTTGGCGGCGGCGATCGCCTTGGCCGTGCCGCCGCTGCTAATCAGGTCAAAGCCAAACTCTTCTACCAGGGCTTTGGCCAGCGACTCTAGCCCAGTTTTATCCGATACGCTCAACAGTGCCAGGCGCGCCATAGCTCTCTAGTCCTCGATTTTGCAGACCCCTACTATACCGAAAAGCCCGGATCTGCTTAACTCCCCCCTTCACCCATCCCCGCCCATTTCCTAGGGCAGACACATAGGTCTGCCCCTACGCCCTACCCGTCCATCCCCATACCAGGGCAGACACATAGGTCTGCCCCTACGCCCTACCCGTCCATCCCCATGCCAGGGCAGACACATAGGTCTGCCCCTACGCCCTACCCGTCCATCCCCATACCAGGGCAGACACATAGGTCTGCCCCTACGCCCTACCCGTCCATCCCCATGCCAGGGCAGACACATAGGTCTGCCCCTACGCCCTACCCGTCCATCCCCATACCAGGGCAGACACATAGGTCTGCCCCTACGCCCTACCCGTCCATCCCCATGCCAGGGCAGACACATAGGTCTGCCCCTACGCCCTACCCGTCCATCCCCATACCAGGGCAGACACATAGGTCTGCCCCTACGCCCTACCCGTCCATCCCCATGCCAGGGCAGACACATAGGTCTGCCCCTACGCCCTACCCGTCCATCCCCATACCAGGGCAGACACATAGGTCTGCCCCTACGCCCTACCCGTCCATCCCCATGCCAGGGCAGACACATAGGTCTGCCCCTACGCCCTACCCGTCCATCCCCATACCAGGGCAGACACATAGGTCTGCCCCTACGCCCTACCCGTCCATCCCCATGCCAGGGCAGACACATAGGTCTGCCCCTACGCCCTACCCGTCCATCCCCATACCAGGGCAGACACATAGGTCTACCCTTACCATCCACCCGCCCACCCATCCACATCGCCGCCATGGCACCATGACAAGGCTCCCCTCACCGGAGGATGATATCAATTGCTCAGCTCAAACCTCGGTGGGCCACTACTATGGGCGGCGATCGTGACTAGACGACCAGAGCTAAAGACCCAGCGCCTCATTTTGCGGCTGGGCACAAACGACGACATTGCCGCGATTTTGCACTACTACCGGGTCAACCGCGCCTATCTAGAACCCTTTGAGCCGCAGCGCCCAGAGAGCTTCTACACCCGCGACTTTTGGAAGAATGTGCTGGCCTCGCGGGCCACTGACTTTCACACGGGCTATGCGGTGAAGCTGCTGATGTTTTTGCAGGCCGAGCCTGGACAGGTGATTGGCACCATCAACCTCAACACCCTGGTGCGCGGGGCGCTGCACGGGGCCACCCTGGGCTATGGCCTGTCGGCGCAGCACCAGGGCCAGGGCTACATGACCGAAGCGGGCCAGCGGCTGATTGCCTACGCCTTTGACGATCTCAACCTGCACCGGCTGATGGCCAACTACATGCCCCACAACCAACGCAGCGCCAACGTGCTGAAGCGGTTGGGCTTTGCGATCGAGGGCATTGCCCGCGACTATCTCTTTATCAATGGCCAGTGGCAAGACCATGTGCTGACCAGCTTGGTCAACCCCAGCTGGCAAATGCCAGAGCCATAGCCCTAGGACGCCGACAAAAACCGCCCGCAAAGTCACTCTGCGGGCGGCTCACATCAGCAAAATTTATGACTACGCGGCCTGGCGGCGGGGGCGCTTGCGCTCAGACTTTTTCTTAAAGCCGATCGCCTGGGCTTCGTTGCTGTCGGAGCCAAACTGGCCGCGCACGCATTCTTTCATGGCCAGCACGGCGTTGTGGAACTCCCACTCGGCGAGGCGGGCGGCGTCGGTGGCGGCTTTGGAGATCGCGAGCTTTTCGGTTTCGGCCTGCTGACGAACTCGCATTTGGTTGTGGGCCAGCTGGAGGGCGTCGGGGGTGGCTTCGGCGCGGACGGTGCTGTAGGTGGGGATGGTGCCCAAACCGTGCAGGGCGTCGATGTCTTTGTCGAGAATGGCGGGTCGCAGGCGGCGGCTGGTATCAGCAATGGGCATAATGCACTCCTGGTTGAGCGTTAGGAATAGTGGAAAGCTGGACGAATGCGGCGCGTTGTTTGCGCCACGGGCTTACCAGTAAGATGCCCACTGTGGAGTGCGACTTATCAATAGAGACGATCAATTGGGTTCTTCAAGGCACATTTCGATGACTTCTCGAATGTTGGCCATCAGTTCGTCGATGGTTTCGCCTTGGCTGTAGCAAGCCTTGAGTTGAGGCACTTCGCCGACGTACATGCCGTCTTCGTCTCGCTCAATGACAACAAAGAAATCTTTATTGTGCATCTTGGTATTGCCCTCTTAAAAAATAGTCGAGTGTAAGGGCATCAACGCTGGCTGGCGTTGAGGATGGTGAGGCCCACAATGGCCTCGGCATCGTCGTAGCGAATTACGATGTTGTCGTCGGTGAGTTCGCTGTCTTGGGCGGTTTGGGGCGGGTTGTTGAAGTCGATGTAGAGTACATCGGCCTCGGCATCGTAGACGATGAAAAAGGGTTGCTTGGGTAAATCATGCAGCAGAGGCAGAAATTTAAACGTAACGCCAAGGGCTTGGAGATTAACGGTTTCTACGTTTTGAGAGTAGTTGTCTAGTGTGATGGCGACGACTTTGCCGTCGTTGTCGTAGTCGAGAATGAGGTCGTCGGTGATGGCATCGGTGACAACGATAGGTTTTGTGGTTAGCTCGATGACTAGGGTATCTGTTTCTACAAAATACTGAATTTTCATTGGGGTCTTGGCCTCGCTGCTATTGCTCAGTTATCAAGGCCTGAAATCTGGGATCATCACGAACTGCATCGAAGTCGGTGTCGTTCTTTGCCATCTCCTGATATTCGCTAGGGTTAAGGTCAAGGGCTTGCTTTAGAAATTGCAGAGCAAGTTCAAACTTTCCTTCTAGGGAGTAATAGCAAGCTTTGTTATAGAGCGCTTCGTGCTTGTCGGGTTTAATGGCTAAGGCGGCGTCATAGCTGGCGATCGCCTCCTCATAGCGGCCCAAGTTCCCCAGCGCAGACCCTTTGTTGTTGAGCGCTTCGTGATAGTCGGGTTTGATGGCCAGGGCGGCGTCATAGCTGGCGATCGCCTCCTCATAGCGGCCCAACTCATCCAGCGCATACCCTTTGGCATAGAGCGCGTCGTGCTTGTCGGGTTTAATGGCTAAGGCGGCGTCATAGCTGGCGATCGCCTCCTCATAGCGGCCCAAGTTCCCCAGCGCAACCCCTTTACTGTTGAGCGCGGCGTGCTTGTCGGGTTTGATGGCCAGGGCGGCGTCATAGCAGGCGATCGCCTCTTCATAGCGGCCCAACTCATCCAGCGCATTCCCTTTGTTGTTGTGCGCTCCGTGCTTGTCGGGTTTAATGGCTAAGGCGGCGTCATAGCTGGCGATCGCCTCTTCATAACGGCCCAAGTTACGCAGCGCATACCCTTTGTTGTTGAGCGCTTCGTGCGTGTCGGGTTTAATGGCCAGGGCGGCGTCATAGCTGGCGATCGCCTCCTCATAGCG
>QBMN01000104.1 GCA_003241845.1 Shackletoniella antarctica | reverse complement strand
CCCCAGTACTCGGGTCGCCCCTTTCGCCTACCGGGCAATACCTCCACCTTTTATACCGACCAGTCGATCATTCCCGGCGGCAGCTTCACCTGGGGCGAGGCCACCCGCGAGGCCACCCGCATTCCAGAAACCCAGGCGATCGTCAACAATATTATTGGCCTGGCCCGAGCGCTACAGCCGGTGCGAGAACGGCTTAACCGCCCCTTTCAAATTAACTCCTGGTACCGGCCCCCTGCGGTCAATGCGGCGGTGGGTGGCGCGTCCCAGAGTCAGCACCTGTTTGGTCGCGCCGTCGACATTCAGGTGCAGGGGCTAAGCGGTCGCCAGGTGGCCAACGCGCTGATGCTCACCTGGCCGGGGGGGGTGGGCATCTACAGCAACATTCCCAACATCATTCACCTCGACACTGGCCCCAGGCGCACCTGGGGCTTCTAGGGGGCAGGCAGCATTTTTCCACCGGTACAAGCGCTGGCGGTTGCCGTTCTTTGGTTATCATGGAGAGCAATAAATCAAGTTTCTAGTTGACGTCCATGGCTCAGCCCAAACACACCCAGGCCCACCTGTCGCGCACGGTGCCCAAAGATCAGTCTGAGTTTTTTAAAAAGCGCACCCGCGACTCGATGGAATACTACATGGGGGCCAAGCTGCTAGAGGTGGGGGTCAACCCCAAAATCACCGTCTACCGGTGGGCCTCAGAGATTAAGGGCAGCCAGGAAGTGATTACCGTCAGCGCCTACTGGGGCGAGTCGCGCGAAAAGCTTGAGGCCGAAGAATAGGCGGGTTTAATGCAGCAAACGCCCTTTGCCTCTTTGCCCTGACGAAACCGAGCGCCTGGGGCACCAGGAACGCCCTTTTTAAGGGAACCCCTGCTGCCTCAGCTTCACCATAAAAAAGCCGTCCATGTTTTGGCGGTGGGGCCAGACCCGCACCCAGCCCTCGGGCGCAACCTCTAGCCCGTTGCCAAATCCGGGGTCTGGCGGCTGAATGCGCCAGGCTGGGTCGGCTTGGCAAAATTGCTCAATCACGGCCTCATTTTCGGCGGGGTGCAGGGTGCAGGTGGCGTAGACCAACGTGCCGCCCGGTTTTACGCAGCGGGCCGCTTCGGCCAGCAGGGCGGTTTGCAGCTCGGCCAGAGACGCAGTGCTCTCGGGGTTTTGTCGCCAGCGGGCGTCGGCGTGGCGGTGTAGGGTGCCCAGGCCAGAGCAGGGGGCATCGGCCAGCACTCGGTCAAATTGATCATGAAATAGGGCCAGATCGGTGCTGTCGCCCGCCTGGGTTTGCAGGTTTGTCAGGCCCAGTCGGCGGGCGTTGGCGGTGATTTTTTTGAGGCGAGAGGGGGCGCGATCGCAGGCCACCACCCTGCCACTCCCCCCGACGATTTCTGCCATCTGGGTCGCCTTGCCCCCCGGTGCGGCGCAGACATCCAGCACCGTTTCCCCCGGCTGCGGGTCGAGCAGTAGCCCCACCAGCTGAGCGCTGGCATCCTGCACGCTCCACCAGCCCGCTTCGTAGCCGGGTAGGTCGGTAAGCGCTCCCTGGTGGTTTACCAGGCGCAGCCCAAAGGGCACGTCGGGGATAGAGTCTACGGCAATGCCGGCTGCCTCAAAGGCGGATTGTAGGGCTTCAACAGTGGTGCGATCGCGGTTTACCCGCAGGTCGATAGAGGGCACCTGGTTGAACCACTGGCAGAGCTGCTCGGTTTCCTCAAGGCCAAGCTGCTGAAGCCACAGAGCGACTAGCCAGTCGGGGTAGCTGTGGCGAATGCCCAGGGCGATCGCCGGGTCGGCGGGCAGCAATAGGGGATCAACACCATCCTCACTCTGACGCAGGTACTGGCGCAGCAGGCCGTTTACCACTCCAGAAAGGCGACCCAGGCCGTTGGCCTTAGCCAGATCAACAGAGGTATTCACCGCCGCCGAGTCGGGCACAGCGGTTAAATAGCGCAGCTGGTATAGCCCCAGGTGCAGCACCAGACGCAGCACCGGAGGCTGTTTATCGGCGGGGCGGGTGCCCAGTTGGCCGATCAGAGCATCGAGGGTGCGCTGGCGGCGGACGGTGCCGTAGACCAGCTCGGTGGCAAAGGCGCGATCGCTATCACTCAGAGCGGCCTGGGTCAAGGTGCGGTGCAGCGCTACATCGGCGTAGGCTCCGGCCTGCACCTGAAGCAGCACATTCAATGCCAGCTGCCGCGCCCCAGACGCAGCCCTGGCATGTGCGGCAGCCGGAGCGGTGATGATTTTAGCCAAACTACGATTTAGTGATTTTAGCGTTGTCAGAAGAAATCTAAGGGTGCGCAGTGCTAAGGCGAGGCGTTGCCAACCCGCAGCCATGCCAGCGGCTTCCTAGACCTCTATTTTTTGGCCATACCCTTAGCCGCGCGTTTAGAAGGCTGGGGATCGCGCTTAGCGGTCTGCTGGTCGTTTTTGCGGCGACGGCGATCGCGCCAGTCGGCGGCGGTCAGATACACCACACCGCCAGTCACGACCACCATCAGCACCAGCGCAATGACAGCCAAAATGCTAAAGGCTTGGGCTTGTACAGTTGTTTCCATAGCTACATAGACGCTGGGCTTAAAACCCGTTGCGGCCCCAGATCACCATCGATAGCGAGAAGGTAAAGACGACCAGCAGCGAAACCCAGCCAAATGACAAAATGTCCATAGGTGCTTTCTAAGACTCAAAACAACACAGCTATTTTTATCATAATGCCACGGCGTTTCCCCAGTTAAACGTCTGACTGATCCAGGGGAAGAGATTTGGTGGGCAAAATCCTACAGACCCATCAGGCAACACAATTTATACACCGCCCTCGCACCCACGTTGCCGTCCCACTCGCCGTCGCCCACTTCCGACAGGTCAAAGCCGATAATCTGCCGCCCGCTGCGAATGACCTGGCGCAGCAGACAAAAGACTTCTTCTAGCTCCAGACCGCCCGGTACCGGGGTGCCAGTGTTGGGACACAGTTTTGGATCAAGCCCATCGGCGTCAAAGCTGACGTAGACATGCTCCGGCAGCGCCGCCACGATCGCCTCGCACTGCTGCATCCAGGGAATACCTCGGTAGGTGTTTTCTTTCACCACTGCGTCGTAGTGGGTGACGATGCGACCGTTGGAATGCTTGATCAGCGCCACCTCGTCGTGGCACAGATCGCGAATGCCGACCTGCACCAGCCGACTCATCTGGGGCAGCGCCAGCAAGTTGTACATAATCGACGCGTGGGAGTAGCGAAAGCCCTGGTAGGCGTGGCGCAGGTCGGCGTGGGCGTCGATGTGCAGCACGCCAAAGTCGGCGTGGTGCTCGGCCAGCGCTTGCAGATAGCCCAGGGGCACGCTGTGGTCACCGCCGATCACCCCCACCCGCTTGCCCTGGTCGAGGGCGGCGGTGGTCTGGGCGTGGAGCCAGCCGGTCATTTGCTCGCAGGCGTGGTTGACATTGTCTAGATCGGTCTGGAGGAGGGGCTGACTGGCGATCGCCACCCCCTCCTCCGTCGCTAGAATCACCCGATTCGCCGCCTCCCGCACCTGCTGGTTTAGCTCTAGCAAATGCTCTGGCAGCGGCGGCATGTAGATGCCCTGTCGCCAGCCCTCGGGGTTGTCGCGATCGTACAGGTCAAGCTGGGGCGAGGCCTCTAGCACCCGCGCTGGCCCCTGGGCGGTGCCTGCGTGGTACGACACCGTCGCCTCCCAGGGCACGCCGAAGACAATGATGCCCGCCTGGTCATAGTCGCAGGGCAGCCCGTAGAGGTTGCCGTTGTCGAGGCCCACGCCGCTGGGGTCAAAGTTGTGCAGATTGGCGGTTGAGGTGGTCATAGAGTAGATACTAGCGATAGCGTAGGGTGAGCGGTACTGAACTTGCGGGAGAATTACATGCAGGCGGTGGAATTTGAAACCAAAATTGAAAATGGCGCGATCGCGATCCCTCCTCAATACCAGCAGACCTTTGGCAATAGCGCTCAGGTAAAAGTCATTCTGCTCATGCCAGAGCCCTTAGCTCTCGACGAGGAAGAAGACATGATTGCGAACTTGCTCGATCATCCCCTCGATATCGACAACTTCATGCCCAAAACCCGCGAAGAACTCTATGACCGGTGACGTAGTACAGCTCTACAACTGCTTTGTCGATTCCAATATTTGGCTCTACGCTTTTAATCGTCGGCAAGATGAAGCTAAGCACCAAATCGCGAAAGCTATGGTTGCGGAACCAGGCTTGTTAGTCAGCACTCAGGTGATCAACGAAGTCTGTAAAAATTTGCTCCAAAAAGCTAGCTTTAGCGAAGCTCGAATTTCGAAGGTCGTTACAGCGTTCTATAAGCGTTGTCAGGTAACGCATCTATCTAAAGAAATTTTGCTTCGGGCCTCGGCTCTACGAACCCGATATCAATTTTCATTTTGGGATAGCCTCATCTGCGCTGCCGCGCTAAGTGCTGGCGCAACTATTCTCTACAGCGAAGATATGCAGGATGGATTGATTATTGAGAATCACCTTACAGTCACCAATCCCTTTAGCCAGAGTTAGCTGCTATACCAGTCCAGCTCGGGATCTGTAGTTTTCCCACAGGTAGAACTCTACTTCTGGACTTGGATGAGGTTTATTGGCAACGCAGAATCCAAGAGATAGGAGAAGCATGGCCTCTCCTATCTCCGACAATTTTCTCTACCCCTTCAGCATAGTCTGCACAAAGGTGGGCAGGGCAAAGGCTGCCTGGTGCATGCCCACGTTGTAGTACTGCAAGCTGTGCTCAGCCGCAAAGGCCTCAGACTTCGCCGCATCTATGCCCTGAATGGGATGGGCAGCTCCTTTAGTCGCGTAGTTAAAGCTCCACATGCCGGTCGGGTAGGTGGGAATAAACGCCAGATAGCAGAACACGTTCTGATCGCCAAAAATGCCCTTGAGACAGTGGTGAATATCCACAAAGGCCCGCTGGTTAAACCGGGGCGACTCGCTCTGGGCAGCGATCGCCCCCCCCGGCCTGAGGATACGATGCACCTGCTGATAAAAGGCTGTGCTAAACAGCCCCTCCGACGGCCCCACCGGGTCAGAGGAGTCGATCACGATCAGGTCGTAGGTGGCGTCGGGGGCGTTGGCCACAAAGGCAATGCCGTCTTCGATCCGCAGGTCGAGCTTGGGGTCGTCTAGGGCGCCCGACAGCGAAGGCAAAAATTCCTTCGAGGCCCGCACCACCGCTTCGTCAATTTCCACCATGGTGACGTTTTCGACCTGGGGGTGACGCAAAATTTCGCGCACGCTGCCGCCGTCGCCGCCGCCGATCACCAGCACGTCTTTAAACGTCGGGTTGAGCAGCATCGGCACGTGGATGATCATCTCGTGGTAGGCGTTTTCATCCTTTTCGCTGCACATCACCATGTTGTCAATGGTGAGCATTTTGCCGTAGGCAAAGGTGTCAAAAATCTCCACGGTTTGGTAGGGCGACTTTTCGCGGAAGATGCGATCGCCCTTGTGGCGAATCGACAGAGCGATATCGTCGTTTTTGTCGGTAAACCAAACGCTGCGGCTTTGCTTGGGGGTGATCAGCTTGTTGGTGATCTCATCGCGCAGTTCGCCCAGGTCAACGTCGATGCGCTCTAGCAGTTCGAGCTGGCCCCGGTTCATCTCTAGGGCCGAGCCGTAGTCGGCCTTAAAGGCAATCTTGAGCTTGTCAAACGAAATCCAGGGGTTGACGGTGTCGCCGCAGGTGAACAGGTCTACCGCTGCATAGCGGTACTCAGGCCAGGTGTGAATCGCCAGGTGGCTCTCCTGAATCACCACCACCCCCGAGACCCCAAAGGGCGAAAAGTGGTGAAACACCGAGCTAATCACCGTCGCCCCAGCGTCGGCGGCGGCCCCCACCATGCTGCTTTCAATCAGCGGCACGTCGTTGAGAATATCTGACGAACAGCCAAAAAACTCAACCAGAATATGTCTGCCCAGCGAATTCATGCGCCCATCCCCCTAGAGTTGACCAAAAGCAAAGATCGATCACTGTATCACTGTTTTAGAGGCCATAGCCCTGGAGCAGTGGCAAGGCGCTACCCCAGGTATCTTGTAATGGTGTAGCCCCCCAGCGGGCTTTTTGAATGTAGGGCAGATCACAACTGGGGTTGAATTAGGTTGCCAAGGCATGGTGGAGCGATCGCGTCACCGCCGTCGTTACCCAAAAAGTCTAAGGTTCACTCACCTACCTCCCTACTCGTCCACCCACCTACACTCCCCGCTGCAACTCATCCAGCGCCGCCAACACCTCCTGGCTGTGAATCACCGGCTGCACCCCCAAAAACCTCGCCTGCATCGTGCCATCGGGGCCAATGATGTAGGTGTGCCGCAGCGACATCGCCCCCAGCCAAGAGCCATAGGCTTTGCTCACCTTTCCTTTAGGGTCAGACAGTAATGGAAACTCTAGCCCCTCGGCATCGCAAAATTCGGCGTGGGACTCGACACTGTCGGCGCTAACGCCAATCACTTGGGCATGGCGAGTCTGGTACTCAGCAATATCGCGCTCAAATCGCTGGGCTTCAACCGTGCAGCCCGAAGTAAAGTCGCGGGGATAGAAATACAGCACCACCCACTGGTTACGAAAGTCAGCCAAGGCAATCTCTCCATCGCCCGCGTTGGTCGGCAGCGTAAACTCCGGGGCTAGATTTCCAATCGGAATCTGTGGGCCTCCTAGAGCCAGGGCCGGGGTCGGCGCGATCGCCCAGCTCAACCAGGCTAAACAGAGACCTAGAGCGGCCTGAAGCAAACGACGGCGATTCATAGACAACTAATCCTGCTAGGTGGTGGGGCGGTTTTGAAAGGGCCGCGATGTCGAAATCATCGTTTGCGAGCGATGTTCTTTCGCAAACGCTATCTTGCGCAAACGCTATAAAGTTTGGCCTCAGAAAACCTAACCTTGGGGAATACTGAAAGCCCTTTAACTAAAGTTTACAATATTGCAGTGATCTCCCATTTTTGCCGTCACCATCCCCAAGGACGCTTCACCCATGCCCCCCACTGCCGATCTGCAAACCATCACCCTCGGCCCCAACGGCCCTACCGTACCCGCCCTGGGGGTAGGCACCTGGGCCTGGGGTGACTCCCTCTTTTGGGACTACGGCAAGGCCTACAGCGAAGGCGACCTGCACGCCGCCTTTGACGCCTGCCTCGACGCGGGCCTGACGCTATTTGACACTGCCGAAGTCTATGGCCTGGGCGAGTCAGAGCGCCTGATTGGCCGCTTTATGCAGCAGCGCCCCCCATCGTCGCCCCAGTTGGCCGTGGTGGCGACCAAATACTTTCCGCTGCCTTGGCGGTTTTCTCAGCGATCGGTCGCCGATGCCCTGGCCGCCAGCCTCGATCGCCTCCAGGTGGCCTCGGTGGCGCTGTACCAGGTGCACTGGCCCCTAGACTTTCTGCTCAGCCAAAAAGACCTGATGCAGGCCCTAGCCGCCGAGGTCAAACGCGGCCGCATCGGCGCAGTAGGTGTGAGCAACTACTCGGCTCAACAAATGAGCGAAGCCCATGCCCATTTGGCCGAACAGGGAGTACCTCTGGCGGTAAACCAGGTGCAATATTCTCTCCTACACCGGAAGCCCGAAGCCAACGGCGTCATAGACACCGCGCGGGAATTAGGGGTGACGATCCTTGCCTACAGCCCCCTGGCCCAGGGGCTGCTGACTGGCAAGTACACCCCAGAGGCTAACCTCAAACCCACCGGGGCGCGCTGGCTCGACCCGCGCTTTAGCCAGAGCGGGCTGACCAAGCTCATGCCCGTGATTCAGGCGCTGCAAGATATTGGCGAAAAGAGAGAACGCACCCCCGCCCAGGTGGCCCTCAACTGGCTGGTGGCCCAGGGCAATGTGGTGCCTATTCCCGGTGCCAAAAACGCCCGCCAGGCCACGCAAAATGCCGGGGCCTTGGGCTGGGAGCTAGCTGAAGACGAAAAAGCCCAGCTCAGCCAGCTTACCCAAAGCTATCGCTAGGGCATGAGAGTAGTAGAGCATCAGGGTCAAGAAAAACACAATTTGTGGGGTGCATCATGCCGAGCGATGATGCACCCCACAAAAGCTTGATTAAGCTGTCACACTTTTTGGAGATTGAGGAGCTGAGCTTCTCGCCCTAGCAGTCGTAGTAGAGCGCCAGCTCGTAGGGGTGGGGCCGCAGGCGCATGGGGTTGACTTCGTTGTCGAGCTTGTACTCGATCCAGTTGCTGATGAAGTCTTCGGTGAACACGCCAGTGCTGGTCAAGAAGCTGTGATCAGCTTCCAGGGCCTTGAGGGCATCGAGCAACGAGCCAGGGGTAGAGGGAATTTTCGCCAGCTCTTCGGGGCTGAGGTCATAAATGTCCACATCCAGCGGGTCGCCGGGGTCAATCTGGTTTTTGATGCCGTCGATGCCCGCACAGAGCATGGCGGCAAAGGCCAGGTAGGGGTTGGAAGTGGCATCTGGGCAGCGGAACTCTAGGCGCTTGGCCTTGGGGTTGTCGCCCGAGAGGGGAATGCGCACGGAGGCCGAGCGGTTGCCCTGGGAATAGGCCAGGTTAACCGGGGCTTCGAACCCAGGCACCAGACGCTTGTAGGAGTTGGTGGTGGGGTTGGTCAGCGCTAGCAGGGCGGGGGCGTGCTTGAGAATGCCGCCGATGTACCACAGGGCCATTTGGCTCAGCCCGGCGTAGCGATCGCCCGCAAACAGAGGTTCGCCGCCGTTCCAGATCGACTGGTGGGTGTGCATACCCGAGCCGTTGTCGTTAAACAGGGGCTTGGGCATGAAGGTGACGGTCTTACCCCACTTCTTGGCGACGTTTTTGATGCAGTACTTGTAGATCATCAGCCAGTCGGCGGCTTCGGTCAGCCGGCCAAAACGAATGCCCAGCTCGCACTGTCCGCCGGTAGCTACTTCGTGGTGGTGCTTCTCGATGGGCACCCCCAGTCTGGCCATGGTCAGCAGCATTTCGCTGCGCATGTCTTGGGAGGTGTCAGTGGGGGCGACGGGGAAGTAGCCCTCTTTGTAGCGGGGTTTGTAGCCGAGGTTACGGCTGATACCTGTGGCATCTTTCTCTTCGCGACCAGTATTCCAGCGGCCCTCGACGCTATCGACGTAGTAGTAGGCCGAGTGCTCGGTCTGGTCAAAGCGCACGCTGTCGAAGATGAAGAATTCAGCCTCGGGACCAAAGAAGGCGGTGTCGCCAATGCCGGTGGAACGCAGGTACTCGATCGCCTTGGTCGCGATCGCTCGGGGGCAGCGAGCATACAGCTCCCCGGTGCGAGGCTCTTTAATGGTGCAGATCATGCTCAGGGTCGGCTCTGCCATGAAGGGGTCGAGCCAGGCCGTGTCGGGGTCGGGCACCATCATCATGTCCGACTCGTTGATGGCCTTCCAGCCGCGAATGCTGGAGCCGTCAAAGGCCACCCCATCGGTAAAGCTGCTCGCGTCAATCTGGCTCTTGTGTAAGGTGAGGTGCTGCCAGATGCCGGGCATGTCAATAAATTTCAGATCAATTAACTCAATGCCGTCATCCTCAATCCACTTTAGGATGTCTGCTGGGGTTGCCATGAGCTACTCCTTAGCCTGGTTTAGTGTTCAAACATCGGGGGAACCGATTTCACTGAATGATGTCGTGACTTTGACCCACTCTACCGCTGCGGGAAAAGCTTTCGCTAGACAAGCCTTGTGCTGCGCCAGTTTACCGACACAAGTTACCGACACAGGTATTTAGATACCTAATGGTCACATAGATATCAACTCACGTTAATCATCCTAGGGAGAGGGGTTCGCCCGCTTTGTATCACCTACTACCTTTTGTCAGGGAAAGCCAACCAAAGCCCCATGACAGTCCATGATGTTTTGTAACGATTCACTCATAAAGCCCTGGCTACAGCGGGCCTGGGCGACCCAGGGGTGAAGCCCCCGTGGTAGACTCTTTCGAGTAATAAAGCCTGGCGTTTAGCGCTTAAAGCCCTTGCGGGCAAAGCTGTTGACCAGGAATAGGCAGACCAGGGCTACCCAGACTCAGTTATTAACTCAGTCATTGGTCATCTGAGCCTGCCACCGTTTATAAAATGCTGTTTGCCTAGTGAGAGTTGGGAGAAACCACCGATGCGGGACGCTGTCACCACGCTGATTAAGACCTACGACAACACCGGACGCTACCTCGACACCAGCGCCCTCGACTCCATTAAGTCCTACTTTGACAGCGGCCTCGATCGCATCAAAGTGGCGGCAATTATCAGCGCCAACGCCGCTGGCATTGTCAAAGAAGCGGGCATCACCCTGTTTGCCCAAGTGCCCGAGCTGATTCGCCCTGGAGGCAATGCCTACACCACCCGTCGCTACGCCGCCTGCCTGCGCGATATGGACTACTACCTGCGCTATAGCAGCTATGCCCTGGTGGCGGGCAACCCCGACGTGCTTGACGAGCGCGTGCTCGCTGGCCTGCGCGAAACCTACAACTCCCTGGGGGTGCCCATTGCCCCCACGGTGATAGGCATTCAGCTGATGAAAGACCTGGTGAAGGCCAAGGTGCAAGAGGCAGGCATAGCTGACCCTAATGTGGTCGACTATCCCTTTGACTACATCACCCGTTCGATCAGCGAAGTCAGCATCTAGACAAGGTTCTGAGCATGACTCTAGGGATGGTGTGGGGAAGGGCAGCGGCGTGACCGCCCTTCTCCTATCGTTGGGTATAGACTTTGGCACCTCTGGGGTGCGTGCCGCTGTGGTCGATCCACAGCGGCATTTGTGTTGGGACTACCGAGCGGGCTATCTCGACCTACCTGCCCCAGATGGCTGGCGGCAGGCGCTGTTTGATCTGCTGGGGGCGATGCCGGAGACGGTGCGGGGGCGAGTCGGTCGAGTGGCCATAGACGCCACCTCGGCTACGGTGCTGCTGTGCAACCAAGCGGGGAAGGTGCTGACGTCACCGCTGCTCTATAACTGTGCTTGCAGGGAATCTTTAGAGACCCTCAGCACCCTGGCCCCGGCCCACAGCCCCGCCGCCAGCGCCACCTCTAGCCTGGCCAAGCTGCTGTGGTGGCACCAGACATTGCCTACCGCTGTATGGCATCAAGCGACCTATCTACTTCACCAGGCCGACTGGCTCAGCGCTCAGCTCCACGGTCAGTGGGGGGTGAGCGACTACCACAACAGCCTCAAGCTGGGCTACGACGTCGGCGCGCTGTGCTACCCAGACTGGCTGCTGGGGCAGCCCTGGAGCATTTTGCTGCCTCGGGTTTTGGCCCCTGGGCAGGTGGTTGGGCAGGTCACCGCCGCCGTAGCCCGGCGGTTTGGCCTTTCGCCCCGGTGCCAGGTCGTGGCGGGCACCACCGACAGCATTGCGGCATTTCTCGCCATCGGAGCCAGCACCCCAGGGGATGGGGTGACCTCTCTAGGGTCAACCCTGGTGATTAAGCTGCTGAGCGATCGCCGGGTAGACGCCAGCGAGTACGGCATCTACAGCCATCGCCTGGGCCATCGCTGGCTGGTGGGCGGGGCCTCCAACAGCGGCGGTGCAGTGCTAGAAAAGTTCTTTGACCGGGGGGCACTGGCTGCCCTAAGCCAGCGCATTGATCCGACGGTAGCAACTGATTTAAACTACTACCCGCTGGTGCAGCCGGGGGAGCGCTTCCCCATTAGCGACCCCGATCTAGCCCCGCGCCTGACGCCGCGCCCCGAGGACGATGCTGCTTTTTTGCACGGCCTGCTGGTGGGCATCGCCCGCATTGAGCAGCGCGGCTACGACCTGTTGGCCCAGCTGGGAGCCTCGCCCCTGGGGCAAATCTATACCTGCGGCGGCGGGGCCGCCAACGACACCTGGCGACAGCTGCGGGCTAGGCTAATGCCCGTACCAATCAAAACAGCCGCCTCGGTCGAGGCGGCTGTGGGGAGTGCCTATTTGGCTAGCGGTTTCGCGGTGGGCTGACCTGGCTACAGGTCAAACTGGTTGCCCCGGCGGTACTGCATGTAAGCAGCCACAAAAAGCCCCGCCAGAGTAACCAGAATAAGCCCTAGAACAATGCCACTGAGTAACGGCTCAACCACGAGTAGACTCCTTATCTCAACACAAGTATCTAAGTGCAACCATAGCATTAATTGCCTTTTCTACACTGCCATGGATCAATCGCAAACCCCGATTCTCTCAGCATTACAGGCCAGCAGTCGGCGGCCCCACGCGGCGTTCTACGCGCCGGGGCACAAGCGCGGGCGGGGGGCGTCTCCTCGGCTGAAGGAACTGCTGGGGGCGGCGGCGCTGGCGGCGGATCTGCCGGAACTGCCGGAGCTGGATAATCTATTCGCTCCTGAGGGGGTAATTCTTGAGGCTCAAGCACTGGCGGCGGCAGCATTTGGGGCAGACCACACTTATTTCTTAGCCAATGGCTCGACCTGCGGCATTGAGGCGGCCATTCTTGCTACCAGTGGCCCTGGGGAGAAGATTATTGTGCCGCGCAACGCCCATCGTTCGGTGGTTGCGGGGCTGGTGCTGTCGGGGGCGATGCCGATTTTTGTGTCGCCAGAGTACAGCCAAGAGCTGGGGTTGGCGCTGGGGGTTAAGGCGAAGGACGTTGCTGCGGCCCTGGCCCACCACCCTGACACCCGCGCCGTGCTGCTGGTGTCGCCTACGTACCACGGCATTTGTTCTGATGTGGGGGCGATCGCATCCCTCGCCCACCACCACGGCATTCCTTTGCTCATCGACGAGGCCCACGGCCCACACTTTGCTTTTCATCCAGACCTGCCCACCCCGGCTCTGGCGCTAGGCGCTGATCTGGTGGTGCAGTCTACCCACAAGGTGCTGGGGGCACTGAGCCAGGCGGCGATGCTGCATACGCGAGGGCACCGCATCGCACCATCGCGCCTGCAAGCGGCTCTCCAGCTCACCCAATCTACTAGCCCCAATGCCCTATTGCTGGCGTCGTTAGATGCTGCTCGCCACCAGATGGCGACCGAGGGTAAAGCGTTGTTATCTGACACGCTGGATCTGGCCCAGCAAATGCGTAGGGAACTGGCAGCAATCGACGGCCTGACGGTCATTGATAAACCAGCTGTGTCAGCCTTCTCTAGCGTGAGCGATTTAGATTTAACCCGGCTGACGGTAGATGTGTCGGCGCTGGGGATCACGGGGCTAGAGGCCGATGACATTCTTCACAACGAGCTGGGGGTCACGGTCGAGCTGCCGGAGCTGCGCCACCTGACTTTAATCATCAGCCTGGGCAACACCGGGGCGGATGGGCAACAGTGCCTGGTGGGGTTGCGATCGCTGGCAGAGCGATCAAACCACCAGGCGGGTGCCGCTGGTGCCTGGCCTCAGCTAGCTAGCACCGACGATGGTACTGCGTTTACCCTGCCCACGGTGTCGCCGCGAGAGGCGTTCTTTGCGGCGACCGCAACCGTGGGGGCCAGCGCGGCTGTCGGTCGCCTCAGTGCCGATACGATCTCAGCCTATCCGCCCGGCATTGCGACGATTGTGGCGGGGGAGGTGATTAAGGCGGAGGCGATCGCCCATCTCACCGCCATCAAACGCCAGGGGGGCTACATTACCGGCGGCGACGCGCCAGAAAAGTTCCGGGTTCTAGCCTAAGAGCGGGAATAATCTGCCCTTAGATAGGCGGATTCAGCCTCAGATCAACCTACGATTAAATACACAATATTCGGCGAATTCTCAAAATCGTCAGCTGTATACTGAATACAGCCTATGGTGATGGACGTCTAAAGGACAATCGAGCATCATGGCTCTCCAGGAATCGGTGACGGCAAATATTATTCGGCTGAGGGATCGACTCAGCCAGCGGTTGGCGACATCGGACGGGCTTGGGGAACTGTTGGGCCAAGCCGCCAACCCCAATTTGCCCAGCCCCAGCGTGATCATTGAATACATTGTGCCGAGCAACAAAAACTGGGCCTTTCGCAGCTGGCACCGCCGCATGGTGAAGACAGCCCAGCGATCGCCGGGGTTTTTGCGGGCCGATCGCTATCGCCCTTTGGCCGTGCAAGAGGGCGGTTTGAAGTGGTACACGGTGCTGCACTTTGAGCAGCCCGATCGGCTCCGGCAGTGGCTCAAATCCAGCGATTCGCCATCAGGTCGCCCCTGGAGCATCGCTTTAGATCTATTCGTTAACAATGACTAAACAACTGATTCTCTTTCGCCACGGCAAGTCTAGCTGGGATGCCAGCCATGGCCGTGATCGCGATCGCCCCGTAGCCGAGAGAGGCATCGCCGCCGCCAAAACCATGGGTAAGCTGCTGTCTAAGGCCGGTAGAGTGCCCGATCTGGCCATTACCTCTTCGGCGGTGCGGGCGCGCACTACCCTAGAACTGGCCCATGCCGCTGGCGACTGGGCCTGCCCCACCGCCGTCACCGATGACCTCTACGAAGCCTCTATCGATCAGGTGCTAGAGGTGATTCATCAGGTGGCCCACCACCACAGCTCGCTCATGCTGGTGGGCCACGAACCCACCTGGTCAGACGCGGTTTCATACTTTATGGGCGGCGGGGCGGTGGCTATGCCCACCGCCGCCATGGTCTGTCTTGAGTTTGAGGCCGTCACCTGGCCCCAGGTTGAGTATGGCCGGGGTACGCTGCTGTGGCTGCTGCCGCCCCGGCTGTTTGCCTAGCTGATTTACCTGAGGCGCTGGCCTACCACCGCTGGGCTATAGGCCCTGAGGTTGTCGCCTTCAATCACCACTAGGCCCACGGCGGTCTGCACATAGACCTTGCCATCGAGGGCGTAAACTATCGGAGCCAGGGTGGGGTCTACAGTAGCCGGGGGCGCAGCGGTAGCCGGGGCCGCCGGTCGAGGGGGCGTCGTCGGCGTCATCGGCGTCATCGGCGGCTCTTTCACCTGCTGAATCGGCTCGACCTTAGGGCCGGGCGGCTCCCACAGACAGGTGTGATCTACCTCGTCGCGGTCTTTTTCGAGCCACACCAGCATGTCGTCGCCGTGGTGAACGGTCTCGCCGCGCAGGGTTTCAACGTAGAGAGTGCCGCTGTTGATGGCAATATTTCGCCCGGGGTACCACTGCTTTTCGGCCAGCACAAACAGGTCGAGCTGTAGGTGGCGATCGTTCAGGTGGCTGGGGTGAGTCCACCACTGCTTCCACAGCTGGCGGGCCTGGCCATAGACAATGCGGTAGCCATCGGGGATGGGGTAGCGGGCGTAGCACAGCACCTGGCTGTCTAACCCCTGGCCAATGGGCACAAAGTGGTGATCTATCAGAATCTGGTGCAGCACGTCGCTGTAGTCGGTGTGGCGGCGCACCTCGACGCTGGGAGGCATGGCGGCATCGTAGGCGGTGGCCAGCAGTGATCCTCTACGGCCCAAAAGCTGACGTAGCTTGTTGGCGGGCTGAATGCGCAGCGACTGGTTTGCTTCGAGGGTGGCATCCCCTGACACAAACCACTGCATTAGGGTTAAATCATCGAGTGCAGTCATAGTGGTGAGTAACGCGATTTCAGGAACGGGAAGGGTGTAACGATTTCCCCAAAACCTGGAATGCGGGCTGTAACTGCTGCAACCTCAGCTGCCGATAACCGCCCCCCAGGGCCTGGGGTACGAGCGATCGCATCTGAAACGGGTGCAATAAAACCTTGAATGGACCAGTTAGATACCTACGCTCTTCATCTACTGAGGCAAACACCGAAAATCCGGTTTTTTTTGGGCTGGCTTCGTAAAACTTACATCAATAATTTCACCGGGAATTTCGCTAGATACATGGCGATCGCCCCCCGCTGCCTCCGTAACTACCCCGATATAGTTGAGGCTCGGTATAGTTGAGAAAACATAGCGATGGCCATAGCAGGGTGGAGGAGCTAGGGCCGTGGCCCATAGGCAGCAGAGATTCTTAGAAACCAATGGCCTGCGCCTGCACTACGTAACCCAGGGCCAGGGGCCGCTGCTGTTGTTTTTGCACGGGTTTCCAGAATTTTGGTACTCCTGGCGGCACCAGCTCGACTATTTTGCTGACCGCTACACCTGTGTGGCCCTCGACCTGCGCGGCTACAACGAAAGCGATAAGCCCCCAGGGGTAGCCGCCTACCGCCTAGACGTCTTAGTAGAAGACGTGCGGGGGGCGATCGCCGCCCTCGGCTACGACCATCTGACCCTGGTGGGCCACGACTGGGGCGGCGCGATCGCCTGGGCCTTTGCCTACGCCTACCCCGAGCTGCTGCGATCGCTGGTGGTGATGAATATTCCTCACCCGGCCAGGTTTGCCGAGGGTCTGCGCACCCCCCAGCAGCTGGCCCGCAGCTGGTATATCGCCGCCTTTCAACTGCCGCTGCTGCCGGAGCTGGCCTTGGCAGCGGGCGACTACTGGGCGATCGGGCAGATCTTTCAGGCCATGGCCGTGGATAAATCGGCCTTTAGCGCTGCCGACCTGCGGGCCTACAAAACCGCCGCCGCCAAGCCCGGTGCCCTCACCGCCATGGTCAACTACTACCGCGCCCTCCTGCTCGGCGATCGCCGGCAGCAGCCCTGGGGCATTCTCCCGGTGCCCACCCTGCTGATCTGGGGCGAAGACGATGCCGCACTGGGCAAAGAACTCACCCTGGGCACCGAAGCCTACGTCAGCGATCTGCGGCTGCGCTACATTCCCCATTGCAGCCACTGGGTGCAGCAGGAGCAGCCGGGACAGGTGAATGGACTAATGGACGAGTTTTTGGGTAGGGGCGCACCGCCGTGCGCCCTTACGGTGGGCGGGTTATAGCGCGGGTTGGGGCGCACAGCGGTGCGCCCCTACCCAAAAACTCGTCCATTAGTCC
>QBMN01000103.1 GCA_003241845.1 Shackletoniella antarctica | reverse complement strand
CACCCCACCCGGTCGGGGATGGCTTTTTCGCTAATTTTTTCTGATTTCAACTACCCACAAGGAGCCGTGTTCCCATGACCATTGCCCAAGAACGTCCTACCGCGATCGCCGTTGCCCACCCCCTCGAACCCCTGACTCCCCAGGAAATTGCCGCCGCCGTGGCCATCTTGCACGAGGAGAAATCCCTGGGGGCGACGATCCGCTTCGCCACCGTCACCCTCAACGAGCCATCCAAGGAAACCGTGCTGGGCTTTAGGCCAGGGGATGATATCACCCGCGAAGCCTTCGCCATCATTCTCGACAACGCCACGGCCCAGACCTATGAGGCGATCGTCTCCCTCACCGAAGGGGCTGTGATTGCCTGGAAACACATCCCCGGTGTGCAGCCGCCGATCATGCTGGATGAGTTTAGCGAGTGCGAAGAGGCGGTCAAAGCCTGCCCGGAGTTTCTAGCCGCCATTGCCAAGCGCGGCATCACCGACCCCAGCCTGGTGATGGTTGACCCCTGGTCGGCGGGCCACTACGGCCTCGCCGACGAAGACGGCGTCCGCCTCTCCCGCGCCCTCTGCTGGGTGCGGGCCAACCCCACCGACAACGGCTACGCCCGCCCCATCGAAGGCGTTATTCCCGTGGTTGACCTCAACAAAATGGAGGTGATCCGGGTCGAAGACCACGGCGTGGTGCCCCTGCCGCCCCAGTCGGCCAACTACTCCCAGGAACACGTCAAAGACTTTCGCACCGACCTCAAGCCCCTCGAAATCATTCAGCCCGAAGGCCCCAGCTTCGCGGTCGAGGGCCACGAGATTCGCTGGCAAAAGTGGAAAATGCGCATCGGCTTTACCCCCCGCGAAGGGCTGGTGCTCTACACCGTCAGCTACACCGACAAAGGCGAAGAGCGCCCCATTCTCTACCGCGCCTCGCTGGCGGAGATGACCGTGCCCTACGGCGACCCCCTGCCCCACCACTACCGCAAAAACGCTTTCGACGTGGGCGAATACGGCATTGGCTCGCTGGCCAACTCGCTAACGCTGGGCTGCGACTGCCTGGGCGAAATCTACTATTTCGACGCCTTTATGACCAACTCGCGCGGCGAGGTGGCCCAGATTGAGCACGCCGTCTGCCTCCACGAAGAAGACTTTGGCATTCTCTGGAAGCATGTGGACTGGCGCACAGAAGAGACCGAAGTGCGCAGGTCGCGCCGGTTGGTCGTCTCCTTCATCGCCACCGTGGGCAACTACGAGTACGGTTTCTACTGGTACTTCTACCAAGACGGCAACATTCAGTACGAGGTCAAGCTGACGGGCATGATCAGCACGGCGGCGGTTCCCCCCGGTGAGGTGCCCAAGTACGGCACCCTGGTGGCCCCGCAGCTCTACGCCCCCGTTCACCAGCACATTTTTAACGTGCGCCTCGATATGTGTGTGGATGGTCTGCAAAACTCCGTCTACGAGGTGGATATCGAGCCGGAGGAAGATGAGCTAAACCCCTACGGCAACGCCTTCTACGCCAAATCTACGCTGCTGTCGTCAGAGCTAGAAGCCCAGCGACTGATCGACCCCATGAAGGGCCGCTACTGGAAGATCGTCAACCCGACCGAAACCAACGCCATGGGCTACCCCACCGCCTACAAGCTGATACCGGGCGAGAATACTCTGCCCCTGGCCCGCCCCCATGCCAGCGTGATCAAGCGCGCCGCCTACATGACCAAGCACCTGTGGGTCACCCCCTACGCCGCTGACGAAAAATTCTCCGCTGGCGATTACCCCAATCAATCGCCTGGGGGTGAAGGGTTGCCGAAGTGGACGGAGGGCGATCGCCCGGTAGCCAACACCGACCTGGTGGTGTGGCACACCTTTGCCCACAGCCACGTGCCCCGCGCCGAAGACTGGCCGGTGATGCCGGTGGCCTATATTGGCTTTATGCTCAAGCCGCTCAATTTCTTTGACCAAAACCCCGCCAACGACGTGCCCCCTGCCGCTAGCAAACACAGCTGCTGCAATTAAGGCAAGAGAAGTGCCTCCAGTCTCCATGATGTAGTAAGGGAATACTGGAGGCACTTAGGGTATCAGCAATTAAATAACATCCCAGCGTCGTCCCCGTTTATTACCGCTAGAGTTCTGCCGTCGCTTGTAAGATCATTTGCTCGAAATTGGGCAACCTGGAAAAATGACGGGTTGTCCTTTAAGAGTCAATGAGATTAGGTTAGGGGAGCATCAAGATGCAGAAGTCACTGATCGCTTGTAGACCACTTGCCGATTGGCTAGGGCAAAGCGTTCGCTTTCAGGGATACTTAAGTCATTGGGAAACGGCTAGCAGAACTGGAGATACGGCCTTTCTGCTGCGACATGTCAAGGTGGTTCCTTACAAAGGGTGTAAGGAGCAAATGAGAACACTGGATCATCTTTGGCTGTATTTAGCCAAAGATGTCCATACCGACACCAAGCTTGAACGGTATGGCGGATACGCGGCGGTTGGACGAGTAGTTAGCTATATCCGGAGCAATGGCACTAAAGACTTTGCGCTTGATATTGAGTCCTATATTCCGCTCAAGTGGCGCATTGAACTGTTGAAGTCATGTGGAGAACCCAAGCTCGAAGACGTCAAAATCAAGACGCTGTTGCTCGAAAAAACGTTGAATTCATTAGAACTTGAAGAGCTAGATTTTAGTATTGACCAATCCTACGATGAGGTTTATCAGCACTTCAAAGGTGAATATGATTTTTGTCGCAGACAGGTTGAGATCAACGAACGGTATGAGGCACAGAAACAACATCGCTCTAGACCCAATCCTGATATCCTCAAATTTGCTGCAACGCCGTCGAAGTCAACCAAATTAGCCTGTAAAGGCTTCGCCACCTCGTGACTCGTCTGAGAATTGCCAAAATCTTAGAGCCGACAACGCACCCTACGCTTACTGACTGCTAATTATTTAGGCTAAGCCATGCTGCAACTTGCTCTTTGAGCGTATGCAACTGCATTTCATAGTCATCTGGCCAATCTCGAAATGCTTTATGGCGGATTTGAGTCAAAGTCTCCTCAGGAATATTTTGATTTTTATAGTTCGTCAATTTTAGTGCGGCTTCAAACTGGCTTTTAACCTTGTGAATCTGCATCTCATAATCGTTTTCCCAGTTCGATAACGCAGACGAAAATATTTGATCTACAATTTCACTTGACTCCAAGCTACTGTGAAGATTCTTTAACTCAAGATAAGCCTTAACTTGATTATCGAACGTATGCTTCTGCATTCCGAAGTCATTAGGCCAGTCTGAACGAGCTTTAGACAGGATTTTGGCTTTTGTATCGGCAGAGATACTAGCTATTTTGGTTACTTTAGTGTTGATGGGGTCTTTAGAAAATTGTTGAAAATCATTCTCTGATTTTTCGGAGGCTTCAATGTCCTTAAGTCCAGTGCTTTTAGTCTCAGCCGCTTGTTTCGCAATGATGGCCTTGGCCTCTGGAGTACTACTCCAAACCGCAAGAAAAACACAAGAAAGAATGAATGTAAAAAGTGCCCATGAGCCGCTAAAAAAAATAAAGACAATAGACAAAGAAAGTAGGAAAAGCCAAGCAAGACTCAATAAGTTTGCCATAATGTTGTCAACGTTAGTTTTGTCTTAATAATAGCCTTGATTTATCGGAGTGAGTCAAACTTACATTTGCAAAAGCAAAATGCATCACACTGTTGCTAACACACCATACTAACTAATTAGGAGGGCTCAATTATATGTAAAACGTCGTAGGCTCTTCACAAAATCACAAAACCCTTGACCAGCATAGGTTACTCTGCGCTAACCCAGGCTAAGTTTAATACAGCCTACCTACTTACATCTACTTTACGATGAAAGCGAGCTTCAACAGTAAGCAAGCCATCTTCAGAAACAGTTTTCATATGTTGACAATAAGTATAGACAAAGGACGGCTAACGATTCAGCTGAGCGACTGCAAGTAAACTATACATACGCACTATTTTTTTTGGTCAGTCCGCTCCAGTCGAACTGCTTTAAAAAGACTACATCTCTGCTACTTTTGAAAATTCAATAATCAATAGCTGATTCAAGTTTCTGATAAAGCTTATCAATAATTTTTTCAAGCAGAACTATCAAAGGAATTAACAGTTGACCCTGAACAGGGCTAACACTTTTCCTGCCATGAAACATATTACATCTAACTTGATATATAATTCCAAGAATCGCTCTTGCACGTTCATCAGTACTCGGTGAATTAAGCATCTTATTTAACTCTTCATCTTTATCTTCTTGTGGTTTTCCAAAAACCGGATCAAGACAAATCCAAAAATGTAGAGAGCTTTGTTTACTCATTAGTACTTTAAGCTGTTCAATAGCCTGCTTAGTAGACTCAGTCTTCTCTAAACTTTGCATTAAATTTTTACTTTTCATCAAGCCAAGCACATACTCTATTGCGGCTTGTTTATCAGGAAAGCTTTCATTGTCAAGCTTATATTCTTTTTTCCCTTCACTAATAGCTTTGCGATGAAGGTATGCAGCAGTCTCAGCATACAAAGCATTATAAGCTACATAGAGACTAAAGAACTTGTCAAATAGTTGGTGAGTGTCTTCTATTTCATATTGCTGGGCCTTTTCTCGCCAACGTTTGCATAGAGACTGGAATTCTGGATTGAGTGTCATAGATAACTATTATTTTTAGAGTGAATTGCGAGAACCTATCGAATATATGATTATGTCTGTCTAACTACTACTTAGGCTGGTTGGCGACGCTTAACTCTGAAAAACACCTCCAAGCAGGGTGATTAGCCAGACTCTGAGTTGAATAATCATCGTCTCAAGGGGGGAGTTATGCCGAATATTGTCTGCACAACTCTCTAAAATGGCATGTTATGTCGCTCTTGATCGGGCTATATCCTCCAAGTGGGGTTTTGTGTGTTTTATGTTAGGTTAACGTCTCGATAACTCTTCCATGTGAATATGTTATACAAATCCTGCTCCGTAGTCTGAGTTCGGTAGTCTGCACCACTGCGGCAAGCCAGCGCCTCTGATGCAATCTTGTTATGACAACTGCACTAAAGATTCCAAAGACAGAGCCGTTTACCGACCTGCCGCCGCCCTTGGGTGAGGTAGTGGCCGAGTATCGAATTGCGCCAGGGAAGGCTGTTGCCTACTCCGTCACCGCTGGCCAATACATCCAAATCATCGATGTCGCTGGCTCCCAGTGCTCCGACTTTCTAGCCTTTGGCGGCGATCGCTACAGCGACCCACTCGATGCCACCGTCACTCGAACGCTGACTGGGTTAGCCGTCCCCCAGGCGGGGCTGCCCAGCAAACTTTTCTCTCAGGCCATGCAGCCGCTGACGGAGGTGATCCAAGACACCTGTGGCCACCACGACAGCTTTTTGCTCGCCTGCACCGCCCGCTACTACGAAGACGCGGGCTACCCCGGCCACCCCAGCTGTAGCGACAACTTCAACCGGGTGCTGGCCCCCTACGGCATTGCGCCGCGCCCCGGCTGGCCTGCGCTCAACTTTTTCTACAACACCAGCGTCGATGGCCACGGGGCGATCGGCTTTGAAGAACCCCTCTCTCGCCCCGGCGACTACGTGCTGCTGCTGGCCCACCAAGACCTGCTCTGCGCTAGCTCATCCTGTCCCGACGACATTGACCCGGCCAACGACTGGCACCCGACGCCAATCCACGTGCGCATCTACGCGGCGGGGCAGCGCTTTGCGCGGGCCATGGGGCAGCGGGTGGCGGCAGATTTGCCCCTGCGCATGACCCAAGACAGCGCCTTTACCCCCAGCATTCGCCAGCTCACCGATGATCTGGCCGAGTACAACGGCTTTTGGGTACCCCAAACCTTTGCCCACCAGGGCGACCAGGCCGAATACTGGGCCTTGCGCCAGCGGGCGGCGCTGATGGATCTCTCGGCTCTGCGCAAGTTTGAGGTGCAGGGAGCCGACGCCTTTGCGCTGTTGCAGTACGCGTTCTCACGCAATTTAGAGAAAGTCGCAGCGGGGCAGGGGGCCTACGGCTGCTTGCTCAACCCCCACGGCGGCATCGTCGATGATGGCATTGTGTTTTGCTTTGGCCCCAGCCGCTACCGCTACGTGGGCAACTGCGACACCGATGCAGCTTGGCTCAGGCAGATCGCCCAAGCAAAAGGCTGGTCGGTGGCGGTAGACGCAGTAGAGTTCCACAACCTTGCCCTGCAAGGCCCCCTCTCCCGCGACCTGCTCAAAACCCTGGTGCCAGAGGTTGAAGCCCTGGGCTATTTTCGGTTTTTAGAATCTCATATTCAGACTATCCCGGTGCTGATTTCACGCACGGGGTATACCGGGGAGCTGGGCTACGAGCTGTTTGTGCATCCCAAGCAGGGCGCGGCGCTGTGGGATATTCTCCTGCAAGCAGGGACACCTGCGGGCCTGCTGCCCCTGGGCATGAAGGCGCTCGATCGCGCCCGGATCGAAGCCGGGTTGCTGGCCATGGGCTATGAGTTTGATGACCTGACCTCGCCCTACCAGGCGGGCATTGGCTGGGCGGTGGCGATGAAAAAGCCAGATTTCATCGGCAAAGCGGCGCTGGACGCCATTCGCCTGCATCCCCCTCGGGTGGCGGTGGGGCTGGTGCTAGAGGGGCCAGAGGTCGCCGCCCACGGGCAGCCGGTGTTTGCCGCTGGGGAACGCTGGCGGGTGGGGCAGATCACCAGCGCCACGTTTTCGCCGATTCTCAACGCCAGCATTGCTATGGCCCAGGTTGTGCCAGAGTTTGCGAAGGCTGGGACGAGGTTGGAGGTGGGAATGCTGGATGGGCTGAAGCGGCGGGTTAGGGCCACTGTAGGCAGCCTGGCGGCGTTTGACCCCACCAAAAGCCGGGTGCGAATATGAAAACAGTTCAAACCACCCGGCCATGGGATATGGCGGGGGCCGATGGCCTGGTGGCGGCGAGAGCGCTGTTTGGCGAGGCGGTCGATCATCTGGCCCCGTTTCAGTCGCTGGAGACAGTGCTGGAGGGCGAGGATTGCTCGGTGCTGCGGTTGGGCGATCGCAACTTTCGCATCACTTACCCCGGCCCGCTAGATCAGGCGATCGCGCCCCTCAACCGACAGCTCTGGGTCACCCAGCTAGCCTGGATGGCGGCAATCACCTTACCGAGCGCAAGCTTGCCCGCCTTAGCTGCCCAGGCCACCGCTCGGGCACCCCATCGCCTCTGTTCCCTGCCCCTGCACCGGGCTGTTCCGGCTCAAGTGGCGCAGACTTCTGTCTTGATGTGGCACCACCCCATTGCGGGCCAGCCAATGTTAGAGCTGCACCTAGCTAATTCACAAATCAAAAACTTCTGGGATGTCATTCAACCCTTCAACGGTAGTTCAGTATCGCTGACTACAGCCCATCCGTAGATTGCGTTGCACACTCTTGACATAATAAGTTAACCGAGAAAACTCAGACAGCTTGATTATTAACTCTGGGTTTAGCCTAGGGTTTTGGATTCGTGTTTAGCCTAGCTGAGATAATTTTGCCTCGGCATAGTTTGTCCGTCTGAATGGGTCGACTTTATCGACATGTTCCGTTTGCTTGTCTGATGGCCGCTTGCTATTTTTGCGAGTTGGTTGTTTCATTTTTTCAAGTTCTCTGTACAAATTAACTGACAGCTAGGAGTGATCTATGTCTCCTGAATCGCAAGAATTTTTAGCAACGTTTGTTGCAGAGTCTTACTACTACTGGGCCTCTGTGCTGATGTTGCTGATTCACGTAGGCTTTTTGGCCTACGAGGGTGGCGCGGCCCGCTCTAAAAATGTCTTGGCCACCATGGTCAAAAACCTGATGACCCTGTCGCTAGTGGGGTTAACCTTCTTCTTCTTCGGCTGGTGGGTGTACAACGCCTTTCCGCTGTTTCCCTTCCAGGGTGGCGTGGTCGGGCCTTGGACTGACCCGGCCTCTGAGGGGGTGGTGGGCGATGTGTTGGGCCTGGTTCAGGCCTCTTATCCCTGGTCGCCAGCGCTGGGGCCAAACCTTTCTGACAACCTCACCGGGGTATTTTGGTTTGCCTTTGCCCTGTTTGCCATGACCACGGCCTCGATTCTCTCTGGGGCGGTGATTGAGCGCATCAGAGTTGGGGCCTACGCCATTTTGGCGATTGTGCTGGGGTCATTTACCTGGGTGGTGGCTGCCTCCTGGGGCTGGAACCCCTACGGCTGGCTATTTACCCAGTTGGGCTACCACGACTTTGGCTGCTCTGGGTTGCTCCACGCGGTGGCGGGTTTCTTTGCCCTCGGGGTGTTGATCAACCTCGGCCCCCGCATCGGCAAGTTCGATGCCCAGGGCAACCCAAGGGTGATCATGCCGCACAATCTGCCCCTCACCATGGTGGGGCTAATGCTGATTTTTGTTGGCTTCTACGCCTTCTTGGCCGCCTGCGTGATTTTCACCCCCGGCCAAACTGGGGCGATCACTATTTACGGCACGCCGATGACCCTGTCTTCCATTGGGGTCAACACCACCCTGGCTCTGTCGGCAGGTTTGGTCGGGGCCTACATGGGCTCCAAGGCCGACCCTTTCTATACTATTTCTGGTGGTTTAGCGGGGATTATTTCTGCGGCGGCGGCGATGGATATTTACAGCCCTCCAATCGTGATTCTGCTCGCGTTTGTGGGCGCTTACACCATGCCCTTTGTGGGCAATGCTGTTGAAAAGGCGGGCATTGACGATGCGGTTGGTGCCTTTGCGGTACACGGCTACTGCGGAGTATTTGGCGCGCTGATGGTGGGCATTTTGGCGGCGGGCTATCCCCAGCCCGAGGGTATTCCTTCGATCAATTTTTGGGGGCAACTGGTGGGTGTGGTGATTTCTGCAGGGCTTTTAGGCTTTATCCCTGGCTATGGGGTGAGCTTTGTGCTGAAGAAGCTTGGTCTGCTGCGGGTGTCTGAGGCTGAAGAAATCGCGGGTCTAGACCTGGCTGATTTCGGCATTGAAGGATATCCGGAATATTCTATTTTGTCTGAGCGAAATGGCCATTCCGACAGCGTTGTCATGCCCATGACCTCGGTAGCGCCCAAATAGCCCATCTGTCTAAGAGTGTTCCAGCTAAATACCTATCCAGAGGTTTACGGCAACAGGCCCAACGGGCCGAGTTTGCGACCTCGAAAGGGGTGTTTATTTAGATGGAATACTCTATCCCCTGGCCAAAATGCTGGAAATTTTGAGGAGCAAGTGCCATGTCTAGCCCGTTTTCTACCTTTGAAGAGTTTGAGGGGGCGATCGACGGCCCCACTGGCGGGGCGATCTATACCTTTGCCAACAGCCCGGCGATCAACGCCATTGCGCTGCTGATCTGCGTTGGGTTATTTATCTGGTTTTTGGTGAGAACCTTTACCACCCATTACGAAGTGCCTGCGATTGATCATTCGCTCAATCACCTGAGCGCACTTATTGTGGCGGGTCTGCTGTCTCTGGTCGGTGCTGAATACCGTCAGACGGTGCAGCCCCATCAGCCCACGACCGATCAGCCTCAGGCGGCAGCTCCTAGACCTGGGGCTAAGTCAGCCCTAGGTCTGCTTGGCCTGGTAGGGGTGGCACTGCCGGGGCGGCCCAAGGCTCGCCGTAAAGGTCTGTACCGCGACATTAAGTCGTCTCGGTTGTAGATCCGCTCCCCAAACCCAATGGCTCTGTATGCAAGACAGGGCCGGAGTTCCTGAACGTTACTTTTCTTGCATTAGCGTTTCTCGTTTACCCACAGTTGCTCCGGTAGCCCAGTGCTAGCGGAGCTTTTTGTTTTTGGCTCAATAGAATGGTCAGAAGAATGATCAGACCTGGCCAAAATGAGCCTTGAGGTCGCTCTGGCGCTATGATTTGGCGTAGCAAAGCACAAGACGGCTTATTATCGGTGACTGATACAGATCTGATTCAACAGTTGAGTTGGTCGCAGGCCCAGGCTGGGGAGGCGGGCGCGATCGCCCCTGATGGGCGGTCGTTGATGACCATCGCCCATCGCCTGGCCACAACCCTCGACGACCCCCAGATCAAGGTTGAGGTGTCGCGGCGCGATCGCACCCTCTACGTTTTTCTCACCGCCCCAGAGGTGCTCGCTCAGCGCCATGTGCCAACTATTTGCGCCGCCATCACCGCCCTGGGGCTGGCCGACATCACCCACCTCAAAGTGCTCGACGGCACCGAAAAACGTCTGGTCAACCGCTGGCAGCACGACTTTAGCCTAGAGCCTGCGGCGGTGCCCCCCCAGCCTAACCTTGCCGCCAGTAGTCAGCCGCCCGAGGCGGCAACGCCTCGCCTGGATCAAGCGCTGGGGTGCGATCGCGCTCCTGCCCCAGGCCGTCGCTGGCGTTGGGGCGGGTTAACTGCCGCTGCCGCCCTGGGGTTTGGGTTGACCGCCGCAGTCACCCAGTGGCGCTATAGCCAGCCGCCTGCACCCCCTCTGTCGGAGGCCCTGTCGGAGGCCCTGTCGGAGGCTCCTACCGCTCCCCTCACCGATAGCGCCCCGCCTGGGGTTTCCCCCATAGAGCCACTGGTGGCGACAGGTGCAGTGGCCCAGGCCCTGTCGCCACCAGATCTCGCTGTCCCGGTGGCCCTCACTCTCAAAGCCGTGGGCGACATCATTCCCGGCACCGACTATCGGGGCTACCGCCTGCCCAGCGACTGGCAGTACCTGTTTCGCGGCGTTCAATACCACCTAGGCGAGGCCGACATTGTCTTCGGCAACTTTGAGAGCACCCTGACCGAGGTGCCCCACAGCGCCAAAGACACCAGCCGGGGCAATACCTTTGCCTTTCGCACCCCGCCCTGGTACGCCAGCGTGCTCAAAGAGGCCGGATTCGACGTGCTCAGCGTGGCCAACAACCACTCCTTCGATTTCTTTGAGCAGGGGTTTAACGACACCATCGCCCACATCGAAGCAGCGGGCATGCAGGCCGTGGGCCGCAAAGACGAGATTTTGTACGTCGAGGCCCAGGGGCTGACGGTGGCCTTCATCGGGTTTAGCACCTACAGCTATCACAACAGGGTGCAGGATTTGGAGGGGGCGATCGCCCTGGTGCAAACCGCCAAAGCCCAGGCCGATATCGTCGTCGTTTCTTTCCACGCGGGCAAAGAGGGCACCGATGCCACCGTCACCC
Source organism: Shackletoniella antarctica (assembly GCA_003241845.1). GTDB lineage: Bacteria > Cyanobacteriota > Cyanobacteriia > Phormidesmidales > Phormidesmidaceae > Nodosilinea > Nodosilinea antarctica. The sequence goes on along the minus strand of QBMN01000103.1, from coordinate 5,659 downwards.
GCGACCAAACCGAATATTTCTTCTCTGAAAATCGCGGCAATGTGGTGCAGTTTTCCCGCACCGTGATCGACCACGGGGCTGACCTAGTGCTGGGCCACGGCCCCCACGTGCCCCGCGCCCTTGAGCTTTACAACGGCAAGCTGATCGCCTACTCGTTGGGCAACTTTGTCGGCTACCGCAGCCTGTCTACGGTTGGCCCCCTGGGCACCTCGCTGATTTTGCAGCTTGACCTTGACGCCCAGGGCAATTTTGTCGGCGGGCAGATCATTCCCGTGGCCCTTGACCGCAACGGCGTGCCCTACCTAGATGACCACTTCGGCGGGGTGCGCCTAGTGCGCCAGTTCACCCAGCGCGACTTCCCCAATACGCCCCTAAAGATTGACGACCTGGGCTATATCTGGCCCCGATGAGCTTGACGCGACTGGCTGATACCGAGCAGGCGTAGGCCAGGGGAAGCCCAACCGGAACCATCACCTCTGTTTAGGGGTATGGCCTAGGCAGTTTTTCTATGGCTGGCGGCATCGGTCTCCAAGGGAGGCAGCAATCCCTTTACAATTGGGCATAGCGATCGCAGTTAGAGGAAAGCCATTGGTGATGCGTGTCGGTTTGCTGGGGTTGGGAACGGTGGGGTCAGGGACGGCCAAAATTTTGCTCGACCCGGCCCATCGCCACCCTCTGGTGGGTCAGATCGAGCTGGCCAGGGTGGGGGTGCGCAGTCTCGATAAGCCCCGCTCGGTTAACATTGGGAGCGATCGCCTCACCACCGACCTGGAGAGCATTGTCAGCGACCCCACCATTGATGTGGTGGTGGAGGTGATGGGGGGGCTAGAGCCAGCGCGATCGCTCATTCTCAAGGCGATCACCCACGGCAAGCATGTGGTGACGGCCAACAAGGCGGTGATCGCCCGCTACGGCGACGAGATTTTTACCGCCGCCAACGAGGCGGGGGTCTACGTGCTGCTAGAGGCGGCGGTTGGGGGCGGCATTCCGGTGATTCAGCCGCTGAAGCAGGCCCTAGGGGTAAACCGCATTCGCGCGGTGACGGGGATCATCAACGGCACCACCAACTACATTCTCACCCGCATGCAGCGGGAGGGAGGCGACTTTGAGGCGATTTTGGCCGATGCCCAGCGCCTGGGCTACGCCGAGGCCGACCCCAGCGCCGATGTAGACGGGCTAGATGCCGCCGACAAGATTGCAATTTTGGCGTCGCTGGCCTTTGGGGGCCGGATTAAGCTGTCGGAGGTGTACAGCGAGGGCATTCGTCACGTCACCGTCGCCGATATTGCCTACGCCGAGCGGCTGGGGTTTGTGATCAAGCTGCTGGCGATCGCCCGCCGCGACGGTGAGTTTGACGAGACTTCGGATCAGGCGCTGGATCAATTGCAGCTGCGGGTACACCCGACGCTGGTGCCCGTGAGCCATCCTCTGGCTTCGGTGAACGATGTTTACAACGCCGTTCTCATTGAGGGCGACCCGATTGGTCAGGTAATGTTCTTTGGGCCAGGGGCGGGGGAAGGGCCGACGGCTAGCGCCGTGGTGTCTGACCTGCTAAATTTGGCGGCGAACCTAGCGGCAGGGGCGAGCCCTCAAGCCACCAACCCGCTGCTGGCCTGTAGTCATCAGCACTACTGCAAGGTCAGCCCCATGGCCGATATTGTCAGTCGCTTTTATGTGCGGCTGCTGGCGGAGGATGCGCCGGGGGTGATAGGCAAGCTGGGCACCTGTTTTGGCCGTCACCAGGTGAGTTTGGAGTCGATGGTGCAGATTGGCCAGCATGAGACGCGGGCGGAAATTGTGATCGTCAGTCACGAGGTGGCGGAGGCGAATTTTCAGACGGCGCTGGATGAGCTGCGGGAGTATGGAGAAATTCACAGCGTGGCCAGTGTGCTGCGGGTGCTGTAGGGGGCGATGGTCAAAGACCGGCCAAAGGGCCATCGCCGCCCGTCCTCTTGGCTCTAAGGTCTGGGGGTCACAATCACCGCTCAAGGTATTAGGTATCTTGCCTAAGCAGGGCGGCGCACCATTGGGGTCAAAGCCAGATTTGCTGCCGAGGTCGTTTCGCTGGCCTCAGACCCCCAGCTCCGCGCGCCCTCCGGCCTACGAGAAGGACGTTCCGTCGTCCTTCACCCCACGGAAAGCAAGCCACAACCACCAGGGAGTGAACTCCCTGGTGGTTGTGGCAAAAGTCTGCTAAAGCAGACTGGGTAACTCAGCTCCCAATCCTCTTCAGAGGATTTCTGCTTTGAGCCTTGGACTTCTAGTCCTAGGCTCAGCGGCCAATCGGAGGGATCGACCCCTAAATCTGCCCTACCTTGACAGGGCTGGGTGGGCACTGCCCACCAGATAGGCGGCACAGTCTTCAACCTGAGATTATCAAGCTTCTTCTTCGTTTTTCGCTCTTCGTCCTTCGTTTTTGTGCTCTATGGCCAGTATTCAATCGGCGCGGCATCCTCTACAGCGGCTATTGCGCTACGGGCAGAACTATCGACCGCAGATTTGGGGGGCGGCGACTAACTCCATTCTCAACACCATTTTTGACCTGGCCCCGCCCTACCTGATCGGCATCGCCATTGACGTGGTGACCAACAACGAAAGCTCGCTGATTGCGCGGGTGGGGATCGTCAGCATCCCTGGACAACTTGCTGTTCTGTCAGCGCTGACGTTTTTGATCTGGAGTCTAGAGTCGCTGACCCAGTACATCTACGCATTGCTGTGGCGCAACCTGGCCCAAAATCTCCAGCACGACCTGCGCCTCGACACCTACAGCCATCTGCAAAGCCAGGATCTCAGCTACTTTGAAGACCGCAGCACGGGCAGCCTGCTTTCAATCCTCAATGACGACATTAACCAGCTAGAGCGGTTTTTGAATACGGGGGTGCACAACCTGCTGCGGTTTTTTACCACGGTGATCTGGGTGGGGGCCACGTTCTTAATCTTGGCTCCGGGGGTGTCGTGGTTTGCCATGCTGCCAATTCCCTTTGTGCTGTGGGGGTCGGTCGCCTTTCAGCGGCGGCTGGCCCCGCGCTACGCCGAGGTGCGCGACAAGGCGGGGCTGATCAGCGGGCGGCTGGCCAATAATCTCTCAGGCATTGCCACCATCAAAAGCTTTACGGCAGAGGGCTATGAGCGCGATCGCGTGGCCCAAGACAGCGATGCCTATCGCCGCAGCAACCGTCGGGCGATCGCCCTTAGCGCCGCCTTCATTCCGCTGATTCGGATTGTGATTTTGGTGGGCTTTACCGCCATGCTGTATTTGGGCGGCATGGCGGTGGCCGACGGCACCCTGACGGCGGGCACCTACGGCTTTATGGTGTTTATCGTGCAGCGGCTGCTGTGGCCCTTTACCCAGCTGAGCGAAATTATGGACGAGTACCAGCGGGCGATGGCCTCGGTGCGCCGGGTGCTGGGCCTGCTAGATGAGCCGATTGAGCTAGTGCCGGGGCGCAACCCGCTGCCGGTGGCGCAGGTGAAAGGGGACGTGCGCTATGAGAATGTTAGCTTTGCCTACGCCAACCGCCAGCCCGTGCTCAAAAATCTCTCGCTGCACATCCCCGCCGGGCAGAGCATTGGCGTGGTGGGGGCTACCGGCTCGGGCAAAAGCACCCTGGTGAAGCTGCTGCTGCGTTTCTATGCTCCCCAGCAGGGCCGCATTTTGATCGACGGGCAAGAGATTCAAGACCTGCTGCCCCAAGATCTGCGCCGCTGCATTGGCCTAGTCAGCCAGGATGTGTTTTTGTTTTCGGGCACCGTGGCGGAGAACATCGCCTACGGCAGCTTTGACGCGACGCCCGACGAAATTCTCCACGCCGCCAAGCTGTCGGAGGCCCACGAGTTTATCGTGCAGCTGCCCCAGGGCTACGACACCATTGTGGGCGAGCGGGGCCAGAAGCTCTCGGGGGGGCAGCGGCAGCGCCTGGCGATCGCCCGCGCCATTCTCAAAGACCCGCCGATTTTGGTGCTCGATGAGGCGACCTCGGCAGTGGACAACGAGACCGAGGCGGCGATCCAGCGATCGCTGGCGGTGATTACCCAGGGCCGGACGACACTGGCGATCGCCCACCGCCTCTCCACCATTCGCCACTGCCACTGTATCTATGTGATGGCCCAGGGCGAAATCGTGGAGCGGGGCCGCCACGAGGAATTGCTGGAGCTAAACGGCATCTACGCCAGCCTGTGGCGGGTGCAGTCGGGCCTGCGATAGTCTGGTTAGATGAGTTAAAGCTGTAGCTACATTGCGTAGCTACAGTTAATTATCATTGTTACCATTGATTCATGGACTTTGAGTAGGATGACGCTAAACGCCTTTCCAACTTGCAAAAGCACGGGATTGATTTCATCGATGTTCCACCTGTGTTCGATGGCGATATCTTGACTGTAGAAGATGCTCGTTACAGCTATGGAGAGCAGCGGTTTGTCACCTTCGGTTTACTCCAAGGCCGTGTGGTCGCTGTTGTCCACACAGAGCGTGAAACTCGAATTCGCTTAATTTCTGCTAGAAAGGCAACGAGACATGAACAACGAATCTACTTCGAGCAACTCTCAAACTGATTGGCAGCGCCTAGATGCTATGGCAGACGAAGATATTGATTTGTCAGATTGCCCAGAGGTAACGCCAGAGATGTTTGCTAGGGCCGTCGTGCGGCGGGGTCTACCTGCCACTAAACCCAAGGCTCAGGTTACACTCTGCATCGATAGCGATGTCTTGGAGTGGTTTAAGTCCCAAGGACAGGGGTATCAAACCCGCATCAATCAAATGCTTCGAGCCTATATGGATGCCCATCAATGATAATTTCGAGCTATTAAAGCTGAGCTAATTTAGTATTGTGACTTGATACTTAGAGATATAGGATAGTTCGTAAACCTTCGTCCAGCTCTTGCTGCAAAGCCTCTGGCAGTGAACCAATCCGCTCGGTCAAAAACTGCTTATCGATGGTGAAAATCTGCGAGGCGTTGGCAACCGAGTCTTTTGGCAAGCCAGATGTATCACGAGGCAACAACACGTTGCCAGGAGCATTGGCCAGCTAAAGATTTGACGTGACGATTACGACAATCACGATATTGATGCGGCTCTGGTTAAACGTATCGTCTTGAACCACCACTACTGGGCGGCGATACCCAGGCTCTGAACCCACCAGATCGGGCAGCTCTGCCCACCAAATTTCTCCCCGGTGCATTACCACTCCTCGTGGGCCAGATCTTCGGGGGCCAGATCTCTGGGGGCCAGAGTCATGGCCTGTATTTTCGCCAGTACGGGGTCAAGCTCAGACGATTCCTGGGAATAGACTTGATTGAGCTTTTGCAGCATCTGATCCCGGCTGTATTTTTCCAAATATACCTGGAGAGCCTTGGTATACAACTCACTGCGCGACACCCCAAGCTGCTGGGCGATCGCCTCCGCCGCCTCAAACACCCCATCAGGAATTGAAATAGCTGTCTTCATCGCGGCTGCCCCTACAACGGCTACCCTTCAGTTATACCCTGGTTATACCTCCCCAATTGTATCAAAGCTGCTTACCCAAACCTACGCTGGACGCCTACGCTAACCTGGACTTATACCAAATCCTGCTTGGATACCCCCGGTTCAGCAGGGCGCATGCAATGCGCCCCTACGGTTTGGCCTTTTGGGAATCCGGGGTATGCGATTCGGATTTGGTAT
>QBMN01000102.1 GCA_003241845.1 Shackletoniella antarctica | reverse complement strand
CCCCCCGAACCGCCCCCAGAAGCGCATAAAAATAGGGTGAATGAGTTGCATTTGCCTACGTTAAACCCCAGTGCCATGTGCCAAAATCACTCTTTCTACCCAGTTTCGCAGCCCTGGCCAAGGCTATACCATATAAAGCCATAGATCCAAAGGTAGTTGGTAGCGCTGCATGAATGACCTTTCCCCCGCCCCCACAACCGCCTGGCACGCCGTTGGCATCGACGAGGCCCTAGGCCAGCTTGAAAGCAGTGCTGACAACGGCCTCAGCGCCCAGACGGTGGTAGATCGCCGCCATCAGTATGGCCCCAACGAGCTGGAGGAGGTGGGGGGTCGCCCCACCTGGCGCATTTTGCTCGACCAGTTCACCAATATCATGCTGCTCATGCTGATGGCGGTGGCGGTGGTGTCGGCGGTGATCGCCCTGCGGGCCGAGGAGTTTCCGAAGGATGCGATCGCCATTTTTGCCATTGTCATTCTCAACGGCGTGCTGGGCTATCTGCAAGAGAGCCGCGCCGAAAAAGCCCTGGCTGCCCTCAAGCAAATGGCGTCGCCCAGCGTGCGGGTGCAGCGCGACGGTCGCCTGCAAGACGTGCCCTCCCAAGACCTGGTGCCCGGCGACATCATGCTGCTCGAAGCGGGCGATCAAGTCGCCGCCGATGGTCGGCTGCTAGAGGCCAGCAACCTACAGCTGCGCGAGTCGGCCCTGACCGGCGAAGCCCAGGGGGTTAACAAGCAGGCCACCCGTACCCTAGCCGCCGAGACGTCGCTGGCCGATCGCAAGAACCTCGTCTTTCAGGGCACCGAAGTGGCCCAGGGCCGAGGCCGGGTGCTGGTCACCGGCACCGGCATGAAAACTGAGCTGGGCCGCATTGCCGCCATGATTCAGGGGGTCGAAACCGAGCCTACCCCCCTGCAACAGCGCATGACCCAGCTGGGCAATGTGCTGGTGGCCGGGTCGCTGACCCTGGTGGCCATTGTGGTGGTGGGCGGCGTGATCTTTGGCGGCTGGCAGGCCTTTGAGCGGCTGCTAGAGGTGGCCTTGAGCATGGCCGTGGCGGTGGTGCCCGAGGGGCTGCCAGCGGTGATCACCGTCACGTTGGCCATTGGCACCCAGCGCATGGTGCGCCGCCACGCCCTGATTCGCCGCCTGCCTGCGGTCGAGACCCTGGGGTCAGTGACGACGATTTGCTCTGACAAAACCGGCACCCTGACCCAAAACAAAATGGTGGTGCAGCAGGTGCGTACCCTCACCCAGGCGCTGCAAGTTACCGGCGAAGGCTATGCGCCAGAGGGTGAGTTTCTCAGCCAGGGCCAGCCCGTTGCCCCCCACCAGGCCGCAGATTTGGGGCTGCTGCTGGTGGATGGCCTGCTGTGCAATGACGCCGTGCTGCAAAAGGAAGCGGGCGACTGGGCGATTATGGGCGACCCCACTGAGGGTTGTCTGGTGGTTATGGCCGCTAAAAGTGGCCTTGACCGCCATCGCCTGGGCCATGAGCTACAGCGCGTGGCGGAGTTTCCCTTTTCGTCGGAGCGCAAGCGCATGAGCGTGGTGTTTAGCGGGGTAGAGGCCCTAGGGCCTGACCTAAAGCTGCCGGGAGAATTGGCCCAAGCCCCCTACCTGATGCTGGCCAAGGGGTCACCCGAGATGCTGCTCGAACGCTGTGACGGCGGGTTAAATGGGACGGAGCGATTTTCGCTGGGGGAGGACGAGCGATCGCGCATTCTCGCCGACAGTGCCGAAATGGCGGCCCAGGGGCTGCGGGTGCTGGGCTTTGCCTACCGCCCCCTGAGCACCGTGCCCGCTGAGGGCGACCCCGACGCCGCCGAGCAAGACCTGGTGTGGCTGGGCCTGGTGGGCATGATCGACGCCCTGCGGCCCGAGGTGCGGGCGGCGGTGCAGCGCTGCCGGGCCGCTGGCATTCGCCCAATGATGATTACCGGCGACCACCAGCTGACGGCCATGGCGATCGCCCAAGACCTGGGCATTGCCGATGGCGACGCCCAGGCCATCAGCGGGGCTGACCTAGAGAAGATGTCTCAGGCAGAGCTAGAGGCGGTCGTTAAGCAGGTGAATATTTACGCCCGGGTCTCGCCAGAGCACAAGCTGCGGATTGTCAAAGCCCTGCAAAAAGACCACCAGATCGTCGCCATGACCGGCGACGGCGTCAACGATGCCCCCGCCCTCAAACAGGCCGAAATTGGCATTGCCATGGGCATCACCGGCACCGACGTGAGCAAAGAAGCCAGCGACATGGTGCTGCTCGACGACAACTTCGCCACCATCGTCGCCGCCACCGAAGAAGGTCGGGTGGTCTACACCAACATTCGCCGCTTTGTAAAATACATTCTTGGCTCCAACATCGGCGAGCTGCTCACCATTGCCCTATCGCCGCTGCTGCTGCCGATCTTAGATGTGCCCCTCAGCCCCCTGCAAATTTTGTGGATGAACCTGGTCACCGACGGTTTCCCGGCCCTGGCCCTGGCGGTCGAGCCCGCCGAGCCCGACGTCATGGATCGACCCCCCCACGACCCCCAGGAGGGCATTTTTGCCCGTGGCCTGGGGGCCTACATGCTGCGGATTGGGGTGGTGTTTGCGATTATCTCGGTGACGTTGATGGTGTGGGCCTACCACTGGGCGCAGCAGGAGGGCGACCCCGATCGCTGGAAGACGATGGTGTTTACTACGCTCTGCCTGGCTCAGATGGGCCATGCGATCGCCGTCCGTTCTAGCTCCCGGCTCACCATAGAAATGTCGCCCTGGTCAAACCCCTTTGTGCTGGGGGCCGTGGTGCTCACCCTTGTGCTTCAGCTGATGCTGATCTACGTCACCCCCCTGCGCAATTTCTTTGGCACCCAGCTGCTCAGCCCCTTCGAGCTGCTGATCTGTTTTGGCTTTAGCACGCTGCTGTTTGTCTGGGTCGAAGCCGAAAAAATCTACCGCCGCATCAGGGGAAAAGTGGTGCGAGATTAGGCCAGCAGAGACGTTGCCTAGCCGGGCTGCTCTACCCCTGGCCTAGGGACAGCAAGGCATCTAGGGGAATATCTAGAATATCGGCCACCTCTTCAGGGAGCAGACCACGCTGTAACAGCCGGGCGGCGGCATTGAGCTGGGCTTGTTCGACTTCCCCGAGAGCCTGCTCAGCCTGTTGACGAGCCTGTTCGGCGGCTCCGAGGGCGAACTCAGCCTGTTGGCGGGCCTGCTCGGCGTCGCCCAGAGCCTGTTCTACTTGGCGGCGGGCCTGTTGAGCCTCGGCATAGTTCAGCAGCTTTTCCCCGGTCTGTGGGTCAAAAAATCGCAGGGCTTGGGCCACCGCAGCCAGGCGCGGCGGGGTGGTAGTTGCCTCTGGGCTGGGGGCAACCAGGCGCAGGTCTAGCCCCAGCACCTCGCTTCTTAGGGCCAGACTTGACTCGGCTACGCTGTGGGGCTCAATCGGCCTGTATTCCCCGTCGCGCCGCCGCCGCCCCTTGAGCTGCGGGCTGAGGTAGTCGGCGGTGGGGTCGTACTGAAAGTATTCTTGCACCCCTAGTTGAGCGTAGAGGGCAGGCTTATCGGTCTCGTCTTGGCGGCGGGTGCTGCGGGAGGTGATTTCGAGAATGAAAGCGGGGAGTTTATTGCCCTCCTGCCAGGTTTTGTAGCTGCGCCGCTGCCGCTTGCTGACCCCAAAAATAACAAACACATCTGGCGAGACCACGGCCCCAGGCTCGCCCTCGCGGTAATAGATAAACAGGTTGCCCGACACATAGACTTGGTCGCGGCTTTGAAAGTACTGCCGCAGTACGTCTACGGCATAGATCAAATAGTCGCGGGTGGGGTCGCTCTCGGTCATAGGCTGGCCGTCGGTGTCGGGGTAGGCGATCGCCCCTGAGGCAAGATAGGTGTCTGCGGTCATGGGAAGCATCCCTTCAGACGGATGTATCTGATTTTAGTATGGCGAATAGCGGCGGGGTTGAGGCGATCGCCCTCAGTGGTGGCCCGCATTAATCTCACCAAGGGAACTCACAGAGGGCTGGCTGTGGAGATTTTGCCTGCCCTACCGGCCATAAATCCGGTGGGGCAGGGTCGCTCCAGTGGGATAATTGATTGGGCGGTCAATCTCTAGCCACCCCCTAAGCCACCCCTAATCTCGATTTGGACAAGCCCCCTATGACCATCGCTGAGCAGCTCATTCGCATGGCAGAAGACGAGCTGACGGAGTACAGCACCGATGCCCGCAAAATTGAAAAACTGCGCCGCAAGTTCAGCTTTGCCGTGCCCTACCCCAAGCAGGGGGCCACGCGGGAAGAAGTAGCGGCGACCATCCCCAACAACTTTCTCGCCAAGCTAGTCGAAGAAAATCGTCAGACCGTGGCGCTGCCCTTTTGGGGCATTGGCGGGCTGGGGCTGCTGCTGGGTATTTCGGGGCGGCAGCCGCTAGATTTGATCGCTACGGGCATTGGTTTTTACCTGGCCTTTCAGGTGCAAAAGTGGGGCTGGCAGCTACAGGCCAAGCGCTTGGTGTTGCAAACCCTAGATGAAATCGAGGCCAGCGTTAAAAATCCAGAAAATAACTAGGGACGCGCAAGAAAATAAGGTACCACCCATCATTCCTACTGGTGCATTGCTGCGCGTTGGCGGAGCCTCGTCTTAGCGTTATGCACCCTACACTGATCGACGCTTCCGGTACTTTATTTGGCCGCGCGTCCCCTAAGGGAGTCGCCCCAAAATAAGGTGCCGGCTACCAGAGCCTATCTCTGATGGATTCCCGCCTCACGCCTGCCTGCTGTCATCCACCCACTTTCACCCACTATGCCTGCATCTCTTGCCAACCAAACCGTTCTGATTACCGGGGCCAGCAGCGGCATTGGGGCGGCCTGCGCCCGCCAGCTAGCCCCCACCGGGGCGCGGCTAATTTTAGCGGCCCGCCGCGCAGAGCCTCTGCAAGCCCTGACCGAAGCGCTTCAGCAGCAGCATTCGGTGGAGGTGCTGCCCCTGGTGCTCGACGTCCGCCAGGCCGAGGCGGTCAGCACTGCGATCGCCGAACTCCCCGAAGATTGGCGAGCGATCGACATTTTGATCAACAATGCCGGGCTGAGCCGGGGGCTAGATAAGCAGTACGAAGCTCCCCTCGACGACTGGGAAGCCATGATCGACACCAATATCAAGGGGCTGCTCTACGTGACCCGGACGGTGGTGCCGGGCATGGTAGCGCGGCACCATGGCCACGTGGTGAATGTGGGGTCGATCGCCGGGCGGCAGACCTACCCCGGCGGCAGCGTCTACTGTGCCACCAAGGCGGCGGTGCGATCGCTCTCCGAAGGGCTCAAGCTCGATCTGCTGGGCACCCCGGTGCGGGTCACCAACATTGACCCCGGCCTGGTCGAAACCGAGTTTAGCGTGGTGCGCTTTGGCGGCGACGCCGATCTCGCTAAGGGCGTCTACCAGGGCATGACCCCCCTCACGGGGGACGACGTGGCCGATGTTATTCTGTTTGCCATCACGCGCCCCGCCCACGTCAACATCAGCGACCTGTTGGTGATGCCCACCGACCAGTCCTCCGTATTCCACGTGCATCGCCGGGCAGAGTAGGGGCGCAGGGCCCGTGGCCATGCCCCGGCTGAGAACTACTACCCTGGGCCAACGATCTACAATGGGCGATGGCACATCACCGTCCCTTACCCTGAGCTTTTGACTATGACTCTCTCCGTTGGCGACCCCGCCCCCGACTTTAGCCTGCCCGATGCCACCGGCAAGACCTACAGCCTGGCCGACCTCAAGGGCCAGCGGGTGGTGCTGTATTTCTACCCCCGCGACAACACCCCCGGCTGCACCAAAGAGGCCTGTGGTTTTCGCGATCGCTACGCCGACTACCAGGGCAAAGATGCTGTGGTGCTGGGGGTCAGCACCGACGACGCCAAATCTCACACCAAATTTATTGACAAGTTCAGCCTGCCCTTTCCGCTGCTGGTAGATGACGGCGGTGAGGTGGCCAGCCATTTCGGCGTTTATGGCCTGAAAAAGTTCATGGGCAAAGAATATATGGGTATTACCCGCAGCACCTTTATCATCGGCCCCGACGGCAACCTCGAGAAAATCTATCTCAAGGTCAAGGCCGAAACCCACGCCGACGAGGTGCTGGCCGATCTAGCAACTCTCTAACCCATGGCCTACTTTGTCCACGCTTTACGCACTCTGATGGGGCTGCTGCTGCGCCGCCCTATTTTGGGCACCTGCGTCATTCCTGTGCTGGCTGACGGCAGCATTGTGCTGGTGCGCCGCCGCGACAACGGCCTGTGGAGCCTGCCCGGCGGCATTATCGACTGGGGCGAAGACGTGATCACCGCCGCTACTCGGGAGCTAAAGGAAGAGGCGGGGCTAGAGACTCTGGGGCTAGAGCGCCTGGTGGGGGTCTATTCGCAGCCGGGGCGCGATCCCCGCTTTCACTCGGTGTGTATCACCGTGGCGGTGCGGGTGGCGGGCAAACCCTACGCCGCTGACCCCCGCGAGGTTTTAGCCGCCCAGGCCTTTGCCCCCGCTGCCCTGCCCTGGGACAGTCTGTCCCACGATCACCTTCAGCATCTGCAAGATTTCTTCAAGGGCGAAACGGTTTTGGCCTAAGCTTTGGGGTGAACCTGCCGGTTTTGGTCGCGAGGGCGCTGCTCCCCGGTTGCCCGTCATCTACCACCCCACGCCGCTATGCCGTTACCCGCTGAAATTCCCCTCCGCGTTGGTCGCAGGAAACTCCCCCTGGGGAGCGTATTTTGGCACGAAGCAGGCCAGCCCAGGGGCGAAACGGTGGTGTTTCTCCACGGCTCTTGGCATGACAGCGCTCAGTGGCTGCCGGTAATGCAGCACCTGGCGGTAGCTCACCACTGCCTGGCCCCCGACCTGCTGGGCTTTGGTGAATCTCTGCGGGCCGACAAAACCCCCTACTCCATCGCCCTCCAGGTAGAGGGCTTGCACAGTCTGCTGAGCGTTCTGCGAATTCATCGCTGTCGGCTGGTGGCCCACTCCCTCGGCGCTTGGGTGGCGGGTCAGTATGCCCTCACCTACCCCGACCAGGTACAGAGCCTGGCGGTGATCGCTCCCGAGGGGGTAGCCGAGGCCGGGCTGCGGGGTCGCTGGCGGCGCGATCGCTGGCTGGTGGCTCCCTGGTCACCCCTTCCCCTGGTGCTGCCCTGGCTGGGCAACAGTCCCTGGGCAAAGACATGGCGCGATCGCCGCCAGTGCCTACGCCAGTCTCCCGCCGCCTGCAAAATTCTCTTTCAGCGCCGGGCCGCCGCCATCCACGGAGAGCTGCTTCAGCAGGGGCTAGGGCAGGTCACAGCGCCCACGCTGGTGGTAGAGTCTGCCGCTGCCGACCCGCTCACCCACCGGCTAACCCAAGCCTGGGTACGGCTGTTGCCCGCAGCAAACCACGCCGATGTGGCCCCAGCTGACAACCCTCTGGGCGTAGATGCATCGGAACTTGCCGCCGCCCTGGGGCAGCTGATCACCTCAAAACCCTATTCGCCGAGTCCTCAGAAACTACCCCCAGCTCAGAATGTGGCCTCTTTAGGTCAGCCTTTCTAGCGCTGCACCGCTTCCTAGGGCTACTGCCATCAGCTGCCCTAGGGAAAGCCTTACCAATATGGGGTTTTCCTGGGGGAGCTGCGCTAATTGAGGCCCTAGGGACGCGCAAGAGAATAAATACCAATTGCCATCTTTACCTATTGGTGCATTGCTCCGCGTTGGCGGAGCCTCGCCTTAGCGTTATGCACCCTACCGATGGCTGCCTTGTTTGACAGGTGCAGTGAGGTGGGCACTGCCACTATTTACAGAAGTCTCAAACGGTTACCGCAGGCAGAGCGGGCTGCACTAGGCTGACCAAAATGCCCACGCAAACTCCACTCCCGAGAACAGACTGATTTGGTCATTTAGCAGGCGCTTGAGCTGCACCAGCATAGGAGCGATGACCATTTTAGAACGGGCCTTTTCGGTATTGATTGACAGGGCTAGAGGCACGCTGTAGTTGAGGTAGGCGGTGAATTCTTGGGCTAGCGGTATGGGTTGGCTGACCCTGGCGAAGAGATCTTGGTTGCTTTCAATGGCAAGCCCAAACTGCTTTCTAACTTTTTCGAGGGTGAAGGCTTTGTAAGGCAATGGCAGCTACCTCATGCAGGGGCTTCTGGACAAACTATAGGAAGTGCACGGGGCCGCTGGGGTTATTTTGCTGGCGTACCTGCTGAAGTTCTGCCTCCCCATCGCCCTATTCCCCTACCGCCTGCTGCACCCACAGCTCTACGCCCTCCGCCAGGGTGTCGGCCAGGCGCGCCTGCTCCTGGGGGTCGACAATCCACTCAAACTCGTCGGGGTTGATCATAAAGCCCAGCTCCAGCAGCACCGAGGGGGCGACGTGGGGGCGAGTGAGGGCGAGGTTGTTCCAAAACACGCCGTAGGAGGGACGCTCTAGCTCGGCTACCAGATAGTCGTGGAGAAACTGGGCCAGGCTGTGAGCCTGGGTGTGGAACCAAAAGGCCCCGATGCCGGCGGTATTCTCAGCGTCGCCAGCGTCGGGTAGGGCATTGTAGTGGATGCTGAGGACCAGGGTAGGTTCATCCTGGTTGATCTGCGTGGCGCGATCGTTGACGCCAACGGCGCTGTCGTCGGTGCGGGTCATGATCACGCGGGCACCCCGCGCCTCTAGGGCGGCTTGCAGCAGCAGGGAGACATCGAGGTTGGGCGTTTTTTCGGGGGTGCCGTCGGGGCCGCGAGCACCGAGTTCGTCGCCGCCGTGGCCGGGGTCGATGAGAATGGTGGTGCCGGAGAGGGGGCGATCGCGCTGAACTGTGGGCGGCTGCCTGAGAGAAAGCACCAGGGTGGTGCCCTCGTAGCGCAGCTTGTAGCCCCACTGGTAGCTGGTTTTGAGGTTAATCCGGTATTCCACCTGATCGGGCAGCACGGGGTTCCAGTCGAAGCGCTCGATTAGCCCGTCGTCGGTGACGAAGATGGTGTCGGTCTGGGGCACGGTGTTGTGCAGGGTGAGAATAAAGCTGTCGGTGTCTTGCCGCACGCTGACGGGCACGGGCACTTCCAGGGGAAAGAGAATGTCTGTCCAGCCCGGCACTTGGCGGGAGGTGATGCCTCGGATCTGCGATCGCACCCGCCCCGCCCCAGCTACCGCCTGGGTCTCACTGGCCCGAATCCAGCCGCCGTAGTCAAGGCGCAGCCAGTCGCCTTCTCTGCCCGTCACCCTGGCGCGGGTGCCCTGGGGCAGTGGGGTAAGGCGCGAATAGTCGGTGCTGGGGCCGGTGCGGGCCACGCCAGCGGGCACGGTGACTTCTACCACCTCGACCTCGCTGGGGTTGAGTACGCTGAGAGACCCTGCGGCCTGGGCCATCACAGTTTCCCCGGCCTGGGTGAGGCGATAGGTAGGTTGCCCCAGATCGCCCGCTGACTCTGCCACAAAGCAGCTTTCGTAGGTCGTGGGGCTGACGGCGGTAGGGCTGGCCTGATCGATCAGTACCGCTGAATTGGGGGGTAGGGTTTGACCGCTCTGGGGCAGCAGGGTATAAGTCTGCCCCGCTAGGGCTGCCGTGACGGTAGCCCTAGCCGCAGCCACGGCCCCCAGACACACCCAGTCGCCGGGGGCGTAGGCCACATCCACCGCTGGCATCAGAGAACCTTCGGCAAAGCCCAGGGTATCGGGCAGCTGTGGCCCTGGGGCAACCCGCGTGACGGTCAGCGATAGGGTTTGGTCGCCCTGGGTGAGGGTAAACCTGTTGGGGCCAGGCTCTAGGGGGTAGGAGGGGGCAAAGTGCCCGGCCTCGCTGCGCTCTTCAATGGGTTGACCATTGAGCAGCACCGGCTGGTCAGCCGCCCCGGTGCCAATCAAGAAAATCTGCGCCGCCGTGGTCTGGTGCCCGTCGGGAGGGTAAACCACCTGTAGCGCTGACCCGGCCCTAGCCAGCGCGGCCATGCTCACCGTTGCCGCCCCTGCCAGGGCTGCGCCCCATACCCACTGCGCCATAGCTTGCTCAACCTAGTGCGATCGCCAACCCTGCCAGTCTACGCCCGTGGGGTACTGTCCCAAACTCTTCTGTTGCCGCTCTACGCTCCATTGCCCTAGAGCGACTCGCCGAGGCCCTGATTCCAGTCTTCGCCCAGCTGAATAGTGATATCTGAGTTCAAAGCTCCGGTGCTCTCTACTAGCACTTCACCGATGCCCAAGTAGCGGTGCACGGTTTCGGCGGTGGCCCCATCGCCCCGCTGGGCCACAATGCGGCTAATGGGCAGAGGCTCATTCAGAGTTATGTCGACTACCACGTTAGAGTAGCCGCTGTCTCGCAGGGCTTGGGTGAGTGCCTGTACCGCCACCGGGTTATTGGTGCTGTCTTGAATAGCTACTCGCACCTGACTGGGGCTGCGGTTGGCCGCCACCTGCTGGGTGCCGTAGCCAAAGTACTGGTCGACCATGCCGTCAATGTCGCCGTAGTTGGGCAACCAGTAGCTGAGGGCAAAGTCTTGGGGGCGACTAAAGGTGCCGGGCAGCATCAGCATCTGTACGTTAGAGCGATTGGTCTGTGCTCCATAACCCACTAAGGCCAGCAGTTCTTCCACCGATAGGTTGGTGTCAACGTTGGACTGAATGACCGACAAAATTTTGGGCAGTCGGGTAATGGTCGCAGGGTTGAGCGTCTGCTCAGTCAGCGCCCGCATAAACATCTGCTGGCGCTGAATACGGCCAATATCGCCCTGGGCATCGTAGCGGAAGCGCAAAAACTGAAGCGACTGGTTGCCATTGAGGGCCTGTTCGCCCGCCTTGAGGTTGATGTAGAGGTGCTGGCTATCATCTTGATATTTCATGTCTTGGGGCACATTCACCGTTACCCCACCCAGGGCATCGATCAGTTTTTCGACCCCCTGCACGTTGATGCGCACGTAGCGGTCAATCGCTACCCCGCCCAGCAGGTCGCTGACTGCCTCCGCCGTTAGGGCCGGGCCACCCTCTTGGTTGGCCTCATTGAGCTTGGTCAGGCGACCCCGCACGTAGGTACGGGTGTCGCGAGGCAGCGACAGCACCACCATTTGCTCGGTTTGGGGGTTAAACCGCAGCAGCAGCATCGAGTCTGAGAGGCCGTCAAAGGAGTTGACCAATGCGTGGTAGCCCAACCCCTGTAGCTCAGGCGGCACTTCGTTTACATCAGTGGTGAGCACCTTAACGCCCAACACCAAAATATTCACCGGACGGGTGAGGCGCGGCAGCCGCAGATTTCCCCCCGCCAAAATGGCTGTTTCTTGGTTAAAGGCCTCGGCGTCTTCGGCGCTGAGCTGCTGCTGCTGTAGCGGTGCCGCCGATAGAGACACCGCCATCAGCGCCCCGGCTACCCCAGATACGCCCGCCACTGCTGCCAGGGCAATACCAATGCCTAGCAGACGGGGAATGCGCCGCCGTTTTTGCGCTGGCTTTTGAAGAGGACGCCCCTGGGGTGAATGAGATTGAAGATGTTGGGGATTACGTTGAGACACCAGAAACCTCAAGGGCAAAAAATAGGCAGGACGGCTTGCAGATTCTTAGGACAAGAGAATCTGCAAAATTTTTAGCTGCATGTTAGCAGCAATTTAGTCAGGCAACCCACGTAATATAAGCCAGGTCTAAGAATTTACGTTAACTTCTGCCGGGGTGGGCGATCGCCCTAGGAGCTGTCATCAATTGACTGCTGATGGCCCAAGAGGCAGCGGCTACAGCCCCTGGCCTGTTTTTTGGTCGGGGGTGGCAACGCCCTAGGGCAACCGCTTACTCAACTGGCTAAACCCTGGCAGACTGACCGATTTACCCTGGAGCAGCCGCACCATCAGCACCAGGTTGGTGATGGTATAGCCCGTTGTCACTAGGGTATTGGTAATCAGCAGCCGCAGCGATAGCCCTGGTGCCAGGTCGCTGCCAGCGCTGAGCAGGCCGTAGGTGATCACCCAGGTAAAGGCTAGGGTAACTACCAGTCGACTCACCGCTAGCTCTTGGCGGCTGCCCTGCCTTTGCCACAGGCTGTAAGCGGCAGGCACCACCCCAAAGATGGGCACCAGGTAGAGGGTTAGCTTGAGGCGCTCAAGGGTTTCGCCCGAGGCAGGACTAGCCTTTTTCATAGAGATCAGTCATAGAGATCAAGTCCTGAAGCAGAAGGGGATATAGCACTCTTGCAGGGTATGTCCAAATTATGCCCCGCGCCAACGGCACAAGTGTATCCATTGCCTAGAAAACGCCAGGAAACGCCCCCGCCGCGATCGCCGCTGACCCGTCCATTGCCCCTGGCACCGTGTGGGTGCATGTCCACGCCATTCTGCAAAAGCTAGATGTGTGCGATCGCACCGAGGCCCTCATTCTACTAATGTCTGTCGATGCAAAAGGGCTAGATTACCTCTGGCGCTGGCCCTGACACCCCGCAAAGACAACTTCATAATCCATAGAAATACTTCTAACGGTAGAGACGCGACAGCGAGAATGTGTGAAAAACCTAAAACGGCTAATTTCGACCACGCCCGCCAGGCTGTTTTGGATGAAATTGCCCAAGATGGCCGGATTTTGATCGAGCCACCCCCGATGGTGAGCGTGGCAGAATTGGCAGACAGCAGCGTTAATCGGCAAGTGTGGGACTGGGCACAAACCCCAGATTTTTTGGCCGTTAAGCTGGCCCTACCAAAGCGCCTCAAGACTCGGCTGGATGCTGAAGGAATTTCAATTCCCTTTCCCCAGCAGGATGTACACATGTTTCAACAGAACTAGCCCAACGGGGAAAACCCGTCATCATCCTTGAGCAGCCTGGGCATCGTCAACGTCGACATTTTGAACCATCCCGCCCTCCGGGCACCCCTCCCAAGGACTGACTTTTCCTGCTAAGTCCTACAACCACCTGATAGCAAGGGTTCTAAGCCAGATTTTGCTGTCGAGAAGCTAGGGCTATTGACAATTGCCTACGGGTTTCTAGGGTTCTAGCCCGCATGAATCAGGTGGATCTTTAGGCTCGAAAGATAACGGGAAAAGTCAGCTCCCAAGGAGGGGATGACATTATCGCAACTGAGGTTTCTGTAGCTTTATTTCCTATGCCCGATTTGTAGCCATGGTAAAGGACGATACCCATTGAGTCTCTGCGGGTCAGCTGGTACCAGCTAACCCGCAGACTCTTTAGTTGGCAACTTAGGGACTCGCAAGCAAATAAGGTACCAATTTCCACCTTTCCTGCTGGTGCATTACTTCGCGTTGGCGGAGCCTCGCCTTAGCGTTATGCACCCTACACTGACCAACGCGTTAGGTACTTTGTTTCAACGCATGTCCCTTAGCGCTTGACCTGGGGGGTAACGCCTTTACTTTCGACGCAGGCTAGGTAAGCGACTTCGATTTCGTCAAGTTTGTAGTCGTCGTAGTTGTCTTTGACGTCAAAGACTTTTTCTAAAAAGTCATTCTGCGACTCTTTCAGGGCGCGGTCGATTTTGCCCTGGCTAAGCTCTTTTGGCAAACATTGCACCATGGCGGTTAAGTCGGTGCCATCGGCGGCAATGTAGCGCTTAGCGGCGGACGAGTCGGCGGCGTAGGCGGGAGCAGCAAACAGGCTAGAACTGAGCCAAAGCAGCCCGGCAAATAGAGCCAGCGCCAGACGCTGAGCAGCGCCGCGAGTAAAGAGTTGAAAAGTTGACATGGTGATTGAACCAGTGAAAGTGCGTTGTGACTCTATTGTAAACAAATTGTAAACAAATAAAAATTAATCAGCTAAGTAGCTCGGTTAAGCGGTAAGCAGGCGACTCAGCGTGAACTCACCGTGGCTGCTGAGATAGCTTGATTAGTGACTTCGCCCAGTGGAATTGACAGTGGAATTGACAGTGGAATTGACAGTGGAATTGACAGTGGAATTGAGCCTGAGGACGCTCCCTAGACAGGCCAGCTAAAATCCTATGCTGACCAGTGCATCCCAAATTTGATGGGCCATTTCGAGCTTGGTACAGGGAGGGATCGTGAACCTGTCGCCTGCTTTGGTAAGCAAAACCGCCTGATTAGAGTTGCCCCCAAAGCCGCTCCCCGCCACATCAATCGGGTTTGCTACGATCGCATCCAGCCCCTTGCGCCGCAGCTTGTCTAGCGCGGGCGGCAGAATGTCGCCGGTCTGGGCCGCAAAGCCGATCAGCCGTTGGTGAGGCCTCCGTTTTTGGGACAGATCCGCCACAATGTCGGGCACCGGGGCCAGGGGCAGAGATGCTGGTAGGTCGGCCTTGGCCAGTTTGGTGGGTGCCTGGGTCGCAGGTTTCACATCGGCCACCGCTGCCGCCATCACAATCCAGTCGGCCTGGGGCAGGTGGGAGAGCATGGCCTGGTGCATTTCCTCGGCGGTGGTCGCACCGATGGCTTGAATGCTGCCCAGACGAGCTTTGAGAGCATCCTCCATCGGACCGTGAACCAGGGTGACGGTGGCCCCGCGATGGATCGCCGCCTGGGCAAGAGCGATCCCCATTTTGCCGCTGGCGGGGTTGCCGATGAACCGGACAGGATCTAGAAACTCGCGGGTGCTGCCGGTGCTGATCAGCAGGTGTTTCCTGTCCAGGTCGCGCCGCCCCTGAGTGTGCAGCAGCGAGTGTATGTAGGTGAGAATATCGTCGGGTTCGGCCATGCGCCCGGTGCCGATGCGATCGCAGGCCAGCACCCCACTGCCAGGGTCAATGCTGTGATAGCGAGAATCTTCCAGCACCTGATGCCAGTTGCGCTGCACCGCCCGCTGCTGCCACATGTCGGTGTTCATTGCCGGGGCCAGCAGCACCGGGCAGGTGGAGGCCAGGACGGTGTTGGTCAGCAGGTTGTCGGCCAGGCCGTAGGCTAGCTTGCCCAGGGTATTGGCACTCAGGGGCGCAATGACCAATAGCTCAGCCCATTCGCCCAGCTCAATGTGCAGCGGTCGCCCCTGGGTAGCCTGCCAAAAGCTCTCGTCATTATAGGCCGGGTGGCGCGACAGCGTGGCTACCGTCAGCGGCGGAATGAAGGCCTGCCCCTGCTGGGTCAGCGCCACCTTCACCGCCACGCCTGCTTTGGCCAGCGATGAAATTACCGAGCACACCTTGTAGGCCGCAATGCCGCCGCTAATGCCCAGCAGCACCCGACGGGGAGATTTCACCGGCTGACTACCCTAGAGAACAGCTTACGACTCGTCGTAGGCTTCTAGGTCGAGCAAATAGACGTAAGACTCAACCAGCTCAGGCCGCTGAAAGGCGATCGCCCGCAGCAGGTGCCAGTCTTGCAGCCCTTCAAAAGCGTTTTCGTAGGAGTCGGTCTCTAGACGAGTCGCCAGCTCAGCCACCGTGTCCGGTGTCATATCTGAGACGGTTTTCTGCGAAACATGTACGCTCAGCATAATCTTTTCCCCCTTTGTGACAGTTACCCCAGCGCTGTATTGCCCCCAGGGGCCGATCATTGATCATTACAGCCCAGAGTCCAAGCCCAGAGTACAAGCCCAGAGTCAGTTCACTCTTCTTTTATCCTAAGGGGTCAGCCAGAAAATTCCCCTAGGCCTGCCTCAAATCTTCGCAAAACCCGCTAATTAGCTCGATTACCTGGGGCGGAATTTCATGACCTATGGCAATTTCGTGCCAGGTTACCGATTGCCCTTGGTTAGCGAGAGCATTCTTAGCCTGGCGGGCCAGAGCCAGCGGCACCACCGGATCAAAGGAGCCATGCACCATCATCACCGGGCGGGGCGTCACCGGAGCTTGGGCCTCACTGTGGAGATAGCCGCTGAGCACAATCTGCCCAGCCAGAGGCAGCTGCGACCCCACATCTAGCGTCATCGCGCCCCCCTGGGAAAACCCCGCCAAAATAGTGCGCTCTAGGGGAATCTGGGTGGTTTGCGGCAGGGTCAGCAGCCAGGTCTTGAGGCGATCGCGGCTAGTTTGCAGATCGGCCTGGGTGGCAAAGTCGTGGGCACCGCGAAAGTCATACCCCGCCGGAAAGCCATACCACATGAGCCCCCCCGAAACCTGGGGATGGGGCCATGGCGCATCGGGAAACACCATCGCCATATTGCTGAGCTTCAGGTAGGGGGCTAGGCCCACCAGATCGGCGGCGTTGGCCCCCCAGCCGTGGAGGGCGACCAGACACCAGTCGGCCACACCGGGGTCGGGGCCGTAGGTGAGGGCTTGCAGGGGCGTTTCGGCTAGGGTCATGGCAACAGCAGCGGGAAATTATCGCCCCCAGCTTAGGGCATTTACAGGCGAAAAGACTCGCGCTGGCGCTGGCGGGTCTCTAGCCGCGATCGCTTTTCGGGCGTCAGCGCCGTGTAGCAGTGGGGACAGCTAATGCCTGCTTCGTACTCGGGGGCTGCTTTTGCGGCGGGGCTGATGGGGTGGCCACAGCCCAGGCACAGCTCGTGGTCAGTGGGGGCGAGGTGGTGGTCAACGGCAACGCGATCGTCAAACACAAAGCAGTCGCCCTGCCACAGACTCTCGGTCTCCGACACAGTTCTCAGGTAGTTGAGAATGCCGCCCTGGAGATGGTAGACCTGCTCAAAGCCCTGGCCCAGCAGGTAGGCGGTGGCCTTTTCGCAGCGAATGCCGCCCGTGCAAAACATCGCCACTTTTTTGTGCCGGGCCGGGTCAAGGTGGCTGGCCACGTAGTCGGGCAGGTCTCGAAATGACTCGGTTTGGGGGTTCACCGCGCCTTCAAAGGTGCCCAGCTCCACTTCAAAGTCGTTGCGGGCATCAATGACCACCACATCGGG
Source organism: Shackletoniella antarctica (assembly GCA_003241845.1). Lineage (GTDB taxonomy): Bacteria > Cyanobacteriota > Cyanobacteriia > Phormidesmidales > Phormidesmidaceae > Nodosilinea > Nodosilinea antarctica. The sequence goes on along the minus strand of QBMN01000102.1, from coordinate 178 downwards.
ATCGGTGATCATCTGGTTCCAGGCTTGGGAATCGACGTAGGTGCCGACGGCTTGCTTGGCAGGGTTTACCTCTGGTCGGCCTAGGGTGACGATTTCCCGCTTCAGCTTCACCTTCATGCGATCAAAGGGCGCGCCCGCGGTGGTGGAGGCTTGGTGGGGGAAGGGGCCAATCTCGGGG
>QBMN01000101.1 GCA_003241845.1 Shackletoniella antarctica | reverse complement strand
GAGGTGGGCGAGAGGGAATGATGGGGTTAGGAGTAGAGAAAAGCTCTTTAGCAATCGTAGGGTGCATTCGCTCAGCAATGCGCCTGATTCAAGAAACTGTCCATGGAGTATTACCCTCCTCGGTGGGGAGGATGCTGAGGGTCGCCAGGGTTTCATCACACCAGGCCAGCCAGCTGGTTTCGTAGTAGATGCCGTTGCGCAGGGTGATGTACTGAAACTGGGCTGATCGGGGCAGGGTTTCGCAGTTCAAGAAATATTTGCTTTCAATATCGCGATAGGCCGCCAGCGCTGCCACATGCTCCACTACGGGTTTGATCCAGAAAACTTTACAGCCGACGAAGCCAACAGTGAGTGGCTGCGCCAGCGCACCGCCATCAGCCATGATATCTACCACATCTACACGGGCTTCGATGCCTCACCGATTGGGGAGTTTGGGGTGGCGGCCTACACCCTGGTGCAGTACCGCGATTTGCTCAATGTGTTTGTGCTGTCGTTTGTGCCCCTGAGTTTGACCAATCCGCTGTGGACGGTGCCGCTGCTGCGGGCATTGGGTCGAGGGTTTTGGCTGGGGATGAAGGGGAAAGCAGCGATCGCCTACCTCCCCGAACTCAACTGGGAAAAACCGCTGGCGATCGTCCGCCAGGAGCTGGGGCTAGGAGAATTTTTTTGAGGTCTATGGAGATAGGTGGGCCAGGGTGGTCTGAGTGAGGCTGGAAATTCTGGTGGGCATTGCCCACCCTACTCGCTACCCACCTACCCACCCACAGCTTCCCCTAGGGAATAATCAGCACCGGGCAGGGCGACAGGTTGATCACCCGCATGGTGACGCTCTCGTTCTGAATGTCTTCGATCAGCCCTACGCCCCGGCAGCCCATGGCAATCAGATCGGCGTTGAGATCGTCGGCCACATCGCAGATCACAAAGGCGGGCTGACCTTCTCGCTCAATCACCTCGGCCTCAATGCCCTGGGAGGCAAACAGGTCTTTCGCTTTACCCAACAGCTGGGCCACCGCCTCTGGGGATGACTGCCCGGCGGTCTGGGGATTTTCAGCGGTGCCGGCTTCGACTACCGACAGCAAAACTAGCCGACTCTGGTGGGTTTTCACCAGCTCTGCCACCTTGGGAGCCGCCTGCTGCGCCTCAGAACTCATGTCGATGGGAAATAAAACCGTCTTGAACATGGTGTATCGAAGAGAACTCACACTCCGGTAAAATGAGGGCGGTAATAGGTAAATATTACGACAGACACAGCACCGTGGCTGGGCTGCTCCCTCAAATCTACCTTAGTCAAGGTTGGGGCCGCTGCCATCCGCACGCTGCATAACGTAATAAATGAACAATCTTAAATCGTTTTTAGGAGGGTATCTCAGTGGTTAAAAAATCGGTGGCGAGCCTGTCGGCAGCCGACCTCTCAGGCAAGCGGGTACTGGTGCGGGCCGACTTCAACGTGCCCCTCGACGACCAGGGCAACATTGCCGACGACACCCGCATTCGGGCCGCCCTGCCCACCATCCAAGCCCTCACCGGCAAGGGGGCCAAGGTGATTCTTGCCAGCCACTTTGGTCGGCCTCAGGCCCAGGTGGTGGAGAGCATGCGCCTGACCCCCGTGGCCAAGCGCCTCAGCGAATTGCTGGGTCAGGAGGTGGTCAAGGCCGATGACTGTATTGGTGATGCGGCGGCGGCGGCGGTCAACTCGCTGCAAAATGGCCAGGTAGCTCTGCTCGAAAACGTGCGTTTCCACGCGGGCGAAGAGGCTAATGACCCTGAGTTTGCCAAAGCGCTGGCCGCCAACGCCGACCTGTACGTCAACGACGCCTTTGGTACCGCCCACCGCGCCCACGCCTCCACGGCTGGGGTCACCAAGTACCTCAGCCCTTCGGTGGCGGGCTACCTGATGGAGAAAGAACTTCAGTATCTGCAAGCGGCGATCGAAAACCCCCAGCGGCCCCTGGCGGCAATCATTGGTGGCTCAAAGGTCTCCAGCAAAATCGGCGTGATCGAAACCCTGCTCGACAAGGTTGATAAGCTGCTGATCGGCGGCGGCATGATCTTTACCTTTTACAAGGCTCGCGGCCTCAACGTGGGCAAGTCGCTGGTGGAAGAAGACAAGCTGGAACTGGCTAAAGCTCTCGAAATTAAAGCTAAAGAGAAAGGCGTTGATCTGCTGCTGCCCACTGACGTGGTGCTAGCCGATAATTTCGCCCCCGATGCCAACGCCCAAACCGTTGGCATCGACGCCATCCCTGACGGCTGGATGGGTCTCGATATTGGCCCCGACTCGATCAAGGTGTTCCAAGATGCGCTGAAGCAGTGCAAGTCGGTGATCTGGAACGGCCCCATGGGGGTGTTTGAGTTTGACAAATTTGCGGCGGGCACCGATGCGATCGCCCACACCCTAGCCGAACTTACTGGTCAAGGCGTGATCACCATTATTGGCGGCGGCGACTCTGTAGCGGCGGTCGAGAAAGTGGGCGTGGCTGAGAAAATGAGCCACATTTCTACCGGCGGCGGCGCTAGTCTTGAGCTGCTCGAAGGCAAAGAACTGCCCGGCATCGCCGCCCTTGACGAGGCCTAGGCAAAGCAACTGTGCGTTGGCAAAGGATGGGGCTTAGGCTCCATCCTTTTTTAGTTGATTTAGGCGAATAAACCAACCGCCCATCAAAGAATCAAAGCGAGACATTAATTGGTTAATACGCTAATTGCAACACTCCGGACAGTTTCTGATAGGCAACGGTGGGATGCCGGTTTCAGCCCTCTTTCACAGTGGTCTAGCCAACGAGGAATCAAGGGTTTCAGCGCTTGTCCGAAAAAGTGTCCGGACTATTGACCCCGATGAAAGCACCCCAATGGACTTAGATGCTGCTCTGATGAGCACCTTTGGCCCTGATGCCATTGAGAGAACCGGGGCAATCCCTGATTACAATCCTGAGATTCCAGAAGGGGCGCAAACCTAAACGCCATCGGATTGGGCGGTAACAAACGACTACAGTCTGTTTGTTACCGCTGGACTGAAGGAGCACCGAGATGGACGATGAAATTAAAAAAGCGATTGATGCCCATAGAGAAGAGTTTGGCGAGTTCAACGCCTCTATCTATGGCCTGGACTTATCCCAGGCTGATGTGCGCGATCGGCTGCTCAATGCCCTGGCAGCAGCGATAGAGACAGGGGAGCCAATCAGCGACGCTGATATCGGCGTGAACCCACCTGAAGGGGCGCTGATATAGCCGCCCAGCCACAAAAACCCCCACCGGCACCGCTGATGGATGCTGGGAAATGGCCCGCTGATTGGGCGCTTTACGTTGGCAACAATACCGGCCTGGGTGCAGACCTGCTCTGGTTGGTTGGCATCGCGGCGGCGGTGCTATGGCGGCAATCGCGCTAAAAGAGACTCAACTGCACCACCCTGGACACCCCAGCCTCTTTGCGGCTATAGGGTCTCAATTCAGTCACTGTAGGGTGCATAACGCTAAGGCGAGGCTTCGCCAACGCGAAGCAATGCACCGATAGAAAAGATGGCAGCTGGTACATTATTTTCCTGCGTGTCCCTTACTGCACCTGATCATCAATCACAAGGGCGAGCTGCTGGCCGCTGCCTGTAGGCGATCGCGCTCCTAGGGCTTAGCAAGTTGGCTACTTTCTAGCGTAGCGGTAGGCCAGGCCAACTGCCACTGGGCGGCTTGGGCACCGTTCATGGGCCGGGCAAACCAGTACCCCTGGGCTAAATCGCAGCCCTCGTCTTGCAAAAACTGAAACGCCGCCTGATCTTCTACCCCTTCGGCGGTGATACGAAGGCCGAGACTGTGGCCCAACCCAATAATTGCCCGGATAACGTTTTGAGATTCGGTCGACTGGGCGACGTTAATAACAAACATCTTGTCAACTTTGAGCTCTGAAAAAGGCAGTTGCACCAGGCGAATCATGGATGAGTAGCCGGTGCCAAAGTCGTCGATGGATAGATTTAGTCCCTTGATGCGCAGCCGAGTCAACAGATCGAGGGTCGTCGTTGGATCGGTCATGGCGCTAGTTTCGGTCATCTCTAGGATGATGCGATCGGTGGCAACGGCGTGAGTCTGGCAAATGGCCATAATTCGATCGGCCAGCTGCATATCGCTTAATGAATGCGCCGAAATATTGAGAGATAAAAATATGTCGGACTGTGAAGAGTAGGTGGAAAACCACTCTAGGGCTTGGTCAAAAATATGGTCGGTCAGCATATCGATCAGCCCCGATTGTTCGGCAAAGGGGATAAAGTGATCGGGAAGAATGAGCCCAACCTCAGGGTGAAGCCACCGCGCTAGGGCTTCGAAGCCCGCCGGGGTGCCGGTTTTGCAGTTGATTTTAGGCTGATACCAAACCTCAATCTCTTTCTTTTCGATCGCCGTGATCAGGGCGACAACCGTCACGGCCTGCTGGGCCGAGGGCACCCGGTGAGCTTTGGTCACAGAAAAACCCGAGGCCAGGGCTACTCGGGAGTTGATTAAGAGCGATCGCAGCTTTTCTGGCAGAAAGGGCTTTGGCAGGGTGTCTGTGACCGTAAGCCCGTGCTTGGCCGCCGATCGATAGGCGGCTTCTAGCACGCGGCTGCCGATGCCGCTGATAATGATAATGGTGGCGGAGCAGGCTGATTCTCCCAGCTGCCTGAGAATTTCGATGCCGTCGATATCGGGCATCACCAGATCGAGGGCGATGTGGGTGGGCTGCCAGGTCTCAAGTGCTTGGAAAAAGTCCTCGGCCTGGGTGGTAGCCAAGGCCTCAAAGTTGACGCCTTGGGCAATGGCCACCATGAAATTGCCTACCTCGGGGTCATCGTCTAGGATCAGCAGGCGAGGCTGTTTGATGGTTTGGCTCATACAGCGTCTTCCGCCGACAGCACGCGTCTGATCGCTTGAGCCAGATCTTGCAAACGGTACGGCTTATTCAACAGATGAACTCCTGGATCGAGTCGGCCCTGATGCACAATGGCATTTTCAGTATACCCAGAGGTATAGAGCAATTTTAGCCCAGGACGCAGTTGTTGGGCCGCTTGGGCAAGTTGTGGCCCGTTCATGCCGCCGGGCATCATCACGTCGGTAAAGAGCAGGTCAATCTGGGGTTGTCGGTAGAGCGCTTGAAGCGCTTCGCCGCCGTTACGGGCGATGATCACCTGATAGCCCAGCGATCGCAGCTGCCTCTCCACGTAGGTTCTCACCAGGTCATCATCTTCAACAACCAGAATGGTTTCTGAGCCCCCGGATACCGCCGTGGGACTTGGGTTGGGCAGGGCTTCGACTTGGGTGTCGTAGGTGCGCGGCAGATAGAGCTTGACCGTGGTGCCCTCGCCCAGCTCAGAGTAAAGCTTGATATGGCCACCCGACTGTTTAATAAAGCCGTACACCATGCTGAGCCCCAGGCCAGATCCCTGACCGGCTCCCTTGGTGGTAAAAAACGGCTCAAACACCTGGGTTAGGTTTTCGGGGGCGATACCTTCGCCACTGTCGCTAATGGCAATGCGAACGTACTGGCCCGGCTCGATATCGGTGTGCTGATCGGTGTAGGCGCGATCAAGGTAGGTATTGGCGGTCTCGATGGTGATATTGCCCCCGGTGGGCATGGCATCGCGGGCATTGAGGCAGAGATTGAGCACGGCAGATTCGAGCTGGGAGGGGTCGATAAAACACAGCCAGAGGCCGCCCCCCTGGACAAGTTCTAGATTGATATTGGCGCTCAGCGTGCGGCGCAGCAGTGGGTCTGTTTCGGCGAGGAGGGCGTTGGTCTGAGTCACTCGCGGGGCAAGGGCCTGGCGGCGGGCAAAGGCCAGCAGGCGATGGGTCAGGTCTGCGCCCCGCTGGGCGGCGGTTACAGTGGTTTGGGCTAGGGGCAGCAGGTGGGGCAGGTCGCGCAGCTGCTCGGTCAGCAGTTCGGCGTTGCCTAAAATCACCGTGAGCAGATTGTTGAAATCGTGGGCGATGCCGCCGGTCAGATGGCCTACCGCTTCGAGCCGCTGGGCCTGCTGGAGGCGCTGTTCGAGCTCTAGCCGCTGGGTGATGTCGGTATTGACGGCCATAATGGCGCTGGGCTGGCCTTCGGCGTCTCGCACCAGGGTCCAGTTGCACTCTGCGGTGAGGGTAGAGGTGTCTTGGCGATGGTGCACCATGGTTCCGTTCCAGACGCCTTCGCGGCGCACGGCGATCGCCGCAGCGGCAAAGGTGTCGCCGCCGTCGATTAGGGTTTTGACCGATTGCCCGATGGCCTCTGCGGCGGTCCAGCCGTAGATCCGCTGGGCGCTACGATTCCACAGGCGGATCAGGTTGTTGAGGTCACAGACAATGATGGCATCTTGGGTTTCGTCCAGCAGGGCCGCCTGCTGAGCCAGCTGAGCTTCGGTCTGTTTGCGCTCGGTAATGTCGCGCTCGATGGCGACCCAGTGGGTCACCCACTGGGTGCTGTCAGTGATGGGGGTAATATCTAACTCTAGCCAGAAGGGCTCGCCAGCCTTGGTGTAGTTGATGAGTTCGGCGCGCACGGGCTGCCACTGTTCGAGGGCAGTCCGGATGCGGCTGAGCTCTCGGCGCGAGGTTTTGTCGCCCTGCAACAAACGGGGGGTATGGCCGATGACCTCTTCGCGGCGATAGCCTGTGCGGCGCTCAAAGGCATCGTTGACGTACAAAATTCTCGGCCCCGGCTCGTCGAGAGGCTCATTTTCGGTGATCAGCACGATATCGTTGATGCGAGAGATAGCGGTTTCGAGCAGGCGCAGCTGGGCGTCTGCGGCGCGGCGCTCGGTCACATCGCGAAAGTAAACAGACAGACTCTCGGCGGTGGGGTAAGCCGTGACATCAAACCAGGCATTGAGCGGCGGATAAAAGAATTCAAAGGAGCGCGATGCACCTGTGGCCATGGCCAGGTGATAGTTCTGAAAGGCGTCGGTGTGGATAGCCTCTGGGAATTTCTCCCAGATGTTTTGGCCGACTAGCTCAATGCGCGATCGCTGCAACAGATGCTCTGCTTCGTTGTTGACGAAGGTAAATCGCCAGTCGCGGTCTAGGGTTAAAAAACCGTCGCTAATGCTTTCTAGGGTGAGGCTGAGGCGGTTAGCCAGGTCTTGGGCCGAGGCCTGGGCGAGCTTGAGATCATGGATATCGAGAGCCGAGCCATACCACTTGATCAGTGCGTTGGTTTCGTCGTAGATCGGTTGAGCCGTAACCTGGTGCCAGCGATAGTCGCCGTCCGATCGCCGAATTTGGTATTCAGTGTGGAAGGGCTGACGGGTTTGAACGGCCTGTTGCCACTTGACTAGGGCCGGGGCGATATCGTCGGGGTGCAACCCCTGCATCCAATCTTGGGCCTGGAGGTTGGCGGCGGCGGGCGCTAGCTCCCGGTAGCGGTAGTAGGCCTGACTGGCATAGTCTATGACGCCGTCTGGTTCAGCCGTCCAGACGATGTCGGGGAGAGCATCGGCCAGTTTTTGAAAGTTTTGCTGACTCAGCCGCAGATCCTTGGACAGCTGTTTTTGGGCGTTGATGTTCTGAAAGGCCCCCTGCACACGCACGATGCGCCCGGTGGCATCGCGCCCGGCTTCGCCCAGGGCGCGAATCCAGATGCGGTTGCCCTTGGCGGTGATGATCTGCAACTCTTCGTCAAAGGGCACGCCGTTTTGGGCGCAGTTGGCAAATACGGTCTGGACGCGATGGCGATATTCGGGTGCATAAAAATTGACGGCCGCCTCTACCGACACCGAAATCGGCCCGCTAGCCAGTACTCCGTGAATGGCGCAGACCTCCTCTGACCATTCGGCCTGCTGAGTGTTCAGATCGACCGACCAGCCCCCAAACTGCGCGACCTGGCCCGCCATCTTCAGCAACGATTCACTTTTGCTGGCCCTGGCCTTGATCTGCACCTGCTCGGTAATATCCTGCACAGTACCCGATAGAGCCCGGCCCTGGGACGTCTCAACGATCTCGGCCCGCTCATGCACAATTCTGATTTGGCCATCGGCGCGAATAATCCGGTGTTGCACATCTAGGCTGCGATCGCCCGCTAGCACAGCCTGTTGATGCCCCATAAAATCGGTTTGGTCATCGGGATGAATATAGGCAAAAAAGTCGTCGAAGGTGCCGCCAAAACTGGCCCGCGTAGTCCCAAAAATAGTGAAAATATGGTCTGACCACGTGAGCTGCTGGCTATCGATCTGGAGTTGCCAACTGCCCATATTGCCAATGCGCTGGGCGATTTTGAGCGCATTTTCGCGCTCCTGAATTTGCTGGTTAACCTGTTCTAGGGCAGCGGCAGCCTGGGCTTTGGCCAGTTCCTGGCGCTTGCGTTCGGTCACATCGTGAACCAGTACAACCTCAGCCGCTTGCCCCGCAAAGGTCATGGGATGGGAGGTAATCTCAACCAAAATGATCTCACCACTGGCAAGGCGGTGCCGCCACACCCTGGCAAAATCTAGCCCCTCAGTCACACGGTTCAGATTGGATAAGAGAGCTGGTAGGTCTTCGGGGGGGCGAATATCTTTGATGGTCATCGCCAAAAATTCGTCTCTGGAGTAGCCGTAGCGCCTCACCGCCACATCGTTGACGGCCAAAAACCGCAGCGTGGCTAGGCTGTAGACCCACATCGGCTCCGGTGACACCTCGAAAAGTTGCCGGTAGGCAAAATCTTCGGTGTGGCGATGATCTGGACTTTCTGGGGCCATTGCGGTTGTTTACAGAGCAATATTGACTGGAGGGCAGGCGCGAACTGCCAAGGCTGAAGCCAGGCCGATTTTGATCCCACAACCCTTGGATGGGCAAAGGACAGCATCTGTGCCCATCCTGGCATCCCCTAGAGTATATTCTGAAAATTCATCGGCCCAGTGTAGCCGCTGAGCTGAGTCATCCGGAGCTTGGTTGACGAAGGCATAAGGTGGTCTCCAAGACAGAAAATACCCCCAGGGAGGGGCGCAGAGCCTGCGTCCTTAGGCGGCAGCAAAATCCTTGGGTATTTTCGTTGCCAGAATTATCCTAAAGATAATTGGGAGCGATCGCAGCTAGCGTTGAGAGGGCATTAAGTAGGGCTTTTCTTGCCCCACCAGCAAGCGCCGAATATCCATTGTGCCAGACCGTTTGGAAACACCGTAAAGATGGACACTGGGGTTCACTTCAGTCAGCCCTCAAACGACCTGAGCATCAATACAACAAAGGCTCCGCCGTAGAGCCACGGCAACGCCACCAAGCCCATCACAACCGGCAGGGATGTTTGTGCGTAGGCCAGCCACACCCCGATGCCCGACACCACAAACATAACGGGCACCAGCAGGGCCGCGACCAAAAGCAGATTAACCCAAGCAACCTTCATATTCGCGATGCTAATGATGCTGGCACCGGCCAACAGCACTCCAAGAAAGGTTCCCGCGAGGCACACAATACTGTTGATAACGACAGGTAAGGGCATTCAAAAACCTCTGTAAATCGTGACGGAGTCAATGCTCGGCTGGGGGCAGCGTAAACCAAAACGTCACCCCCTACCCTGGCGGGCTGATCGCGTCAATCTCCCCGCCGTGGGCCGTCACAATCTGGTGGCAAATGTAGAACCCTAGCCCTAACCCTAGAGTTTGGCGGCGGTTGGGGCCACGGGTATAGAGGTCAAAGATGTGGCAACACTGATCCGCCGTCATCTCAGCCCCATTATTATGCACCGTGCAGCGCAGCCACCGCAGATTCGGAACAGCTCGCCGCCGTTCGGTCGCAGGCTGGATCAACGCCGCCCCTAGGGTAATGATCAGCCCCGCCGCACCTGAAGCGGGTCAGTCGCCACCGGGGGCAAGTCTAGAGGCAAGTTGCCCTAGGCGATCGCCTGGTGCTGCTCAAAAAAAGGCTGAAAATCTGCCAGCACCGACTCCACCAAATCGCGAAGCGTCACGGGCTGGCGGGGCTATGCATTGCCCGTTTTGCAAGAGCGCTATAGCTGGCGCGTGGCCAGTCTCATCTTGGGCGCGGTGTGGGGCGCGTGGCATCTGCCACTGTTTTATATGGCCGACACAGCGCAAAGCTACATTCCAGTTGGGCTATATATGGCGAGCACTATGGCTCTATCGGTGCTGTTTGCGTGGCTGTCCAACCGCACCAGGGGAAGCCTGTTGCCAGCCCTTGTTCTGCACACTGCCATGAACGCCTGGGCTGTGGTCTACCGATTATGGTGATGCCAGATGGGAGCAATCTGCGCCCCTATGGCCTGGCAGTCGGATTTCTAGTATTGATCGCCCTCGGCCTATTGTGTAGCGCAACCCCCAATCTGCCCATGCGATCGCCGCAGTCAAAGTCAGGTTCAGTATGACATGAACCATCTAATTGTGTGTTTGAGAAAGAGGTTTTGTAAGGGCGATCGCCAGCGATCGCTTGTCATAGCCAATCAAGGGCTTGCCTGAGTCTCCTGTGCCTCGCAAATCTGGTGCAAACACGGTGTAAGCAGTAGCCCGAGAGGAGAGGGGAGCCGGAAAATGCTTCAAAGTCCCTCTACCCTCGGGAGAGGGATTTAGGGTAAGGGCAGTCTCGGCGTTAAACGCCGTGGTGATCACGCGGGTATCCACATTGCAAACGAGTTGCTTTTTCCCGTGGCGATTACCTCTATTGGCCCCGCCTTCGCAATCATCTGCGTCTAGGTATGACAGATGATTGCTTTATTTCCTGGATGAATTGATTGAATTAGACGCAAAACGTAGTGCCTTCGCCGTTAGCAGACTGGCAAATGCTGCACTGTAGCCACGACTAAGCACAATACCCGTCGCCGAGATCCCGATAGGCGGCACCCGTAGGATGGATTGTCGAAGCATAATCCATTCGGTGTAAGGCGATCGCGTTGGGATAATCAATGCGTTACGCGGGCGCTAACGCATCCTATGAACTTTGAAAGGGGAGCAATTTATCACCAATTATGCAGCCGCAGTCTCAAAGTAAATTTTGAGATTTGCGGGTGATGGAATGGTGTAGTTGAGTTTTTCAAAACCAATGACCTGCCCGTTGCCGTCTTTCATTAAGACCACTTCATCCCCGGTTTCTTCACAGATGTATTCGTCTTGAGGATTGCCAAACCAGACGGTTAAGGTATTGCCGACTTGATCGTAACAAACTTTTACTTCTGCCATACGGTTTCTCCTTCTTTGATTGTATCGGTGGGATAGGTGGTGATCAGAAAGCCTTCGCCGTTGAGTTGTCGGATAATGGCACAAAGCCATCGTTTTTTGCGCTGAAGTTTGTAGAACAGATAAACGTTGGAGTCGCTGCGACTGCGCCGGATTTCATCGCGTTGGGAGAATCGATGCGTTACGCTGGCGCTAACGCATCCTACAAACTGGCGGCAGGTTGCTCTAGGGTTAGTACCAGGCGACAAGGGGAGTTGCTGGGCTTCCCGGCGAGACTAGGCGGACGGCACTGGTCTAGTACAAGCGGTAGACAGGCGCGCGTAGGTAATTGTTGATATCTTTTTCCGTATGATGAAGAAATGGTTTTGCTGAAAATTTCAGCTTCAATACCTTAGCGAAGATAGCACCTCGTGATAAGGCACTAAGCCTGCAACAGTACGACTCACTTGTGTGGCAATGCGCGGATTCTGTTTCATCGACCAGATCAGCAGCGTATTCATCCACGAGAATTTTCTAAACGCTTTAATTCGCAGCCCCGCCCGCAGATCTGCCTCGAAGTGAGACTCGTAGAGATACTGCCAGTTTTCTGCTGCCATTTCTGGAGAACGACTCATATTGATCGCTTGTGCAACGTAAAGTCCACTCAGCACGGCGTTCGCAATCCCTTCTCCCGTCAATGGATCAGTCAGATTTGCAGCATCTCCAATCTTGAGAATATTTCCATCTGTGACTCGATTCCCTTTTCGAGCCGTCGCGAGTGGATAAACTTTAGGCGTGTCTTGGTGAATGACTTTACTCAGCAAATGTCGCGTCTGTGAATTGCTTTGAATGAACTGCTTAAACAACTGAATCACATTTGTCTTCTGCGATTCATCTAACCAGACTATCACCCCAACATTCAATTTGACCCATTCTCCCTGGGTCGAAACTGGAAAGATCCAGCCATATCCACTCGCGCCTAAATGATGATCGAAGTGAATTTGAGCTTCGCTCAGATCCACATCCGATAAGTTTTGGCGGTTGAACATCCAATACGCCCGAATCGCGATCGCGCTCACCTCTCCCGCAGAAACACCCCGCGCATCAATCAGGTAATCGAACGTCTCAGATAAATGCTGAAGCTGTCCATTGTTTTCACGAATGGTTTGGATGAGCGGAACACAACCGGACTCGATCGCTTTCTCGTGCAGAAGTTGATCAAACACGAATCGAGGAATGCAGTACGCTTCTAGGGTTGTGGCTTCACTATGAGAGATCTGATTTGAAACTCCCAGAAAAAACCGATGAATCGGAGCATATTCAGCAATCCGCTGTCGAAGATCTTGCGGGTAGATTCCCATTGTCGAAAGGACTTGAACCGTTTCGAGACTAATGCCATCGCCACAGACTTTATCTCTCGGAAAGCCACTCTTATCGATCAACGTCACTTGATGCCCACTTTTCGCCAGATGATAGCCTGCTGAACCTGCACCAATCACCGCAATCTTTGCCACAGTAAGGCCTACATGTCGCTATATTTTAAGGGTTAACCTTCATACCAGATGAGCTGCGAGCAGCCGGTTCTGAAAGAAAAAGGAAGCAGGACTACCGCTCAGAATCAGTTGCTTTGCAATCTTTTGCACTGCCTGCTGTCTTCTCACCTTCTTGTCTGAAAGATAAACGCCTAGTAATGCTTGGTTAATCAACTGATGAAACCGAGTATGCGGTAAGTGAGCAACACTTTTCGCTGCGTTTTTGATGAATTGTTGGAGTCGCTCTGTCAGTTCATCTTGACTGTTATAATAAAAGCAAAAGTTTAAGTCGCCATTGATCTGATCTTCTTCTTGGTCGATCAAATAATCGAGTAAGATATGCAACCCTTGAACCCAAGGAAAATAGCTATTTTTCACTTGATTTGTCAGCGTTTCAGAAAACTCCTGATTAAACGAATAAGCCACAAGACAAAAAATTCCCAAGGTCGATCCCGCACAAGCAGAAAACTCATACCAACTCAGTTCAGGAAACTGAGCTTGATGTTGAGAAAACCAAGCTTTCAAGCGGGGAATACGCTCTTCAATTTTGACGTGCTTATGAACTTGCAAATCACAGTAATAGCTTGCCAGTTCATGCAGGGTTGGAGCAATCTTTGCGTAATTCGGGATGCTCGATAAAACGGCTTGACAAGTTCTAACTAAACTTTTGAGATAACCGCCATCATTTTGATCTTCACGAAACCGATAGTAGTTCGGCAATTCTGCGTCGGGAGTGAGTGCGTGAAAAATGGAGTCATGCAGTGACCGAAAATCTTCAGGATCGAGCGAACGACTACGATCGCACAAATTATCCAAGTAGTCGCTAATGGTTTGATACGCCACAATAAAGCGAATTGCCTCCCGCCGGTCTTTGTTTGCCAGCAGTCCATAGATTGATCCGCCTTCACAATGGAACTGTTTGGTTTCAAGACTTGAGATCGCTTGCTTCCGTAACTCTGGATTGGGAATTTGCTCTGCCTGCGATCGCCAATGATTTAAATTTTGGCGCACGGAAGGTAGCACCTTGAAGTGTGTCTGTGACAGAAGCGCCCAGGGAGAAACAGGAATATTCATAAAGTGAGTCAGTCCTATAGGAGTTCAAACCAAGAGCGGTAGCAATTGTCGCAAGGCTACCAAACACACAGAAGGCTTAACCTCTCCACAAAGGCTGATTTCTGCATCAGAGAACGCTTCAGAAGCGGCACCCGTAGGATGGATTAGCGAAGCGTAATCCATGCCGTGCAAGGCGATCGCGTTGGAAGAACCGATGCGTTACGCTGGTGCTAACGCATCCTACGAACTAGGCAGAATTGCGTTGAGCCTGCTGTAGCTCTGCGATCGCAGCTTTAACCTGCTGTTGGTGCTCCCGCAGCCGTTGGTAGTGGGCCACTCCCTGTTGAATCTGCTCTTGCCGAGGGGCATCGGCTTGGCCGAATACCAAACCGCCACAGAGCGAGACCCAGCCCTTCTTGTCGGGGTCAGTCGCTGCATAGTCGCGAATGCGATCGTCTACGCTTTGGCGAACGTGGTCTAGAATCTCTGCGTCGGATTGGTCAGCCCAGGACAGATCAATACCGGGATATTGCCGAATCACCTCCCAAATGTGAACGGGGATTGGCACCATGACCCGGTTGCAGGAGGCTTCAAACTCCACCTGCTCCAGTTCCAGATACACGCAGTTGTCGTCCAGCACTTCGTGATAGAAGTGGAACGTCTTCCCATAGGCGATGGTGGCTTTTGTAGACATTTTAGATACCTACTCTGAAAAAACACAGCATGGGCATAGAGAGTTAAGTCTATGTATGCCCATCGCTGCTAAGTTTGTGGCAACTGGGCAGCCCAGCCTACACCTCCGTTAACCCACTGGCCTGTCGCGCCTCAGCAGACTGAACACCTCCCCCTGCTCTGGGGTAATTAAAATCCCAGACGGTAGAATCGTAATTAACTGGCGACCAGTCGCCTGCTCTGCATAGGTCAACACATGCAGCAGGTTAATCGTCGCCCGCACCCGCTCCGGCGAACCCATCACCAGAGGTTGCAACCGCTCCCGCCCCGGCTGGGCCTCCGGGTTCGCCAATAGCAACGGGCTGGTCGCCTCGCCCCGAAGGGCCGACGACACCAAATATTAGTTAGATTCTGTTAGTGGTACGCAAGTCAGTCAGAATCCTACAAAGTCACCTGCCAAAATGAGAGCTAGCCTAGCCCCTGCGTCTTGTAATGCCTCCCCTCGATAGATGACCTGCGCGATCGCCCTCCTCGACCAGCTACTGCAAAACAAGCTGGCCGCCCTGTTCAGCCCTCGGCGGCAAAACTGGCACGAGCACTTAGCTGGAGCGAAGACGCCACCCAAGTGGCGGGGCAAACGCCCTGTGGTCGCGCTACCATTCAAGCCCTATCCGCTGAATCAAACACGCCGCAATCTGATGGCTGAGACCATTCTGACCCCCTTTCGTGCCTTCCCTTTCAGTGGACTGGTGAGATATTCGGGCTATCCCGTAGGTTCCCGAATCTGAATGCCCGGCTAACTTATGCCATCCGATACTATTCTTTTTCGATATGTTTGCGGACGCTGTTGAGGTCGATGTAGCGATCAGTGGCATTGCGCAGTTCGCGGGCAATCATGCCTTCTGTTGAAACTACGGTGATGTGGGTACTTTTAGAGCGCAGTAGTTCAATAGCTCGTTCAAAGTCGCCGTCGCCGCTAAATAAGACCACCTCATCGTACTGATCGGCGGTGTTAAACATATCGATGGCGATTTCGATGTCTAGATTAGCTTTCTGAGAGTATCGCCCAGAGGTGTCGTCGTAATATTCTTTGAGAATCTTGGTGCGGACGGTATAGCCCAGGCTAATCAGCGCGTCTCGAAAGCCCCGCTGATCTTGAGGATCTTTTAGACCTGTGTACCAAAAGGCGTTGACTAGGGTGGTGCCGCCATCCAGACTGAGAAAATATTCAAGCACCCGTTTGGGGTCAAAAAACCAGCCATTTTTTTGCTGGGCATAAAACATATTGTTGCCGTCTACAAATATTGATAGACGCTTGGGGCCGTATTTATTTGACATAAAAGAAGGACTTTATAAAGCAATTAAGCGAACAATTTAGGCAGTTTATCTATAATCGACGTAGATGCTAGCTAGCCTTTAGGCCAGAGTGAGTAGTTTAAGCGAGAGATAGCTAACGCTGACAAGCCAGCTAAGGCTATTTTTGTAGCCGATTTTGCAATCGCTCACATACTGCTCATATATAAAAGTGGCAAGTCTAAGATCTTAGCGGGTTCTCTCCAAAAAATCTAGGGCTTAATCTAGATATACCAAGTCTGGCTCGGCATCTTTAGTTTTCCCACAGGTAAAATTCTACTCCTAGACCTAGATGAGGGTTATGTAGCAGACTTGTTAGCAGCAGTTAACTTGGCAAGGGGTCATAGACCCAGGTTTTCGGTTTATGGCGATGGGGTAATACATCACCGCTGACGCCCAACTCCTTGAGCTAGGGAGTCAGCCCCCAACCGCTGAATTCTTACTAAAATCGATCAATTAGCCAATTTTGTGCCTTCCAGTGGGTTTTATGCATTCTGAATAACTATTTTATGTAGGCTACTGAGTCCGTGAGCACTGCCTGGGGCAAAGTGGCTGTGCACAGATGTCTTTAAAGTAGAATTCTTTACGCTGACAGGCCTAAAACCATAGCAGTGGCTAACTTAAGCAGCGGGCTTGACTCCATAAAAATAAATGTTACTTTACCTGCACAGCATTATAAGCCCTAACTACTCACGCTGGAATGTTGTAGCGCCAGCTCTTTAACGATCAGCGCTACGCTCCCCTTTGAGGTGGGATTGCAGGTCTGGAGGGAGATTCTCAAGAAAGGTGTAGCCTGTGGCGATCTCGATGCGCTCGATCGAGGTTTGGTAGCGTTGCCAGTCTGGGTCTACCCCACTGACGTTGGGCATGTCTACGGCAATAATTTGGGTATCGCTGCCGATACCTAAGCCGCCGTCGGGGAGCCGGTCGTAGACCACAATGATTTTCCACAGGCGGGAGGGTACGGCTATGGCGCGGTTGCCTACGTTCCCCTGGCGTCCGTAGGCCCCAGCGAAGACATGCAGGCTGTGGTCGTATTGGTAGACCAGCGATCGCCCATGTTCTTCTAATTCTCGCCAGGGGCCACGGTTGTTTTCGGGCGACTGAGGGATGATGTTGGTCATCAAAAAGGTGGCGGAGTTGTCGCGCGGGCTGTTGGTGCGATCGCCCGAGGGCACCACATGGCCGCGATCAAAGCCGCTGCCCCGGTAGTCGTTAGGGGTGACCTGATAAAACCCGGCGGGCAGGGCACCGTCGGGGCGAAAGTCATCTTGGCGGCGCACCGAGCCGAGCCAGGCGGCATCGACTTCCCAACTGGCCCAGTTGAGCCCGCTGCGATCGCGGCTGTAGCTGAGGGCATACTGATTGCGCTGAATGAGGTAATTGTTGGGGTTGGCGATCGCCGCCTGGCTGGGGT
>QBMN01000100.1 GCA_003241845.1 Shackletoniella antarctica | reverse complement strand
GCGCAGGGGGCGCGGGTGCCGATATCTAAGTCTCTGGCGCGATCGCTCAATCGCCCCCTGCGCATTGCCCAAGATCTGCTGGCCTACGACTTCTACACCGAGCGCCTCTACGACAAAACCGTGGTGGCGACGGTGTCTGGCCTAGCCCGGTTTAGCAGCTGGTTTGACCAGTATGTGGTGGACGGTCTGGTGAACGGGGTGGGGCTGGCCTCGCTGTTTGGCGGCGAGAGCCTCAAGTACAGCGCCTCAGGCCAGTCTCAGCTCTACCTGCTGACTATTTTTGCCGGGGTGGGGCTGCTCGGAATTTTCATGACCTGGACGCTTTGGTAACGGTTGACGATGCTGAGTGCATTGATTTTAATTCCGCTGGTGGGAGTGCTGGTGCTGATTGTGTGGCCTGGCAAGCTAGAGTCGCAGACCGCCAAAATTATTAGCAGTGTCAGCCTGGTGGCGACGCTGGTGGTCTTGGCGCTACTGGCCAGTCGCTTCGATCTGACGACGTCGGGCTTTCAATTTGAGGAACTGCTGCCCTGGGTTGAACCCCTGGGGCTAAGCTACCGGCTCGGTCTCGACGGCCTATCGCTGCCGCTGCTGGTGATCAACAGTCTGCTGGGCCTGGTGGCGATCTATATCACTGACCCCCAGCTGCACCGAGTACGGCTCTACTATGTGCTGCTGCTGGTGATCAACAGCGCCGTGGCCGGGGCGTTTTTGGCCGCTAACCTGCTGCTGTTTTTTATCTTTTACGAGCTAGAGCTAATTCCGCTGTACCTGCTGATTGCCATCTGGGGCGGGGCGCGGCGGGGCTATGCGGCCACCAAGTTTTTGATCTACACGGCCCTGTCCGGGATTTTGATTTTGGGTGCGTTTTTGGGCCTGGTGTGGCTGTCGGGCAACAGCAGCTTTGACTACGACAGCGGCCTGGCGGCGGCGCTGCCCCTGGCCCAGCAGATCACCCTGCTGGTGGCGCTGCTGATTGGCTTTGGCATTAAGGTGCCGCTGTTTCCGTTTCACACCTGGCTGCCCGATGCCCACGTGGAGGCCAGCACCCCGGTGTCGGTGCTGCTGGCGGGGGTGCTGCTGAAGCTGGGCACCTACGGCATGGTGCGTTTTGGCCTGGGCCTGCTGCCCGACGCCTGGATGGCCCTGGCCCCCTGGCTGGCCACCTGGGCGGTGATCAGCGTGCTCTACGGGTCGCTGGCGGCGATCGCCCAGACCGACATGAAAAAGATGGTGGCCTACAGCTCCATCGGCCACATGGGCTATGTGCTGCTGGCGGCGGCGGCGAGCACTCCGGTGAGCATTGTGGCCACGGTGTTTCAAATGATTAGCCACGGCCTGATCGCGGCGCTGCTGTTTTTGCTGGTGGGGGTGGTGTACAAAACCACGGGCACCCGCGACCTGACGGTGCTGCGCGGCCTGCTCAACCCAGAGCGCGGCCTGCCCTTTGTGGGCTGCATGATGATTTTGGGAGTGATGGCCAGCGCCGGGATTCCGGGGATGGCGGGGTTTATCTCTGAGTTTTTGGTGTTTAGGGGGAGCTTTTTGATCTTCCCGGTGCAGACGCTGTTTTGTATGGTGGGGTCAGGACTGACGGCGGTGTATTTTTTGCTGCTGGTGAACCGGGCCTTTTTTGGTCGGCTGGCGATCGCCCCTCCCACTAACGCCCCCCAGATCGATATTGTGCTGCCCTCGGTGACCTGGCGCGATCGCGCCCCCGCCCTGGGCCTAGCGGTGCTAATTATTGCCTTTGGCCTCCAGCCCAACTGGCTGGCCCGCTGGAGCGAGCACACTACTCTAGCGCTGCACGAGCCCTATCAGGCCTTTATGCTAGATGAGTCGCGCTTTAGCTCAATCGTCTCGGCGACTCAGCCGGCGGCGATCGCCAATACTAGCCCGATTGCCCCTGCTCTTGCCCCTAGCATTGATGTCTACCTGCCATGATTAATACCCTGCCTGCTGTCGATGCCGCCACCCATCCCCTAGAGTCATTCATTCAAAAGCTCCTGGGGGCCGAGGCGCTGCTGCCCGACTCCGAGACCAACAGGCTGGAGGTAGTGGGCATTCTCAAGAGCTACGGCGTGGTGCTCGACGCCTACTCTAAGAACCTGATCTACATCGCCGATCATCAGTTCTTGGTGCTGTTTCCGTTTTTCAAATACTTCAACGGCAAGGTGACGCTGCCGCAGCTGCTGCGCCACTGGTGGCACGATCGCATCAACTTTGAGTACGCCGAGTACTGCATGAAAACCATGCTCTGGCACGGCGGCGGCAAAATGGACGAATACCTCGATAGCGACGACTTTCTCCAGCGGTGCGAAGCCGCCGTTGCCGCCAAGCTCAGAGCCAACCTGCCCATGCGCGCTCTCCACGCCCTGTTCCCCGACTTTTTGCCTGAGCAGGTGCGTCAACTCGTCTACTACAGCGCCCTGGGCCAGTTTTGGCGGGTGATGAGCGATCTGTTTATTGATCTGTCAGATGCCTACGACGAGGGTAAGGTTATCACTATTCCCGAGGTGGTGGCCTTCATCAAGGCCGGGCTGGTGGCGGCGGCAGCCAACCCGATCACCTATGGCGTCGAAATCGACGGCACCACCTACGACCTGCTGCCCAAGTCGGCGGGGCTGACCTTCTTGATGGATGTGGCGGTGCCCTACGTGGAGGCGGTATTCTTTCGCGGCACGCCATTTTTAGGCACCGTGTCCTACAACGCCCAGGCCAACCAGATCTCCGCTGACCAGGGCCGTTTTGAGTACGGTGCGCTCTACGCCGACCCGCTGCCCATCGGCGGCGCGGGCATTCCCCCTACCCTGCTCATGCAGGACATGCGCCACTACCTGCCCGCCTACCTAACGGCGTTTTACCAATCTAGCGGGCGCGGGCTAGATGACGTGCGGGTGAAAATCTGTCAGAGCTTCCAGAAGTCGATGTTTTGTGTCACCAGTGCATCACTGCAAGGGCTGCTGCCTCACCCCGCCGACACCCAAGACCCCGGCGAACGAGCCGCCAACCACGCCTTTCTCGCCGGGTGGATGGATCGGCTGGCCACCTCTCGCCTCGACGTGGTGCAGCTCTAGGTAAATATCACTGCTTGGGTATACTTGGTGAACTGAATTAGGCGACTTCTGGAAAATAGTTTCCCAATGGTGGGCAGTGCCCACCCTACTACCAGGCGTGGAAGTCTTATGTTCAAAGCGAAGCAGCAAAAATATGGACAAAACCTCCTTTATCTTGCCAAGATCTACAACTCACGCTGGTCTACCTATCAGGCCACGACCCTGTTGATATTGATAATATTATTAAACCCATTCAAGATGCACTGGTTGGCTTAATTTACACCGATGACATTCTAATAGCTGCTCTACGGCGTCGAGCTATTCAACTTTTTATTCCAATAGAGCGGCTTTCCAGTCAATCAATTATTAATCATTTGTATTCTCAAGGAGAAATCTCACGGGAGCAATTTCATGTTGCCAAGGAGATGTACGCTATTCGCAATCAGGTTGTTCATGGCTTCGACGTTCAAAGTCTTGATGAGCCTGCTCGAACTCTCCACTCTCTAATTAGTGAATTGGTTCAGGAATGGACATGATTCATTTGAGTATTTGCCATCCTATTGGCCAGCGGCCCACTCTCTAAGCATGCACCAATAAGATGGCATCTTCTTTTCTTGCGCGTCCATTAGCTGACGACTAGGAAGCAATCACAGACCCGTCGTTGTAGCGGCGTAGGTTAGCGCCCAGCCGCCGCAGCTTGCCCTCGAGGTCGTCGTAGCCGCGATCGAGGTGGTGCAAGCCCTGAATGGTGGTAGTGCCCTTGGCCGCCAGACCCGCCAGCACCAGCGCCGCCGAGGCGCGCAAGTCGGTGGCCAGCACCGGGGCACCAGAGAGCTGGTGCACGCCTTTGATGATGGCGCAGTTGCCGTTGAGGCGAATGTCGGCCCCCATGCGGTTGAGCTCGGCCACGTGGCGCAGGCGGTTTTCAAACACCGTCTCGGTGATCAGGCTGCTGCCTTCGGACACCGCCATCAGGGCCATAAACTGGGCCTGCATATCGGTGGGAAAGCCGGGAAACGGCCCGGTTTGAATATCTACTGGGGTAATGGTGCTGGCGGGTACATAGCGCACCCGGCTGGGGCCATCGATCACCACCTGTCCGCCAATTTCATGGAGCTTGGCGATCACAGCGGTGAGGTGCTCAGGAATGATCGGGGCGATGCTGATTTCTGAGCGGGTCATGGCCCCGGCCACTAAGAAGGTGCCCGCCTCAATGCGGTCAGGAATAATGCTGTAGTCGGTGCTGTGCAGGCTGGGCACCCCGGCAATGGTGATGGTGTTGGTGCCAGCGCCGCGAATGCGAGCCCCCATGGCCCGGCAGAAGTTGGCCAAATCAGCCACCTCAGGCTCTTGGGCCGCGTTTTCAATGATGGTTTCGCCGTCGGCCAGGGTGGCGGCCATCATCAGGGTTTCGGTAGCGCCGACGCTGGGGTAGTCGAGATAGATTTTGGCTCCCTGCAAGCGCCTGCCGCTGCCCGGAATGTAGGCGTGAACCGTGCCGTGCTCGATGTGGACATCGGCCCCCATGGCCTGAAGCCCGCGCACGTGCAGCTCTACCGGGCGTGCCCCAATGGCGCAGCCACCCGGCAGAGGAATGCGGGCTACGCCCATGCGGGCCAGCAGCGGCCCAATCACAAAGAAGCTGGCCCGCAGGCGGCTAACTACGTCGTAGGGCGCTTTGGTGTGGGCAATGATGCTGGCGTCAACCACCAAAGAGTCGTCTTCTCGCTTGAGCTTGACCCCCAGGGCAGTGAGCACCTCCCCCATGCGGGCAATATCCATCAGGTGAGGAATATTGCGAATGCGGCAGGGCTGCGAACACAGCAGCGTACCTGCCATGGCCACCAGGGCCGAGTTTTTAGCCCCGCTGATGGTGACCTGACCAGCCAGGGAAGCACCGCCGGTAATCTCAAGTACAGCGCCATCCGCCTCGGCGGCGGTCACAGGGGTGTGTAAACCAATGGATGTAACGATAGCGGTGTCCTCCACGACTGATAACTCCACCTTTTCCCAAATTTCGTCTAGATTCTACTCGAAATCATCAATTTCGCCACAGCGATCTAGGGCCATTTGCCAGGTTGAGCCACATCAGGATAGCTGATTCACCTAAAATCACGAAATCTTTTTTCAAAGGCTTGACTCTGGTCACAACTCCGGGCATAGTTACAAATCGCGGCGTTAATAACGCCCAGCCAGCGGAACTGGCGGAATTGGTAGACGCGCTAGGTTCAGGTCCTAGTGTTAGCAATAACATCCGGGTTCAAGTCCCGGGTTCCGCATTTCATAGTCAAACAGATCAGTCAAACTGATCAGGTCAAACAGATCAGTCAGACAGAACAAGCGCAACCAGGGGATAGTGCCATGCTTACGAGCCTGCAAAATCCCCTGGTTAAGTTTTTTCGGAGGCTGCATCAGAGCCAGGAACGGCGATCGCAGCAGCAGTTTTTGCTCGAAGGCACCCACCTAATTCAAGAGGCCCTGGCCTCTGACTATCCCCTCGACATTGTTTGCTACACCCCCGCCTGGGAGCAGGCCCACCTTGACCTAGCCCTGGCCCTGGGGCAGCGGGCCAAACGGGTCGAACAAGTCTCTGAAGCCCTGCTGGCCGCCATGGCGACGACCCAGCACCCCGATGGGGTGGTGGCGGTGGCCCCTCAGATCAGGCGATCGCCCAGCCCAGTCATCCAAACCACTGGTCTGGTGGTCGAGACCCTGCAAGACCCCGGCAACCTGGGCACCATTGTGCGCACGGCGGTGGCGGCGGGGGCCGAGGGCCTGTGGCTCAGCGCCGACAGCGTCGCCCCCGACCACCCTAAGGTGCTGCGGGCCTCGGCGGGCCAGTGGTTTCGGCTGCCCCTAGCGGTGGTCGACAATGTAGGTTCGTTGCTCACCGATTGGGAGCAGGCGGGGGTGCAGCTGGTGGCCACCAGTTCCCACGCCGAGGTGGACTACTGGGCAGTAGATTTCACCCGGCCCACGGTGATTGTGCTGGGCAATGAGGGGGCTGGGCTGTCGGCGGCGCTTCAGCGCCAGGCCACGGTGCAGGTACGCATTCCCATGGCGGGGGCGGTGGAGTCTTTGAATGTGGGGATTTCGGCGGCGCTGCTGCTCTACGAGGCGCGGCGGCAGCGGTGGGCGGCGGGCGGCCAGTGATTGAGATCCCACAGTATAAGTAGACAGTAAGTAGACAGTAAGTAGACAGTAAGTAGACAGTAAGTAGACAGATTAAATAGAGCCTGAGAACTTAGGAGTTGTCTGATCACCCCGCTGTGGTCAAGAATGAAGGGAAATCTTGTTTCCCTAAAATCTGCCGCGCCAAATCTGCTGCGCTAAATGCTAAATATTTGGATCACCTGTTCAGGAGCCTGCTGTGAGCGACGCATTTGATTACGACCTGCTAATTATTGGAGCCGGGGTGGGGGGCCACGGGGCCGCCATCCACGCAGTACAGCGGGGGCTAAAAACCGCCATCGTCGAGGCCGATGTGATGGGGGGCACCTGCGTCAACCGGGGGTGCATTCCCTCTAAGGCGCTGCTGGCGGCTTCTGGGCGGGTGCGCGAGCTGCGTAACGAGCACCACCTCAAATCTCTAGGCATCTCGGTGGGGTCGGTGAGCTATGACCGCGAGGCGATCGCCGACCACGCCAAGAACCTGGTGAGCAAAATTCAGGGCGATATGACCAACAGCCTGACCCGGCTGGGGGTAGATATTATCAAGGGCTGGGCGCGCCTGGCCGGTGAGCAGAAGGTGGCGATCGCCACCCCCGACGGCGAAAAATTTGTCACCGCTAAAGACATTATTCTGTCGCCCGGCTCGGTGCCCTTTGTGCCCCCCGGCATTGAGATCGACGGCAAAACCGTCTTCACCAGCGACGAAGCCCTCAAGCTCGACTGGCTGCCCGACTGGGTGGCGATCATCGGCAGCGGCTATATAGGCCTAGAGTTTTCTGATGTCTACACCGCCCTGGGCTGCGAAGTCACCATCATCGAAGCGCTAGATCAGCTGATGCCCACCTTCGACCCCGACATCGCCAAGATCGCCCAGCGGGTGCTAATCGCCCCCCGCGATATCGAGACCCGCGCCGGGGTGATCGCCCAGAAGGTGACCCCTGGCTCGCCAGTGACCATTGAGCTGGCCGATCGCGAGACTCGTGAGGTGGTGGAGACCCTGGAGGTCGATGCCTGCCTGGTGGCCACGGGCCGCATCCCCGCCACCAAAGACCTTGGCTTAGAAAAGGTTGGTGTGGAGACCGACCGCCGGGGGTTTATTCCGGTCGACGACCACCTGCGGGTGCTGCGGGGCGGCGAGCCGGTGCCTCACCTGTGGGCGATCGGCGATGCCACCGGCAAAATGATGCTGGCCCACGCCGCCTCTGCCCAGGGCATTTTGACCGTAGAAACCATCTGCGGCGACCCGCGCACGGTGAACTACCTGAGCATTCCGGCGGCGGCCTTTACCCACCCTGAGGTCAGCTTTGTGGGCCTGACCGAACCCGCCGCCAAGACCCTGGCCGAGACCGAGGGCTATGTCATCGACACCGTGAAGACCTATTTCAAAGGCAACTCCAAGGCCCTGGCCGAGGGCGAGGTCGACGGGCTGGCCAAGGTGATCTACCGCAAAGATACCGGCGAAATTCTCGGTACCCACATCATTGGCCTGCACGCGGCGGATCTGATTCAGGAGGCGGCCAATGCGATCGCCAGCGGCCAAACCGTCACCGACCTGTCGTTTTATGTGCACACCCACCCCACCCTGTCGGAGGTGCTTGACGAAGCCTTCAAGCGGGCCGTAGTGGTTCCCGCTTAATTCCCGTAGGGTGGGCATTGCCCACCTTTTCGTCTGGCGATCGCCCGATCAGCCGCGATCACCCCAGGTTCCCCCGTTCTGGCCAGCTAGTTTTTCCTCAGGTCAATGGTGGGCAATGCCCACCCTACAAGCTAGTTTTTCTCGGGGTTAATGGTGGGCAATGCCCACCTAACGTCCAAAATCCAAACGCCAAAATTGATGAAAATTCGCCGTCGCCCTCCCAACCCCGCTGTTGCGGTCAAACATTTGCAGTACCAAATCAAAACCGCCGACGCTGAACCGAGGCACATCCTCGAAAAGATTGTCTGGCACAAAGAGACCGAAGTGGCCGCCCTGCGGGAGCGCCTGCCCCTGGCCGATCTCCAGCGCCAGGTGCTCGACGCGCCCCCGGCCCGCGACTTCATCGCCGCCCTGCGGGCCGGGCACACCACCCCCGCCCTGATTGCCGAAATCAAAAAAGCCTCCCCCAGCAAAGGGGTAATGCGGGAAGATTTTGACCCGGTGGCGATCGCCCAAACCTACGCCGCCCACGGGGCCACCTGCCTCTCGGTGCTGACCGACAAAACCTTTTTTCAGGGCGACTTTGAGTACCTGACCCAGATTCGGGCGGCGGTCGACCTGCCGCTGCTGTGCAAAGAGTTTGTTATCTACCCCTACCAGATGTACCTGGCTCGGTCTAAGGGGGCCGACGCGGTGCTGCTGATTGCCGCCATTCTCTCAGACCAAGACCTCAACTACTTTGTGCAGATCGCCAAGGCCCTGGGCATGGCGGTGCTGGTAGAGGTGCACACCCTAGACGAGCTTGACCGAGTGCTGGCGGTGCCCGGCCTGGCGCTGATTGGCATCAACAACCGCGACCTAGAGACCTTTACCACCCGGCTAGAGACCACCGCCGAGCTGATTGAGGCGCGGCGCGATCGGCTGACCACCAGCGGTGCCCTGGTGGTCAGCGAGTCGGGCATTCACACCCCAGCTGATCTCAAGGCTGTGGCTGCCGCCGGGGCAGAGGTGGTGCTGGTGGGCGAATCGCTGATTCGACAGCCCGACCCCGGTGTCGCCATCGATCAACTTTACGAAAAAAACATCAATTAGCTTATTAGACCTTTATCTCCTTCCTGGTTTAATCCAACAAATGCACCTCTGGGGCACCGCAATGACATCGTTAGGCAAACCGCTACCGCTACCCTCCCACATTCACTATGAGTTGTTGCTGCAGCTGCTAGAGCAGCAAACCATGGCGGCAGCTTACCAAGACCCCCGGCTGCGCCTTCAGGTGCAGGGGCTAATTAGCACCCTGCGCAAGGCACTATCGCAGCAGCGCCAGCTAGAAGAAGCCTGCAAGCATGACAACATTGACATGGAGTATCAGTGGTCAACCAACCAGTTGGCCAATCGGTTTTTAGCGGAAGATGTGGCTCCCTAGGCGTAGGACTTGGGGAAACGGTAGCTCAGGCTACATTCAGAGATCTTTTTTCTTTGCAAGCTATATCAAGTTCACTGGAGTGGGTTTAAGCAGAACCGCAGGCTAAGGGGAGACTGTGCCTCTGTCTACTAATATGGCCTCTGGTAGCTGCTTCTGGAGGCCACATCAGGCAGCTTCCGGGGCTGCTGCCCATGCTTAACCCACCCGATAGTTTGTGAGAAGAAATCATGAAACGACGCTGGTTTTTAGCATCCACGGCTGCTGTGGCTTTGGCTACGGTGGGGCTGACCACCGCCTGCGGAGGCGGTCAGTCTGCGGGCGGCGACTCTGCTGGGGGAGGCACGTTAACCATGGCCACCTCCGCCGATTACCCCCCCTACGAGTATGTCGAGACCACCGGGGGAACCGAAGAAATTGTCGGTTTTGATGTGGATATTGCCCGCCACATCACCACCGAACTGGGCTACGACCTAGAGATTACCAACATCGACTTTAACGGTCTGATTCCTGCCCTTCAGGCGGGCCGCGCCGATTTTGTGATGGCGGGCATGACCCCGACCGAAGAACGGCTGCAAAATGTCGATTTTTCTGAGCTTTACTACGACGCTAAGCAGACTATTGTGTTTCCGTCGGGCGGCGGTATCGCCACCCCCGCCGACCTAGAAGGCAAAACAGTTGGGGTGCAGCTAGGCTCAATTCAGGAGGGGCTGGCCGAAGACCTGGCGGCAGAGACCCCCGGTATGCAGCTGTCGCCGCTGAACCGCATCAACGAAATTGTGCAGGAGCTGAAGTCAGGCCGCATTGATGCCGCCATTATTGAAGACACGGTGGCCGCTGGTTTTTTGGCCAACAACCCCGACCTTGAAGCGGTAGAAATTCCTGAAGAGGGGCCGGTAGGGTCTGCCGTGGCTTTCCCCAAAGACTCTGAGCTCACCAGTGAATTTGACCGAGTGCTGGCTGAGATGGAGTCGAGCGGCCTGATGGCAGAGCTGGTTGCCAAGTGGTTTGGCGACGGGGCTGAGTAGTTGTGGCTGATGAACTTAGCCCTGTGAACTTAGCCCTGTGAACTTAGCCCTATGAAGTTAGACTTCGGCCAGATTATGCCATCGCTGCCCTTCATCTTGAACGGCATTGTGGTTACCCTCCGTTTTACGGTGCTGTCAGCACTGCTTGGATTTACCCTGGGCACGCTGCTGTCGCTGCTGAAGATTTCTAGCGTTAAGCCGCTGCGGTGGTTTGCGGAGTTTTATACGTCGATTTTTCGCGGTACGCCGCTGATTTTGCAGCTGGCGCTGGTGTACTTTGCCACGCCCCAGCTGATTGGCTATAGAATTTCGCCCATTGAGGCGGGGGTGTTTACCTTTTCGCTCAACTCGGCGGCCTACAGCTCTGAGACCATTCGAGCGGGCATTATGGCGGTAGACAAGGGCCAGCGGGAGGCGTCGCTGTCGCTGGGGGTTGCCTATCGGCCGATGATGCTCGATATCATTTTGCCCCAGGCGTTTAAGAATATTTTGCCCGCCCTGGTGAATGAGAGCATTGCGCTACTAAAAGATTCGGCGCTGGTGTCTACCATTGGGGTATTGGACTTAATGCGGCGAGCTCAGGTGGTGGCGGGACAAACCTTTCTCTACTTTGAGCCGCTGATTGTGGTGGGGGTGATTTATTACGTCATGGTCATGGGGTTGACCCAGGCCGCCAACGTTCTTGAGCGGAGGATGCGCCGCAGTGATTAGAATTGAACATTTAGTTAAATCGTTTGGGCCGCTGGAGGTGTTGAAGGACATTTCTACGGAGGTGGGCACTGGCGAAGTGGTGGCGATTATTGGCCCCTCGGGGTCGGGTAAATCTACCCTGCTGCGGTGCATTAATTTGCTAGAGGTGCCGACGGCGGGACACATCTTTGTGGGTGGGGTCGATATCACGTCGCCCAAGTGCGACATTCTCAAGGTGCGGCAGAACGTGGGCATGGTGTTTCAGCATTTCAATCTGTTTCCCCACAAGACGGTGATGGGCAACCTCACCTACGCGCCGATGAAGGTGCGGGGTCTGTCTAAGGCCGACGCGGGCAAGATTGCCCTGGATCTGCTGGAGAAGGTGGGGCTGTCAGAAAAGGCTGAGCAGTATCCGTCGCGGCTGTCGGGGGGGCAAAAGCAGCGGGTGGCGATCGCCCGCGCCCTGGCCATGGAGCCAGACGTGATGCTGTTTGACGAGCCCACCAGCGCCCTCGACCCCGAAATGGTGAAGGAGGTGCTGGAGGTGATGAAGGCACTGGTAAAAACGGGGATTACCATGTGCATTGTCACCCACGAGATGGGCTTTGCCCGCGAGGTGGCCGACCGGGTGCTGTTTCTCGATGGCGGCTACCTAGTGGAAGACGCGCCGCCCGATGTGTTTTTTACCAGCCCCAAGAGCGATCGCGCCCAGCAGTTTTTGGAGAAGGTATTGTAGAGTCTGCGTTGGAGCGTTAGAGCGTCCAACGCCCCCAGCATTTCCGCTAAGCTAGACAGAGGTTCTAGCTGAGTTAACTTCTATGTCTGTGCTTACGGTGCCGTCTCCCTGGAAAATTCGCGATCGCACCTTTATCTGGGGCAGCCGCACCTACCTGATGGGGGTGCTCAATGTCACCCCCGACAGCTTTAGCGACGGGGGGCAGTTCAACACGGTTGAGCGGGCCGTGGCCCAGGCGCGGCACCTGGTGCACCACGGCACCGACATGATCGACATCGGCGGCCAGTCGACCCGGCCTGGGGCCGAGTCGATCACCCGTGCCGAGGAGCTAGAGCGGGTGATTCCGGTGGTTGAGGCGATTCGTCGCGATGACGACGATGCCCTGGCCCAGGCAATTATCTCGGTTGACACGACTCGCTCGTCGGTGGCGCGGGCGGCGGTGCGCTCTGGGGCCGACATCATCAATGATATCTCGGCAGGCACCTACGACAAGGGCATGCTCTCGACGGTGGCCGACCTGGGGGTGCCAATTATGATCATGCACCTGCGGGGCACTCCGGCCACTATGCAGCAGCTCACCGATTACCAAGATCTGCTGGGCGAAATTCGCGAGTTTTTGCACCACCAGATCGAGGCGGCGATCGCCGTAGGGGTGAAACCCAGCAAGATCGCCATTGACCCCGGCCTCGGCTTTGCTAAGACCTATCCCCAAAGCCTAGAGCTGCTGCGGCAGCTAAGCCACTTTCGCGACCTGGGCTGCCCGCTGCTGGTCGGCCCCTCCCGCAAGAGCTTTATTGGTGCCATTCTCGATCAGCCCGACCCCCAAAAACGGGTGTGGGGTACGGCGGCGGCCTGTTGTGCGGCGATCGCTGGCGGGGCCGACATTCTGCGCGTCCACGATGGGGCGGAGATGCACGACGTGTGCCGGGTGGCCGACGCGGTGTGGCGGAAGCAGGGTTAACTCGGCGCATCCTCGGCAGAACCTGATGTCTAGGGATAGCTTGCCTGAGACAGGATGGCTACACTTGAAGGCAACCAGCCCTGTGTGAGTTGTGGAATGTCTGTCAATGATCGCCTTCAGCTTTTCAATACCCTGGCTGCGCTGCCACCCCCAGCGTTTAACAAGCTGCTATTTGCCATCAGACCACCCGATGGGGTTGTGGCTGGCCCCACGGCTCCCCAGGGCGATCGCACAGCCCAGCTTCTGCAATGGGCCGAGAACTCTTCAAGGCATGGCTTAGCCTTTGTACAAGATGTGCTGAGTCGGCTAGACAGCTTACCTGACCCACCTGAATTACCTAGACAAACTCAGGATATTGAAGCTTTAGTCGCAACCATTCGCGCCCAGGTGCATGGCGACATCCAGGCCCGCTGCGGAACCATGCGCGTGCTAGATATGGAGCAGCCCATTGGCCTGGGCGACATCTACACCAGCGTCAACATTCTCGAAAAGCTCTCCGGCAGGCGGCGGCTGGGCCTAGATGAACTACTGAAAGACTGCGACCCAGAAAACTTTGACCGCTTTTTGCTGGGCCAGGTGCGCCATAAACGAGTCCCTGGGCTGGAGGCTGTAGCGCGCCACGACCAGCTGATGATTTTGGGCAAGCCAGGGGCAGGCAAAACCACCTTTATGAAACGGCTGGCCATTCTCTGCAACCAGGGCGAATTTCAGCCCCAGCGGGTGCCGATATTTGTGACGCTAAAGGACTATGCCGAGGCAGAGAGAAAGCCGACGCTACAAACCTACATTCAGCGCCAGTGGAATGCTTGCGGTGTGGCAGCGGCGAATGCACTCTCGGCGGTATTGGGCGATGGCAAAGCCCTGGTGCTGCTAGATGGCCTGGATGAAGTCTACGAGACCGACCACGACCGGGTGCTGCAAGACATCAAAACCTTTGCCCACCAGTTTAGAACCTGCCAGTGTGTGATCACCTGCCGCATTGCCGCACGAGAATATATCTTTGAGCAATTTACCGAAGTGGAGGTGGCCGATTTTAACCAAGAGCAAATTGCAGAGTTTGCCACCAAATGGTTTGCGGCCAAAAACGACCCCAAAAAGGCCAAAACCCTCATTCAGCGGCTAGAGGCTAACAAACCCATTCAAGAACTGGCAACAAACCCGCTGCTGCTAACACTGCTGTGCCTGGTGTTTGGCGAAGCGGCAGATTTCCCCGCCAACCGAGCAGAGCTGTATAAAGAAGGGCTGGATGTATTGCTGAAAAAGTGGGACAGCAAACGCAACATCGAGCGCGACCAGGTCTACAAAAAACTCTCTCTCAAGCGCAAGGCAGACTTGCTCAGCCAGCTTGCTTTTACCACCTTTGAGCGTGGCGATTATTTCTTTAAGCAAGCTACTGTAGAAAGCCACATCATCCAGTACATTCGAAATCTGCTCGGTGCTAACGATGATGATGAAGCACTGCAACTCGATGGCGAGGCCGTGCTGAAATCCATTGAAGCCCAGCATGGTTTGCTGGTAGAACGGGCTAGAAATATTTACTCATTTTCGCACCTTACGTTTCAGGAATACTTTACGGCTCGACATATGATTGGCCCTACACTTGGCTTGGAGTTGGTGTTGGAAAATCTGACCACTCATATTGCCAAAAAGCGATATCGCGAGATTTTCCTGCTTACTACAGGAATGCTAGCACAGGCAGATATGCTGTTATTGAAAATGAAGCGCCAGATAGATTGTCTACTTCTTCACGAAGCAGAGGCTCAAACTTATCTGAATTTGATCTTATTTAAAGCTTCAACAGCTAAAAATACTCTAAAAAAATGTGACTCCCGAGCTTTCTATTCTTCTTTCCAGTTTAATTCTGTGGCCTTATTCATTGCCTTTGATAAAGATAATTACGGATTTTTCCATGACGTTCCATTCAATTACTTCAAGATTAGTTACTTGACTGGCCTTGAAGACTTTCTTTTTTCAGATAAAATTGGGTTTGATTTATCCTTGGACTATTGCCTGGATCAAATCATCTCATATGCGATTTCATTAGGTGAAATCTCATATGAAATTGAGCTTTGCGAAGCAGATCAGAATATAGACAATTTTGATTTATTTCATCATCAGGTTATAGAGATGGAGGCTGGCTTTGAAGCTATTCTTTCAGGTGTTGATGAGGGCAATTGCGAAGGACTTATGACTGAAGTTAAATGTTTAAAATCTACTATCCCCAGTCTAGAGAATATAAGTGAGTGTCAACAATGGTTTATGAGCCATGGAATTCTTGTTGTTGAAAAATTAAATTCGATTGCGATTAAATATCGAGATTTTCAATATGACTGGAATTTCTCTGAGGTTCAAAAGGAAAAATTGCAGCAGTATTATGACGCTAATAAACTCTTGATCGATTGCCTCAACAGCGATTGCTATGTCACCAAAGCCACTCGGCAATACATCGAAGACACCCTGCTCTTGCCCCTCAGCGAAATCGAAAAATACCCAGTCCCCGATGCGATCGCAGGTGCATAGCGGCAAAGATCCCAGGGTTTTTGAAAAACCCTGGGATCTGGCAACCTCGCATCAAACTCAACCGGAGATCATGCCATGACCACCCTGCTAGACCGAGCCTTTCAAGCTGCCCAAAAGCTGCCCAGCGACCTGCAAGACGAACTCGCCCAACAGTTGCTAGACGACATTCAAAACGAGCTGCGCTGGCAAGAGACCCTGTCAGCCTCAGCAGTGGAGTCAGACATTCTCACCAGCATGGCGTTAGCTGCCCTAGCTGAAGACGACGCTGCAATGAAAGCGATTGATGAAGGCAAAGACTCTAAGCCAGTTAGCCGTGAGGCAATCTTTGAGATATTGGAGTCTGGAGGGGTAGGGTTTAACAGCATAGGCTAGGGCTGGCAACCCGCGCCACAGCAGCTTGGCGCTTCACAAGTCGCCACGGCGGCGTAAAATACAGACGACTGATGTAGAGAGCGCAAAAGGTTAACTATGGGACGCTTCAGACCTCTTTTGGGAATTTTGCTGGCGATCGCAGCGACCTGCCTAGTAGCCTGCGGTGGCCCAGCGGCGAAGATACCGACCACCTACACCCCAGCGATTTTGCAGCAGGTGGAGCTGTATACCCCTGCCGTGGCTGCCCTGCGCGATCGCTTCCCCGAGCTAGAGGGCTACATTCAGACCAAAGACTGGGGTAACGTGCAGAGCTTCATCCACGGCCCCATGGGCGAAATGCGGACGCGGGTAAACCGGCTGGCCAATTCGCTGCTGACCAAAGACAAACCCCAGGCCCAGGCGATCGCCCAAGAGCTATACACCCACCTAGAGCGCCTTGACGAAGCCGCCGCCACCAACCAGCAGGTGATTGCCGGCCAAGAATACCGCAATGCGCTGGATGACTTTGACTCATTTCTGAGTCTGGTGCCGACCTTTCAGTCATAGCGCTGCCGCTTTGAGCAGGCTGGCGGTGCCCACCCCCACAACGACCCCAACGCGCGTAGGCTTTTGAAACAGATCACCATCATTGGCTGTGGCGTGGTCGGGGCGGCGATCGCCTACGAGCTCAGCCTTAGCCCAGAGTTTCGCGTCACCGTCATCGACCAGGCCGCTGCGGGGCAGGGGGCGACCGCCGCCGCCCTGGGGGTGGCCATGGCGGTGATCAGCCACAAGGTCAAGGGGCGCAACTGGCGACTGCGCCAGGCCAGCCTGTGCCGCTACCCAAGCCTGATCACCGAGCTAGAAACGCTGACGGGGCATACCATTCAGCGCAACACCCAGGGCATTCTCAGCCTGTGCTTTGACGCTGAAGACCTGCCCCGCTGGCGATCGCTCCAGGCCATTCGCCAGCGCCAGGGCTACAGCCTAGAGATTTGGGAGCCGGGGCAGGTGAGCGATCGCTGCCCCCACCTCAACGTCGATCGTGTCGCCGCCGCCATCTATTCGCCCCAAGACTTCCAGATCAACCCCTCAGAGCTGACCCAGGCGCTGGTGGCCGGGGCCAAGGCCAACGGGGTCAAGTTTCACTTTGGCCAGCCCGTGGTGGGGTTTGACAGGGCCGACGCGGCACCAGAAGACAGTCGCTTCTGTGGCGCTGTCCACACGTCGACCCAGAGCCTGACCACCGATGCGATCGTCATTTCGGCGGGGCTGGGCACGCTGCCCCTCACCCAAACCCTCCACCAGCCCGTTGCGGTTGGCCCCGTTCTGGGCCAGGCCCTGCGCATCCATAGCCAGGCACCCCTAGGAAATCCCGACTTTCAGCCCGTGGTCAACGGCAACGACCTGCACCTGGTGCCCCTGGGCAGCGGCGATTATTGGGTTGGGGCTACGGTAGAATTTCCCCCCGAAACCTCCCTAGACGCAGCCCTGGCCATGCCGCCCGAAGCCGGGCGGCTAGAGGCGGTATTGGCGGGGGCGATCGCCTACTGCCCAGCCTTAGCC